>DASTYU010000151.1:0-5336 GCA_035764655.1 Candidatus Limnocylindrales bacterium
AGCCGGTCACCCGCGGTCGAGCCCCGTCTCGGCGGCCGGAAGCAGGACCTGGAAGGGATAGACGCGCTCGACGTTCGACGTCACGGCGGGACGTACCTTGACCTTCAGGTGCATGCGGACATCTCCGATTGTCCCGAGAGCTACGACGCATGGGTGCCGGCTCTCTATGCCCGGGGCCTGAACCATCGGTGGCACATCTGGAGCCTCGACGTGGACGGCGTGCCCGTGGTGATCCAGAACGGGGACTTCGCGGGGACGCTGCCCGAGGACCTAGCAGAGATGCACGCGATCATCGACTCGATCCAGCTCCTGCATTAGGGGCGACTCCGCGCCAACTGGTACGCACCTTCCGATCCGCTCGCCTGATACCACGGCAGTGGTGTCCCCAGTCATCAGCTGTTCGAGGTGCGCCTGTCGATCGGGGCGTGCCGCCCTCTAGCGCCGAGCGTGGGAACAGCTGCTATCAGAAGTCATCGGCTATATTGGAGGTCCGGCCGACATAGCTCAGCGGTAGAGCAGCTGTTTCGTAAACAGCAGGTCCTCGGTTCAAATCCGAGTGTCGGCTCCACTCCCTCCAATTCGAGCGTGAGCACAGCGACCGTTGTCGCAAACAGTTGCCGGTGCCGCGTTGCCGGTCATGTTGCAGGTGGGCCGGATGCAGGCGCTCCGTCGGCGTCAGCTCGGTCGCGTGGCGATCCAGGCGTCGATCTCGCTCAGCAGCCCCGCCTTCCGCCCCTCGGGCAGGAAGCTGGCCGTGACCGAGTTGCGCGCCAACCGGGCCATCACCTCGTCGCTGAAGCCAAACTCTGCCCGCAGGGCCTCGTAGTTCGCGTTCGCGTAGCCCGCGAAATAGGCCGGGTCGTCGGAGTTGACTGTGACCAAGACGCCCGCTTCGAGGAAGGCCGGCAGCGGATGGTCCGCCAGCGTGTCCACGCACCGGAGCCGTACGTTCGACAGCGGACACATGGTCAGCGGGATCCCGGCGCGCGCCAACCGATCCATCAGGACCGGGTCATCGATCGCCTGGATGCCGTGGTCAACCCGCTCGATGTGCAGCAGGTCGAGCGCCTCGGTCACCGATGCGGCCCCTCCTTCCTCGCCCGCGTGAGCGACCCGGTGGAGTCCCAGTTCACCGGCGCGAGCGTACAGGCGTTGGAACTTGGCGGACGGGTTGCCGACCTCGGCCGAGTCCAGACCGATTCCGATGATCGGCGCACCGGCTTCCTGCAGAGCGGCCAGCATGGCCAGGGCCTGCTCCTCGGAGCGGTCCCGGTGGAAGCAGGCGATCAGCTCGACGGTCGTGCCGTGGTCGTGTTCGGCGGCGGCGATGCCCGACGCCAGGCCGTCCAGGACCCGCTGGAGCGGGATGCCGCGGGCGACGTGGGGCTGCGGGTCGAAGAACGCTTCGACGTGGCGTACGCCGCCGGCGGCCGCCCGCGCGACGTAGGCGGTCACCAGGTCGCTGAAGTCCTCCTCGGTCTGCAGCACGGCGAGGTTCGCGTAGAGCAGGTCAAGGAAGCTCTGCAGGTCGGTGAACTCGTACCGACCGCGCAGGTCCTCAAGGTCGGCGTAGGGCAGCTCGACCTTGTTGCGGCGGGCCAGTTCCAGCACAGTCTCCGGCTCCAGGGTGCCTTCGAGATGGAGGTGCAACTCGACCTTGGGAAGGGTGCTCAGATCGCGCATCGGGTCCCCTTCTGGACGCTGCCGGTCACGGTGCCGTGCCACCGAGGCTCTCGCTCACCACGCGCTCCAACGCATGGGCCAAGGTATATCGCACCAGCGAGACGACCGTGGTGACCACCACCATCGCCCACGTCTGGCACGCGACAGCCTCTCTCGCTTGTGCGAACGCTCATCCTTGAAGGGGAAGCAAGAAGGGAGGCGCCGCATGTGCCATGTCGCTGCCGACACAGACGCTGAGCCCAGACGACCGGTCTTCAACCGCGCGCCATCGGTCGAGGGAACGTGGGCCAAGGTCCAGGCGCAGTCGGGGACATCGGCCCATGACTAAGCTTCGATCCGTACTGCAGCGCAAGGCAGACGTGCTTCTGACGCTGCAGCAGAACGGCCATGCCTGGCTGGCCACGGCTGCCGGTTCGGTGCCCTACGTCATCGTGGTCCAGGCTGTGTGGGATGGCGAGTCGATCGTGGTCACCACGCGCGGGTCGAGCCGCACCGCGCGCAACCTCGAGCAGAGCCAGGTGGCGCGGCTGGCGCTCGGCGATGCCGATGATGCGATCGTCATCGAGGCCGCGCTGACGCGCGCACTACCGGCGGTCGAGGCCACTCCGCCGCGGACTGCGTTCGAGCGCGCCGCCGGCTGGGATCCCGGAGAACAGGGCCCCGACTGGCGCCTCTTCGTGCTCCGTCCAACACGTATCCAGGCCTTTCGCGGCTACGCCGAAATCGAAGGACGCGATGTGATGAAGGACGGTCGCTGGCTGGCGTGAGCCGGACGACGCTGGATCGGGACTAGACTTCATCCGTCACTGCTGGCGAGTGGCTTGCCGGTAAGGCACCTGGCTTCGGACAGGGATTGCGAGTTCGAAGCCTTGCTCGCCAGCCATGACGTCCCAGTTGAAGGACTGACGAAGCCTCGCATCTTCCTCGGATCATCCACCCAGCAAGAGAAGCTGCTGGGGGGCCGTCGGCCGAGGGCTCCAGGACATCGCCGAGATCCAGCCGTGGACGACGGCGTTCACGCCCGGCGTTTCAACACTGGACCGACTTTTTGAGCTGAGCCGTCAGGTCGACTTCGCCGCATTCATCTTTGGCCTCGACGACTGGACATCGAAGGTAGGGCCCGCCCATGGCTCGGATCAGGCGGGAGGCACGGCCGTCCGCTGGCTGAGGCCCGCCGCCCCGGCGCTGGCCACGACCACCATGGCGATCCCGAGGACCTCTCGACCGCCCAGGGCCTGGCCGAGCGCGAGGAACCCGACCAGCGCGGCGACCGCGGGGTCGAGCGACATCAGCACGCCGAACACGGACTCGGGCAGCCGGCGCAGGGCTTCGAGCTCGAGCGAGTAGGGCAGCACCGATGAGAGGAGCGCCACGACGAGGGCGGAGCCCAGGAGGTTGGGCTGCACGAGCGCGCCGTCGGCCTGGAGCACCCCCGCCGGCAGCACCACCAGTGCGCCGACCACCATCGCGAGCGCGAGACCCGAGCCGCCCGGGAAGGCCGCGCCCGTGCGCTTGCTCAGGTAGATATAGGACATCCAGCACACGGCGGCGATGAGCGCGAAGCCGACACCGACCGGGTCCAGGGATCCGCCGCCGGGACCCACGAGTAGCAGGATCCCGGCTGCGGCGAGCGCGATCCACAGCCCGTCCAGCGGCCGCCGCGAGCCGATCACCGCGACGAGCAACGGACCGGTGAACTCGATGGTCACTGCGATGGCAAGCGGGATCCGGTCGAGTGCCTCGTAGAACGTCCAGTTCATGAGGCCGAGCGCAAGGCCGAACGCCGCCGGAAGCCGCAGATCGCCGGCCAGGCGGGGACGCCAAATCACCAGCAGGATGACCGCCGCGAAGGCCAGCCGGAGGAAGGCCGCGCCCGCCGGCCCGAGCTCGTCGAACAGCGTCACCGCGAGCGCCGCCCCGATCTGGGGCGATGTGCACGCGACGACCACCAGGCCCACGGCGGCTGCGCGTTCCCGGCCCTCGGTCACCCTCAGCGCGGGGGCGTCCTCGCTCATCCCGCGAAATCTACGCGGCGAACCTGCCGGGTGCCGTCAGGTTTGGACGGCCACCTCCGGAGCCGCCTCCTCCGCTCCCGATTCCGACCCCGACCGGGCAGGTACGCCACGCAGGGCAAGTGCCGCCGCGATCGCCGTCAGTACCGCACCCACGCCGGAGACAACGGCCACGACGTGGATTGCGTCCACGAACGCCGATTGTGCCGCGGCGACGACTGCGGCGGCGAGCTCCGCCGGGAGGGTCTCCGCAATGGCGATCGCCCCACCGAGCGTGTCGCGCGCCGCATCCGCGACCTCGGGGCTGATCCCGGTCGGCAGATCGGCCGCGAGGTTCGAGCGATAGACGGCGGTGCCGATGCTGCCGAGGATCGCGATCCCGAGCGCCCCGCCGAGCTCGCCGCTTGTCTCGGACACGCCGGTCGCGGCTCCGGCCTGCTCCGGCGGCGCGCTACCGACGATCAGCTCCGTGGCGAGGGTGATCACGGGCGACAGCGCGACCGACATCACGAGCGAGGCCCCCACGATGAGGTACAGGCTGGTGCCGCCGGACGCCGTGACGCCGAGCAGAAGCACCGCCCCGACGGCCGCCACAGCCATCCCGCCGCCCATGATCAGCGACGGGCGGAAGCGGTGGATGTAGCGAGGCGCGGTGACCGACCCAATGATGAAGCCGATCGCGGACGGCAGTGACCAGAGCGCCGCGACGAGTGGCGTCAGCCCGAGCACCAGCTGCAGGTACTGGCCGATCAGCAGGAAGTATCCGACGACGACGAAGATCCCGAGGAAGTACGACGCGAGCGAGGCGCTGAACGCGCGGATCCGGAAGAGCCGGACGTCGATGATCGGCGACTCGAGGTGCAGCTGCCTGCGCACGAACACGGCGCCGAGCGCGACACCGACGACGATCGACGCGAGCGGCAGCGTGCCGACACCGTCCTGCGCGATGAGCTTCAGGCCGTACACGACCCCCAGGATCGCGAGCAGCGACAGCCCGGCACTGAGGAGGTCGAGCGGGCGGGCGTTCGGGTCCTTGTACTCGGGCAGTGCCCGCGGTCCGACGAGGAGCAGGAGTGCCATCACCGGGACGCCGATCAGGAAGACCGAGCCCCACCAGAAGAACTCGAGCAGGATGCCGCCGAGCACCGGGCCGATCGCGCCGCCCGCGGAGTACGCCGCGATCCAGATCGCGATCGCGGTCGTCCGCTGCTTCGGGTCCAGGAACATCGTGAAGATCAGGGAGAGGGTCGACGGGGCGATCGTCGCGCCGGCGACGCCCATGACGGCACGGCTCGCGATGAGCATCTCCGCGCTCGTCGACAGCGCCGCGGCGATCGATGCAACCGCGAACCCCGCCGCGCCGGCCAGCAGCAGCTTCCGCCGGCCGATCCGGTCGCCGAGCGTGCCCATCGTGATCAGCAGGCCGGCTACCAGGAAGCCATAGATGTCGAGGATCCACAGCAGCTGCACGCTCGAGGGCATCAGCTCTTCGCTGATGCGCGGAATCGCGAGGTTGAGCACCGTCAGGTCCATCGCGTAGACGAGCGCGGCGAGGGTCAGGACGGCGAGCCCGATCCACTCGCGCCGGGTGGCTCGTGCAGGGGCCGTGTCGTCGTTCATCGAATGCAACTCCTGGGCCGT
>DASTYU010000152.1:0-8393 GCA_035764655.1 Candidatus Limnocylindrales bacterium
GAGGCTCATGCTTCTCGTTGTCAATCCGTAGCGAGGACCACGGTCGAGCGACGCGAAATCGCGCTCCCGTGCACCAGCATCGGATCACCGCCGCTCCGGCCTCATTCCGGCCGTGACGAGCGCCACTTGTGAGCCGCGCAGGCCGCCCAACCCGCCGTCGTGCGCGCAGAAGGGAATCGAAGAACCAACCGTGCTTACCCGTACAACCACAGCGTCCCTTGCGGGTCGCGCCAGTTCCATGCGCCGCATGCGTCGGCGCACCATGCAGTCGAGCCGGCCCTATTGCCGCACCAATGGCTGCGCCAGCTTCCTCGACGTCGATCCGACCAGCGGCGTCGCCATGTGCCCGATCTGCGGCTACACGCTCCGCCCGCACTAACCGCCTGAGGGCGCTGCCGACTCCCCGAGATCCGGCGCCTCGATCTCGACCGGTTCGCCGAACCGGGAGAAGCGCATTTCGCTGGTGCCCTCCCCGCGGTTGCCCGCGGCGTCGATCGCGCTGAAGTCGCCGCGCAGGCTGACGGGCGTCCCGTCGTCCTCGATCCATACATCGAGGGTCTCGAAGTGCCCCGTGCCGCCGGTCGATGGTGTGTACGGAACCTGTGTCGCCGCAACGAGATGATGGAGCTGCCGGCCCTCGAAGTCCGCGAGCCCGACGTAGCGCAGCTGGTTCGGATCCTCGACGACCCGCAGGTTGTCGAGCAGCCCGGCGACCGATTCGGCGATCGCCGCACGCGGTGCGCTGATCCAGTCCTCCCCGTCGACCCGGGTATATGCCGTGTCGCCGACGACGACGAGCTCGCTCGCCTGTGTGACGCCGGGCGCGCTCAATTCAATAACCATCGCGAGATCGTCTCCGGAGATGTCGCCAACCAGGTCGGCCGTGATCTCGGTGTCGGGGGCCACGCTTGTCGTGACCTTGGCCGACTGCTCGATGTGGGTGACGAGATCCTCGGCACCGAGCGCCGCGACCAGCGCTTCGGCGTACGGACCGCCGGCGTCTGCGGGAAGCGAGGGCGCTGAGCTCGAAGGCGGCACCTGGGTGGCAGGTGAGTCGGTGAGCGCGGCCGGGCTCGGAGCCGCCTCCGAATCGACCGGTGAGCTCGTCGTCCCACCACATGCTGCCAGCGTCGCGACCAGCACCAGGAGCAGCCAGACGTAGCGCGGGCGGATCGCCATCGGGACCATCATGCCCGAGTCGCGTCGCGTGAGATAGCGCAGATGCTCGTGACGCAAGCGACCATGCTGCTCCGATGAAAACGCTCGATCGCGCCAGGCTCGAAACGCTGCATGCCGCCGAACGCGAACGCTTCGCCGGCGAGCACCCGCGCTCGATGGAACTCTTCGAGCGGGCGAAGGCATCCCTCCACGACGGCGTCCCGATGAACTGGATGGTCCGTTGGGCAAGCCCCTTTCCGCCGTTTGTGGAGTCGGCCGAGGGTGCGTCCTTCCGCTGCGTCGACGGACACGACTACATCGACTTCTGCCTCGGCGACACCGGTGCGATGGCGGGGCACGGCCCGGCGGCGACCGTCGCGGCCGTCGAGCGGCAGCTGCGCCGCGGCATCACCCACATGCTCCCCACCGAGGACGCGATCTGGGTCGGCGAGGAGCTCCAGCGCCGATTCGGTCTGCCGTTCTGGCAGTTCACGCTGTCGGCCACGGACGCGAACCGCTTCGCGCTTCGACTGGGTCGACAGATCACGGGTCGCTCGAAGGTGGTCGTCCACGACTACTGCTACCACGGCACGGTCGACGAGACGTTCGCCGTGCTCGACGACAGCGGTCGCGTGGTGCCGCGCCAGGGATCGATCGGGCCGCAGGTCGATGTCGCGCAGACAACCCGCGTCGTCGAGTTCAACGACGTCGCGGCCCTCGAGCAGGCGCTGGCGGACGAGGACGTGGCGGTCGTCCTGTTCGAGCCCGCGCTGACCAACATCGGCATCGTGCTGCCCGACGAGGGCTACCTGGAGGCGGTCCGTGAGCTGACCCGGCGAACCGGCGCGCTCCTGCTCATCGATGAGACGCACACCATCTGCGCCGGGCCGGGCGGGGCGACGAAAGCGTGGAGCCTCGAACCCGACATGCTCGTGATCGGCAAGACGATCGGCGGCGGCATCCCGATCGCCACCTACGGTTTCTCTGCCGAGGTCGCCGACAGGATTCGCGCCGCAACCAGCTACGAGGACGCGGACGTCGGCGGGATCGGGGGGACGCTGGCCGGCTACGCCCTGTCGCTCGCTGCGGCGAGGGCGACCCTCGCGGAGGTCCTCACCGACGCGGCGTTCGAGCGCATGCTCCCACTCGGGGCTCAGTGGGCCGACGGGGTCGATTCCGTCATTCGCTCGCACGACGTCCCGTGGCACGTCACCCGGCTGGGTGCGCGAGCCGAGTACCACTTCACGCCCCAGCCGCCTCGAACCGGCAAGGAGCAGTGGGACAACAGCGACCCGGAGCTCGAGGCGTTCCTGCACTTGTGGGCCATGAACCGGCGGATCCTCATGACGCCGTTCCACAACATGGCCCTGATGTCCCCGGCCACGACCGCGGCCGACGTGGATCGCCACACCGAGGTATTCACCGAGGCCGTCGAGGCCTTGTTCGGCTAGGTACCCTCGGCGCGTGGAGCTGGACCATGTCCTGATCGCGGTCACCGACCTCGATGCCGCCGCGCGCGACTTCGAATCCCGGCACGGGCTGGCGTCGAATGATGGCGGCCGGCATCGCGATTTCGGGACCGCGAACCGGATCATCCCGCTTGGCTCGACCTACCTGGAGCTGGTCGCTGTGGTCGACTCGGCTGCTGCGACCGCGAGCAGCTTCGGCTGGTGGGTGGACCGAGGCGCGACCGACGAAGGCCGGCTGATCGGCTGGGCGGTTAGAACGTCGGCCCTGGATGAGGTCGCCGGCCGACTGGAGCTGCCGATTCGGAGCGGGTCGCGGGTGACGCCTTCCGGGAGCGAGCTCAGATGGCGCAGTGCCGGCATCGACGAAGCGATCGCCGAACCCTGCCTGCCGTTCTTCATCGAATGGGATGAGGGCGTGCCCTACCCCGGTTCCGTGGCGGCACCGCGCGCCTCGATCGCACGTGTCGTGCTGGGCGGAAGTGTCGATCGAGTGGCCGCGTGGCTGGGCGAGCACACGCTGCCCATAAGGGTGATCGATGGCCCGGCCGAGGTCGCGGCGGTCGTCCTCACGACGGCCGCGGGCGAGATCATCCTCTAGTTTCGTGGCCAAAGTTGCACCCGGAGATCCTTAGGCCAGGTTCTGTCGCACGGGTCGGCTGATCCGGTGGCCAGAGTCTCACCGGGTGAGAATTTGGCCGGACAAAGAGCCGATTCCGCGGCCGATAGACCCCGTCGCGCGGAGCCTTGTTGGCCCAAGTGTCCGTGGGTGGGAATTTGGCCAACTCGGGTCTGTTCAGCCCCGGAATGCCGCCTCCAGCTGCGCACGCTCCTGCCCGAGGTCAGCAGGCGCCGGTGCTGGCGCTCGGTGGGCGCCTCCGAGTTGAGCCGTTCGATCGCCCGGTTCGCCGCACCGACGATCCCCTCGATCTCGCGCCTCAGCCGAGGCCGCGCCGACTCGCCCGCCCGCGCCGCCCGAGCCAGCAGCGCGTCGCGATCGGCGAGCAGCGCCCGGACCTCCTTGTCCGCCTCGATCCACGGGGGCGCGACGCCCGCGTTGCGCAGCACCCGGAACCCGAGCGCGCGCTCGCCGGCGGCCGAATCGTCGTCCCCCGGGAGCGGCTCGCCGCGATACGGGAGCTCGTCGAACCGCCCCTCCTCCATCGCTTCGCGGATCTGCCGCTCGACGATCGACTCCCAGGTCGGACCGACTGAAATCTTGCCCTCGGCATCGCGCCGTTTCGCCACCACGCCCGAATCGTAGCCGCGCCGTGACAGGCAAGCTGACACGCCGCCCCGCTATCGTGGAGGCGACGTGCAACTGATCGACGGTCGTCCGGTTTACGCCGCCACGGACCTGGTCGGCTATCTGGCCTGCGAGCACCTGACGCAGCTCGAGCGCGCCGCGATGGCGGGTCTGACCGTGCGCCCGGAACGCAACGATCCGGAGCTGGACATCATCCGCAAGCGCGGCTTCGAACACGAGCAGCGCTTCCTCGCCGACCTCCGCGCCGAGGGCAAGACGGTGGTCGCGATCGAGCTCGATGGCTCGATCGAGGACCGCGGCGCGCAGCTGCGCGCGGCCGCCGCTGCCACGCGCGACGCCATCGCGCAGGGACCCGACGTCATCTACCAGGCGACCTTCTTCGACGGCACGTGGCGCGGCCACGCCGACTTCCTGCTTCGCCGCGAAACGCCGGACAGGCCGTCTCGCTTCGGCCCGTACCACTACGAAGTTGCCGACACGAAGCTCGCCCGCCACGTGAAGGCCAGCGCCGTCCTCCAGATCTGCTCGTACGTCGAGATGCTGACGGCGATCCAGGGCGTGGTGCCGGAGTGGATGCACGTCGCGTTGGGAGGCAGCTCACACACCGTCGAGGTGCTCCGCGTCGACGACTTCATGGCCTACTACCGCGCGGCGAAGGCGCGCTTCCTCGACGCGTTGGCCGATCCGGAGACCCTGGCGTTCCCCTCCGAATCGACCTATCCGGAGCCCGTCGACCACTGCGCTGTGTGTCGCTGGGCGATCGATTGCGGCAAGCGCCGTCGCGACGACGACCACCTCAGCCTGGTCGCCGGAATCTCGGCGCGACAGCGGCGCGCGCTCATCGATCGCGGCGTCATGACGCTGGAAGCGCTCGGCAGGCTGCCGCTTCCCGCCGACCCGAAGATCGAGGGCACCAGCGAGCAGGCGCTCACGCGCATCCGCGAACAGGCGCGCCTCCAGCTCGAGGGGCGCGAATCCGGCGAACCGCGCTACGAGCTGCTGCTCCCGCCGGCCGGCGAGCAGATCGAGGCGGAACGCGGCCTTGCCACGCTCCCGGAGCCGTCACCCAACGACCTGTTCTTCGACATCGAAGGCGATCCGTACGCCTTCGAGGATGGCCTCGACTACCTGTTCGGCGTGCTCGAGACCGACGGCACGTTCCACGCCTTCTGGTCGCGTGATGAGACCGGTGCCGTCACGCTCGATGCCGAACGCGCGGCATTCGAGCGGTTCATGGACTTCGTGATGGAGCGCTTCGAGCGCGACCCGACGCTCCACGTGTACCACTACGCGCCATACGAGCCGACCGCGCTCAAGCGCTTGATGGGCCGTCACGGCACGCGCGAAGGGGAAGTGGATCGGTTGCTGCGGGGCGGCGTCCTCGTCGACCTGCTGCGCGCCGTCCGGCAGGGCCTCCGTGCATCGGTCGAGAGCTACTCGATCAAGAAGATGGAGCAGTTCTACGGTTTCGAACGCGAGATCGACCTGCGCGATGCCGGGTCGAGCATCGTCGCCTTCGAGCAGTGGCTGGAGCTCGGGGAGGGTGACCGGCCGGCGTCCGACCACCTCCACCGCATCGAGCGATACAACCGGGACGACGTCGTCAGCAACCAGCGCCTGCGCGACTGGCTGGAGCGGCTGCGCCTCGAGCTGGCGAATCAGACCGGACTCGGCGTTCCGCGCCCGAAAGATCGCGACGAGGAGCTGCCCCCGGAGCTCACCGCCGCACAAGCGCGGGTCGAAGCGCTTGCCAGCCGGCTTGCCGGTGACGTGTCGAGCGATCGCGCCGGCCGCACGCCGGAACAGCACGCACGCTGGCTGCTCGCGCAACTGTTGGGGTGGCACCGCCGCGAGGACAAGTCGATGTGGTGGGAGTTCCACCGCTGGATGGACCTGACGCCAGCGGAGCTGGTGGACGAAGACGGTCCCATCGGGCTGCTCGAGCCGATCGCACCGGTGGGTCCGCCCGAGAAGGGCAAGCAGGTCTGGCGATACCGGTTCCCGCCGCAGGACTACGACATCGGGCGCGGCGAGGTCTACGACCCGGGCCAGAAGCAGCAGCGCCCGAACGATTCGCCGTTCAGCTGGCGCGCCGCAGAGCTCGTGGCGATCGACGAGGCGGCCCAGACCCTCGACCTGCGCGGATCGGCCGACAATCCCCTGCCCCACCCAGAGGCGATCGTCCCGCTCGACTGGATCCGGACCAGCGCGCAGCAGGAATCGCTGATCCGGCTGGGCGAATGGGTTGCCGAGCACGGGATCGAGGGCGACGGCCCGTACCAGGCGATCCGCGACTTCCTCCTTAATCGCCCGCCCAGGGTTGGCGCCCGTCCCGGCGAGCCGCTGGCGCGCCAGGACGAGTCGGACGTGGACGCTGCCCGGCGGCTGGCGCTGTCGCTCGACCGGACGGTCCTGCCGATCCAGGGCCCGCCGGGCGCCGGCAAGACATACAGCGGGGCCCGGATGATCGGCTCCCTGCTCGCCGCTGGGAAGAGGGTGGGCATCACCGCCAACAGCCACAAGGTCATCTGCAACCTGATCGAAGCGGTCTACGAGGCCGCGGACGAGGAGAAGTTCGCCGGCGTCCGGACGGTGCAGAAGGGCAACCCGGATCAGGTCGTCGATGACGAACGGGTCGTGCGCGCCAAGGACAACGGACAGGTCCGGGCACAGCTCGATGCCGGATTTGCCAACCTCGCGGCGGGCACGGGCTGGCTGTGGTCCTCCGACGCGATGATCAACTCGGTCGACGTGCTGTTCGTCGACGAGGCCGGGCAGATGTCGCTGGCCAACGTCGTCTCGATGGCGGCGGCGGCCGACAGCTTCGTCCTGCTCGGCGACCCGCAGCAGCTTGCCCAGCCGCTGCGCGGCACGCACCCACCGGGCGCCGACGCGTCCGCCCTGGGGCACGTCCTGGACGGGCGCGCGACCATCCCCGTGGACGAGGGACTCTTCCTGGAAACGACGTGGCGCCTGCATCCCGAGCTGTGCCGCTTCACGTCCGAGGTCTTCTATGACAAGCGCCTCGAGTCCCAGCCGCACCTCGTCGTGCAGCGGCTGATCGGGGACGAGCCGGTGGACGGCGTCGGCCCGCGCCTCGTGTCCGTCGCGAGCGACGGCTTCGACTCGGAGTCGCCGGTCGAAGCGGAGGCGGTTGCCGCGCTCGCCTTCTCGATCGTCGAACGCGGCCGCTGGACTGACGACGAGGGTTGGAGCCACGACCTCGGCTGGGACGACGTGCTGATCGTCGCCCCGTACAACGCGCAGGTTGGTGCGATCAAGCGACTGCTCCCGGAACCTGCCCGCGTCGGCACCGTCGACAAGTTCCAGGGCCAGGAAGCGCCGATCAGCATCTACTCCATGACCACGTCAACGCCCGAGCTCGCCCCGCGAGGCATGGACTTCCTGTACTCCCGCAACCGCCTCAACGTCGCGACGTCCCGGGCCCGCTGCGTGGCGGTGGTCGTGGCGTCGCCCGCGCTCCTGCGCGCACGCGCCCGGACACCGAACCAGATGCGCCTGGCAAACGCCCTGTGCCGGTTCGTCGAACTGGCAACGGGCGAGCCGTCGGCCGAGGACGCCGTCGATCCGGAACCCGATCCCCAGGTCCCCCTGACGCTCGGCCTGGCGTAGCCCGGAGGCGCCGGGGCGGCGCGTATCATCGCCGCCCATGTCCCTCTCCCCGTCGCGCCTTGCGACACTCCGGAAGCGCACGATCTGGACCCTCGTCGCGGGCGTCGCAATCGGGAGCACCGGGCATATCGCCGCGGTCACCGTGGGCACGATCGTGGCGGCGGAGATCACCGGCACGGCCGCACTCGCCGGGCTGCCTGCAGCTTCGGTGGTGCTCGGCTCGGCGATCGGATCCGTGTTGCTCGCGCTGCTCATGGCGCGCACCCGGCAGCGGCGTGCCGGGTTGTCGGCCGGCTACGTGATCAGCGTCATCGGGGCGATCGTCGCCGCCTCCGCCGTCGTGACGCAGTCGCTGCCGCTGCTGGTGCTCGGGACGCTGATGATCGGCTTCGGGAACAGCTCGAACCAGCTGTCGCGGTACGCAGCGGCCGACCTGGTGCCGCTAGGCCGGCGTGCATCGACGATCGGGTTGGTCGTGTGGGGCGCGACCGTCGGGGCGGTCGTCGGCCCCAACCTCGTTGCCTTCTCCGGCGAGGTCGCGCTGAGCCTCGGCCTGCCCGAGCTCGCCGGTCCGTACCTGGTGCCCATCCTGTTCGTCGGGGCTGCGGCGATCCTGTCGTTCGTGATGCTCCGGCCGGACCCGTTCGAGATCGCCGACCGTTCGGCGATCGACTCCGGCTCCGGTGACGAGCCCGCGCCACGCCTGGCCGACCTGCTCCGCCGCCCGGCGGTCCTCGCCGCGATCGTGGCGCTCGTGACCGGCCAGGTCGTGATGGTCCTGATCATGACGATGACCCCGCTGCACATGACGTCGCACGGCCACGGGCTGGCCGCAGTCGGGCTCGTGATCAGCGGCCACACGTTCGGGA
>DASTYU010000153.1:0-6469 GCA_035764655.1 Candidatus Limnocylindrales bacterium
GGTGCGCGCGACCGCCACGTACGACGAGCCGCGCAGCTACCCGGTCGGCATCGAGACCGTGATCGTCAACGGGACGGTCGTTGTGGACGGAGGCGCGCACACGGGTGTCACGCCGGGTCGCGGGATCCGGCTGGGACGCGACTAACCGGCCGGTGAGGCGCTCTCCGGAGCGTCGGCCGCAGGCCCATTGGCGACCAGGTCGGTGGTCCGCCGGGCGTTGCGGTGGATCTCCGCGAACATCCGCTCCGTCGCGACGCGGCCGGCCTCGTGCAGGCTGTCCTCGCCCGAGGCGCTGGCCCAGCCCATTGCCAGGCGAAGCGCGACCGCGCCGGCTTCCAGCCACACGTCGCACGTCCGCCGGACGCGCTCGACGTAGTTGATCGCCTGGATCTCGTCGGTTTCGGGCAGCAGCACCGCGAAGCGGCTATCCCCGAGGCGGGCGACGAAGTCGGCCTCGCGCGCGAGCCGCTGGATCGTGTCCGCGACTGCCGGGACCAGCCGTGCCGCAGCACCATCGCCCAGGCGAGCCGTCAGCCGATCCAGCCCGTCGAGCTCGATCATCACGATCGTGGCGGACCGCCGGTAGCGCCGGATCCGGGCATCCTCGTCGGCCACGACGCGCGTCCATCGGCTGGCGCTGAGCAGCCCGGTGAGCGCGTCGCTCGACGGTTCGTCGATGGATTCGCTCGGCCCGTTCGCGGATGGCGCTTGGTTGGCCACGCTCATCGCTCGCCCCCCGTTGAGATCACCGTCTGCGAGCATCGGCGCGCCAGCCGCGGCAGTGGCCGCGGCCATCACGCCGACGCCGCGTCGCGGCATGCGCGGCACGATCACGGCGAGCGCGATCAGGAACGCGGTGGCGAGCAGGGCAGCGATCAGCAGATACGTGACGGTCTGTTGATCCATGGTCCGTGAATGACTCCAGGATGACGGCCGAACCAAGGACGGTTGCCGCAGGACTATACGGACCAGGAAACGCGGACGTTACCGTTTGCTCCGCCGACCGGACCACTTCCCGGTGACCCACGGCACCGCGCGTCGCAGTCCGGTGGAGTCCTGACGGGATCGGTGCGCAGCCCCGTTTCCGGGGTCATCGCGACCCGGTAGCGGTGATACCCTCTCGCGCCAAGGAGGCTGTCCGTCGCGTGTCCACGGTCCCCCCGTCTGCCCCCGCCCCGCTCATCGTCCCCGCGGACTCGATCGTGCCGGGTCGCGCACGCGGCCGGGGCCCGCTGAGGCGGGAGGGTCCCGCCAAGCTGACCGGCGAGGCGAAGTACGCCGACGATCTCGTGTTCCCCGGGGCGTGGTACGGGGCCACGGTCCGCTCGTCCGAGGCGCATGCCCTGCTCCACGGCTTCGATCGCGACGATGCCTTCGAGTGGTCGAAGGTGGTCTTCGTCACCGCCGCGGACATCCCGGGTGACAACATCGTCTCGCTGATCAGCGACGACCAGCCGGTGCTCGTCCCGCTCGGCGGCGAGATCCAGCATCATGCCGAGCCGCTTGCCCTGATCGCCGCCCCGGATCGCGCGACGTTGCGGGCCGCCAAGGCAGCCGTCACGCCACGCACCGAACCGCTGCCACCGGTCTTCGATCCGGTCGTGAGCGAGCACGTCTTCGCCCACTACGAGATCTCGAGTGGCGATCTCGAGGCAGGCTTCGCGCAGGCCGAGATCGTGCTCGAGGGCACCTACACCGTCGGCCACCAGGAGCAGCTCTACATCGAGAACAACGCCATGATCGCGGTGCCCGAGGAGAACGGCGGGCTCACGGTCTACGGCTCGCTGCAGTGCCCGTACTACATCCACAAGGCGATGAAGCGGGCGCTCGCGCTCGACGACATCCGGACCCGCGTCGTCCAGGCCGAGACCGGCGGCGGGTTCGGCGGCAAGGAGGAGTACCCGTCGATCATCGCGATCCACGCCGCGCTCCTCGCGCGCGCCTGTCGCAAGCCGGTCCGGATGATCTACGACCGCCACGAGGACATCTCGGCGACGACCAAGCGCCACCCGGCCGTGGTCACCCATCGGACGGCGATGCGCCGCGACGGGACGCTGCTGGCGCAGGACATCGACGTGGTGATGGACGGCGGCGCGTACTGCACGCTGACGCCGGTCGTGCTGTCGCGCGGCGCGCTCCACGCCGGCGGTCCCTACCGCTGCCCGAACGTCCGGATCCGTTCCCGGGCCACCCGCACGAACACCCCGCCGAACGGCGCCTTCCGCGGGTTCGGCGCGCCGCAGACGGAGTTTGCGGCCGAGACCCACCTGAACCGCCTAGCCGAGGCCGCTGGCATCAGCCCGCTCGAGATCCGGCGCAGGAACGTCTACGTCCTCGGCGACACGACGCCGACCGGCCAGGTGCTGCGCCACAGCGTGGCCGGGGAGGAGGTCCTCGAACGGGCGGCCGAGGCGGCCGAGTTCGAGCGGATGCGCGAACGAACCGCTGACGCCCGCGTAGCCGGCAATTCGCACGGCGGGCCGTACCGGACGGGCCTTGCCCGGCGCGCACCGGGCGTCGGGATCGCCCTCGCCTGGCACGGCGCCGGGTTCACCGGTTCGGGCGAGGTCAAGCTGGCGTCCGTCGCCGCGGTCGAGCTGACCGGTGACGGCCGGATCGAGATCCTCACCGGCTCCACCGAGATGGGGCAGGGGACCAAGACGATCTTCCCCCAGCTCGTGGCCGATGCCCTTGGAGTCGCCTATGAGGATGTCGCGATCGCGCCGCAGGACACGGCGTTCGTGCCCGACTCGGGGCCGACGGTCGCCTCGCGGACCGCGATGGTCGTCGGCGGGCTGCTGATCAAGGCCTCGCAGCGGTTGCGCTCAACCGTGGAGGAGGCGATGGGCGGCTCCTTCGCCGACAGCTACCGCGGCTACGTGCGGTCGCACGGACCGCTCCGCATCGACCAGCGTTTCGAGCCGTATCCGGACGTCGAGTTCGACGACGAGACGTACCGCGGCGACGCCTATCCGGCATTCGGCTGGGCCGCCTGCGTGGCGCACGTGGACGTCGACCTCGATACCGGCGAGGTGGCGGTCCTCGACGTGGTCGCCGCCGACGACGTGGGCAAGGTCATCCATCCGGTGCTCGCCGAAGGCCAGGTGGAGGGCGGCACCCTGCAGGCCGTGGGCTACGCCACGATCGAGGAGATGCAGGTCCGCGACGGCCGCTACGTCAACGACCGGCTCGCCACGTACCTCATCCCCACCGCGCTCGATGCGCCGCGCATCACCTCCATCCTCGTCGAGGCGCCGTTCCCCGATGCCCCGCACATGGCCAAGGGTGTCGGCGAGCTGCCGATGGACGTCGGGGCGCCGGCGGTCGTCGCGGCCATCCACGACGCCACCGGGGTCTGGATCCACGATCTGCCCGCCACGCCGGAGAAGCTCCTCGCCGCGCTCCACGGGCCACGCCCGGCGACGGCCCATCCGGACGTCCTTGACGCCGCCGTCGATGCGCCGATCGATGCGGGACCGGACCCCCGACCGGATGCGCCCACCGACCCCCTGCCGCTGCGCGGCGTGCAGCCCGACGGCGACGAGCCGACCGGCGATTCGCCCTCCGATGCACCCTGGGATGGATCCAGCCGATGAGCACGGTCCGCTTCCTGGTCAACGGCGAGCCGACCGAGCTCGACGTGCCCGGCATGCGCCGTCTGCTCGACGTGCTTCGCGAAGACCTCGGGCTGACCGGGACGAAAGAGGGTTGCGGCGAAGGCGAATGCGGCGCGTGCACGGTGCTGCTCGACGGCGATGTCGTCGATGCCTGCCTCGTGCCGATCTGCCAGGTCGACGGTTCGATCGTCCGGACCGTGGAGGGGCTGGCGCGGCCGTCACACGCACCGGGCGAGGCGGCCCAGCTCGACGAGCTGCAACAGGCCTTCCTGGAATTCGGCGGCGCGCAGTGCGGGATCTGCACCCCGGGAATGCTGATGGCCGCGCGGGCGTACCTCGACGCCGGCGGCGGCCCCGACGAAGCTGCCATCCGCGAGGCAATCGCGGGAAACCTCTGCCGGTGCACGGGCTACACCAAGATCATCGAGTCGATCGCGGCGGCTGCGCCGCCTGGCGAAGGCCCGGCGGCATGAAGGACGGCGACTTCGATCGGCTGCGCATCCCGATGGACCAGGGCCCGGGTGGTTCCGACGAGGACGACCCGGTCGAGGAAGCGCAGCGCCTCGGCGTCGCAGCGACGCCGACCCGGCTCGCCGCGGGCTCGGCGGTCCTCGCCGGCTTGATCCTGACGGGGCTGGCCGCCGTCCGCCGACGCCGCCGCAGCGGCCCCTCCAGCACCGACGGAGCGGCCTGACGATGCCGGTGGAGCCGCCGATCGTCAGCCCGCGCTCGCTGGCCGATGCCTACGCGGTGCTGGCCGAGGCGCCGCACCGTCCCATCGCCGGGGGCACGGACGTGATGGTCCAGCTGACCGGCGAGCTCGGGCCGGTACCCGACCGCATGATCGACCTGTGGCGCCTCCAGGAGCTGCGCGGAATCGCGCTCGAAGGCGACGCGCTTGTCCTCGGCGCGCTGACGACGTTCACGGACATCCGCCGGTCGCCGATCTGCCTCGAGGTCATCCCAGCACTGGTCGACGCGGCGGCGACGATCGGGGCCGCCCAGATCCAGAACCGCGCGACGATCGGTGGCAACGCGATGAACGCGTCCCCGGCCGGCGATTCGCTGCCGGTCCTCCTTGCGGCGGACGCCGAGTTCGTCGCCGGTTCGGCGCGCGGCGAACGCCGCATTCCGGCGTCCGCTTTCTGGGTCGCCTACCGCACCACGGCCGTCGAACCGGACGAGCTGCTGCTGCGCGTGCGCATCCCGCTCGCGGAACATCGCGAGATCCGCTTCCGCAAGGTCGGGACCCGGCGGGCCCAGGCAATCAGCAAGGTCGTGATCGCGCTCGCCCGGCGCGAGCCCGAGCCCGGCGGATCGTGGAGCGAGGTGCGCCTTGCGCTCGGGTCGGTTGCCGATCGCCCGATCCGCGCCGCCGCGACGGAAGCGGTCCTCGAAGGCGCCGAGCCCACCCAGGCCACAGCGGATCGAGCCGCCGACACGCTGGCCGGCGAGCTGCAGCCAATCGACGACGTCCGCTCGACCGCCGATTACCGGCGGATGGTCGCTGCCCGGGTGCTCCATCGGCTCGTGCGCGAGGCCGGCGGCTGGTGATCGATCTCGAACGCGGCCCGGCGGAGGACTTCGCCGCGGCAATGGCCCCGCTGTTCGAGGGCGCGCCACGGTTCCTCGAGCGGCTCGCGGCGGCCCGCCCGTTCGCGTCGGCGGACGACCTCTTCGTGCGAGCACGGGAGATCGCCCACGCGATGCCCGCGGAGGAGCAGATCGAGCTGCTCGACGCACACCCCCGCCTGGGAGCGCCACCGGGGTCCGTGTCGGCCATGTCCTTCGTGGAACAGGGCTACGACCGCGATGCCGCCGACGGGGCGGCCGAGGCCGAGCAACGCCGGGTGGCCGCCAGCCTGGATCGGCTCAACGCCACCTACGAGGATCGATTCGGGTTCCGCTACTGCACGTTCGTGGCGGGCCGGCCGCGACCCGCGCTGCTCCCCGACTTCGAGGCCGCGCTGGACCGGCGCCGCGACGAGGAGCTGCACCGAGCGCTCGACGCCGTGATCGACATCGCCATCGACCGGCATGCGAAGCTGTCCCGGGAGGAGGCACGATGATCGAGCTCGGGGCAAATCGGTACGGCAAGGCCGCGATCCGCCTGGTCCGTGTCGTGCGCGGCGAGGGCCCGCACCGGCTGCGCGATCTGACGGTCGCGATCGCGCTGGAAGGCGACTTCACGTCGGCCCATGTCGACGGCGACAATGCGCTGGTCATCGCGACCGACACGATGAAGAACACCGCGTACGCATTCGCCAAGCAGCATCTCGATGCGTCGCTCGAGGCGTACGGCCGGGCGCTGGCCGACCATTTCCTCGGCTTCGCGCAGGTCGACCGGGCCAGCGTCTCGATCCGCGAGCACGGCTGGCTGCCGATCCCGACGCCGCGCGGTCCGGCCAACGACGCGTTCATGCGGGCCGGCAGCGGGACCCGGGTCGCCACGATCGTCGCCGGGATCGGCGGGACCACGATCGAAGCCGGCATCGAGGACCTCGTCGTCATGAAAACTGCCAAGTCGGCGTTCAGCGGGTTCCCGCGCGATGGGTACACGACGCTGCCCGACACCGAGGACCGGATCATGGCCACCAAGGTGACCGCGATCTGGCGCTACGGCTCTCCGGATCTCGCCTCGGACGAGCTCCACGCCGCCGTCGAAGCGACCCTCCTCGACGTGTTCGCCGAGCACCACAGCCCGTCGGTGCAGACTTCGATCTGGCTGATGGCCCGGGCGATCCTCGAACGCCACGAGGAAGTGGACGAGGTGCGCATGGCACTGCCGAACCTCCACCACTGGCTGGTGGACCTCGCGCCGTTCGGATTGGACAACGACAACGAGATCTTCG
>DASTYU010000154.1:0-3530 GCA_035764655.1 Candidatus Limnocylindrales bacterium
CTCGCGGAATCGCGGGGGGCGGTCCCGCCCGATGGCTTCTTCCCTGCCACCACCGACGCCACGTGGTTCTCGGAGATCGGGATCCCGTCGCTGCCGGCCGTCGGCCCGGGTCTGCTGCGGTACGCCCATGGTGCGGACGAGAGGATCTCGGCCGCCGCGCTTGAGCAGGCGCGGGCCGTGTACCGCGTCCTCGCCCGTCGCTTCTGCGAGGGACCGGCATGATCGTCCGTCGCCGGATCGGGCAGCTCGCACCGCTGGCCGTCGCGCTCCTAGTCGGGCTGGTGGCGCTCGTCGCCGAGCCGGGCTTCTACGACGCCACGAACCTGAAGAACGTCGCGCGCCAGGCGGCCTTCCTGGGGGTGGTCGCGCTCGGGCAGCTGCTGGTCGTGATCGTGCGCGGCCTCGACCTGTCCGTTGGGGCGGTCATCACGACGACCCTGCTGCTGATCGTCGAGATCGCAGGGACCCGCGGCGGAAGCGTCCCCGCCGCGCTCGTCGCCGTCGTGGCGATGGCGATCGCCGTGGGAACCTTGAACGCCGTCCTGGTCGTCGTCCGACGGGTGCCCGCGATCCTCGCGACCCTCGGGACGTACGTCTTCGTCCAGGGCATCGGGCTGTGGGTCACGGGGGGCCGGTCCCGCGGCCGGGTGCCCGACGCGATCAAACCGCTCGGGACGGGTCAGGTCGGGCCGGTGCCGACGTCCGTGATCATCACGGCCGCGGTCGCGATCGTCGTCGCGGGGATCCTGGATCGCGGCGCGTTCGGCAGGACGATGTACGCGGTCGGCTCGAACCCGGAGGCGAGCTACCTGAGCGGCGTCGCGCGCCGGCGGGTCGCCGCGCTCGCCTTCATCGCCTCCGCGGTGCTCGCGATGGTGAGTGGCCTCATGCTGTCGGGGTTCGTGGGGTTCTACGACCGTTCACTGGGCGTCGGATACGACCTCGATTCGATCGCGGCGGTCGTGCTGGGCGGGGCCTCGCTGGCCGGAGGCTCCGGCACAGTGGCCGCCACGCTCGCGGCGGTCGTGGGACTGGCTGCGCTCGACAACCTGCTGCTGATCATCGGCGTCGACCAGTCGATCCAACTCATCGGGAAAGCGCTGGTCCTCTTCGCAGCCGTCCTGTCGGCCGGCTGGCTCTCCTCATCTCGCTTCGAGGACACGGCGCGGACGGCGGAAGCGGTGGCCACGCCACCACGAGAGAAAGGAGTTCGGGGATGAGACGTTTCAGCTTGGTGGCGATGGTCGCCGTGATGGCGCTGACGACCTGGGCGTGCGCCGGCGACGACGAGGGAGACGGCGGCGGTCAGCAGGCCCAGTCTCCCGCGACGGGCCAAGGGGGTGAACAATCCGACCTGCTCATCCAGGCGTTCGAGCAGGACCCGGTTTCACTCGGGCTCGACCCGATCGAGCCGCCCGACTACGCCTTCGACATCGTGAACGTCGACACGTCGCAGTACGCGATGGAGGGGAACCCGAAGATCGCGTTCGCGATCCAGGCGCCGGAGTTCAGCTGGCCGGCGACCTACAACGACGCGGTCGAGGCACGACAGAAGGAGGCGTACCCGAACATCGATCTCATCATCAGCCCGACTGGGCTCGGTGAGGTCGACACGCAGGTCGCGACGATCGAGGACCTGCTGGTCCAGCAGCCCGACGCCCTCATCATCACGCCGCTGACGGACGTCCGCGGGCCGATCGAGGAGGCAGCCGCGCAAGGGATCCCGGTCGTCTTGTGCACCGGCACGGCCGAGAGCGACGCGTACGTCACGCGCGTCGACCGCGACAACTATCTGAACGGGGCGATCGGTGCGGAATGGATCGTCAAGCAGATCGGGGGCGAAGGCAAGATCGTGATGCTCGGCGGTCCGGCCGGAGTGCCGACGGCCGAGGCGCGGTTCGAAGGGTCGCACTCGATCTTCGACCAGTACGGCGGCATCGAGATCCTCGCCGAGGAGAACACGAACTGGGACGCGGCCGACGGCAAGAAGATCATGCAGGCCCTGCTCACCCGGTTCGACGACATCGACGCGGTCTGGGCGGATGGAGCCGGCCAGGCGATGGGAGCCATCGAGGCGTTCAAGGAGGCGGGGCGCGAGATCCCGCCGTTCGCGGCTGAGCCGCTGAACGGCTTCCTGCGGCTGGCCGACGAGGAGGGCTTCCCGTTCGTCGCGGTGGGCTACCCGCCGTCGCACTCCGCATCGTGCCTCGACGCCGCGATGGACATCCTCGCGGGCAAGACCGTGCCGTCGTTCATCAACGTCGACGTGCCGCTGTTCGACCAGACCAGCCTGGACGAGTGGTACCGGCCGAACTGCGTCGACGACCTGTGGCTGCCGACGCCGCTGAGCGACGAGCAGCTCGTCCAGCAGGGGCTCTGTGAAGCCTGACGAGGCATACCGGGTCGCCGCGGAGACGGCCGGCACGGGGGAGCCCGTGCTGGCCGCCCGCGGCGTCTGGCGGCACTTCGGCAGGGTCCAGGCGCTGAAGGACGTGACGGTTGCGCTGCACGCGGGGGAAGTGCACGCGATCGTCGGCGAGAACGGCGCCGGCAAGTCCACGCTCGCGGCCGTCTTCGGCGGCGCGCTCATGCCGGACGAGGGAACGGTCGAGCTCCGAGGAGACCCGTGCCGGTTCGCGGCGCCGTCCGACGCGCTGGCCGCCGGCGTCGGCATCGTGTACCAGGAGCTGTCGCTGGTCCCCGACCTGTCGGTCGCCGACAACGTCATGCTGGCGATCCAGCCCCGCCGGCGGATCCTGATCGATCGACGCGCCCACCGCGCGCGAATGCAGAACCTGCTCGAGCGCGTCGGCGCGCCCTCGCTGCGGGTCGACCGTCCGATCCGAGAACTCTCGATGGCGCAACGGCAGCTCGTCGAGGTGGCCAAAGTGCTTGCCCGGGAGCCGCTCGCGGTCATCTTCGACGAACCGACCGCGGTCTTGACGGCGGGCGACACCGAGAACCTCTTGACCCTGGTTCGGCGGCTCGCCGACGAGGGCGTCGCGGTCGGCTACATCAGCCATCGGCTGCCCGAGGTCGAGCAGATCGCCGATCAGATCACGGTCCTGCGCGACGGAGCGGTCGTGTGGACGCAGCCGATGCGATCGGTGATGCTCGACCAGGTCGTGTCGGCGATGGTGGGTCGCCCGATCGACGAGGCCTTCCCCGAGCGCGCGACGACCGCCCGCCCCGAGCCCATGCTCGAGGTGAAGGGTGTACAACTGCCGGGCACCGGCCCCGACGGCATCAGCTTCACGTGCCGGCGATCGGAGATCCTCGGCATCGCCGGGCTGGTCGGCTCCGGCAGGAGTCGCATCGCCCGGTACCTCGTCGGGCTGGAGGGTGAGCACCACGGCGAGGTCCTCGTCGACGGCGACCGCTACCATCCGCGCTCGCCGCGGCAGGCGATCCGCCGCGGCGTGATGCTGGTCCCGGAGGACCGGAAGGGACTCGGGTTGATCCTGGGCCTCGGCGTCGACCGCAACATCGCGCTCCCCTCGCTCGACCGGCTTCGGCGGTGGGGCCTGGTG
>DASTYU010000155.1:0-10288 GCA_035764655.1 Candidatus Limnocylindrales bacterium
TCGACGAGGGCGGCGAGGTCGGCGACCGTCGCATCGGGTTGGAGCGCGTCGTCGTCGACGAATACGCCGAGCTCCTCCTCGATGACGCCGAGCAGCTCGACCCGTCGGAGCGAGTCGAGATCGAGGTCGGTCGACAGGCGCGCAGTCATCGGTACGGCGGCCGCATTGAGACCTGCGACGCTCGCCACGACCGCAAGGACCGGGTCCACCGCCGCATCGATGTTCTCGCGGGGCACCTTGGACGCGGCACCCGGGATGGGCGCCGAACCCGGCCGCTCGAGTTCGGCGAGTCGGGCCAGGATGTCCGGCTTGCGCACCTTGAGCGTGTGGGTTCGCGGGAGATCGGGGTCCGGCCAGACGGTCGAGCCGCGGATCTGCTGGTGCGGCGCGAGGCGTCCGTTGGCCGTCGCGACGACCTCGTCTTCGAGGGACGGGTCATCGAGCAGCAAGACGGCGTGGACCTTCAAGCCGGCGCCCAGCGGCCAGCCCACGACCGCGGCGTCGGTCAGCCGGTCGTCATCGCGCAGGATCGCCTCGACGTCCTCTGCGTAGACCTTCTGGCCGTCGGGCAGGGCCAGCATGTCCTTCTTGCGGCCGCGGAACGTGAGCATCCCCTCAGCAGTCATCGCCCCGAGGTCGCCGGTGTGGTACCAGCCGTCCGCATCGATGGAGGCGGCAGTTGCTTCGGGGTTCTTCCAGTAGCCCAGGAAGCGCCCCGGCCCGCGGGCCAGGACCTCGCCGTCGTCGGCAATCCGGACCTCCACACCGGGGATCGGCTCGCCAACCGTTCCGAGGACGTTGCGCTCGGGCCGCGTGAAGCTGACCACCGGACCCATCTCGGTCGCGCCGTAGCCCTGCAGGACGTCGATGCCCATCTCGGTCCAGCGCTGGGCCACGTCCACCTCGAGCGCTGATGCGCCCACCCCGATCGTGTGCAGCCGGCCACCGAACTCGCCCAGGACGGGTCGGAAGAGCAGGCGCCGAACGCGGCGCGGTGCGCGCCTGGCCCAGCGATGCGCCCGGTCGAAGGTGGCGCGCTTGCCGGACTGGTCGACGCGCCGTTCGATCGCGGCGTCGAGCAGGCGCAGCCCCTGCGGCACGATCAGCAGCACCGACACCCTGAAGTCGCGGAAGGTCCGGATGAGCACCGCCGGCTGGCGACTGACCGGGTAGATGATCGACGCGCCGACCACCATGGGCGCCAGGAACCCGAGCACCTGCTCGTACAGGTGCGACAAGGGCAACACGGAGAGCAGCCGGTCCTTCTCGTCGAACGACATGACCCTCGTCATCGTCGTCGCGTTGGACATCAGGTTCCCGTGGGTCAACATGGCGCCCTTCGGCTCGCCCGTGGTCCCGCTGGTGAAGACGATCTCGGCCAGCGTGTCGGGGGTCACGGCAGCGGGTGGCAGGGGTGCGGCGCGGCGGGCCAGGTCGGGGATCGACTCGACGAACACGATCGGCAGCCCCAGCTGTCGTGCGGACGCCTCGGTCTGGCGGCTGGCAATCACGAGCTTCGCCTCGGTCTGGGCGACGATCTTCTGCCCGAACTCCACCGTGTGGCGGACGTCGAGCGGAACGGCCACGCCACCCGCATGGGCGATGGCGAGGAAGGCGATCCCCCACTCCGGCCGGTTGACCGACCAGACGATCGCCCGGTCACCTTCCTGGAGCCCGGCCTCGCGGAGGACGCTCCCCGCGCGAGGCACCGTCGTGGCGAGATCGCGGTAGCGCCACGTCCGCGTCCGGAAGAACGGCCGGATCATCAATGCCGGCCGGCGGTCGAACCGCGTGGCCCCCTCGCGGACCAGGTCGAGCAGTGTCTCCATCGCCGTGGACCTCGTTGGTGACGTGACGGTCAGCCGAGGCGCCGGGCTAGGGCTGCGAGCGTTTCCGATGCCCCCTCCGTCAATGGAGGGAAGTGGCTGAACACTACGGTATCGACGTCCAGAAGCGCCAGTCGTTGCACCGATCGGCGGGCAGCGTCGATGTCGTCGCTGTAGAGGGTGCTGGCGAACGACACCGTACCGAACCGCCGTTGCAGCGTGTCTCCGACGAAGAGCACGCGGTCACGCCGGCCGTACAGGCACACGCTGCCCGGCGTATGGCCCGGCGTATGCACGACCTCGAGTCCGCCGAGGATGGGCAAGATGTCGCCGTCCTCGATGGGCTGGGTGGCCGGCGGTTCCGGCGTCATCGCGGCGAAGATGCCGCCTCTGGACGGGTGTCGCAGCGCTTCGCGCCAGGTGGTGGACAGCCGCTCGCCGTCGGCCGGGTGGATGAGGACCGCGACTCCGGCGAGGGCCAGCTCCCGTGCTCCGCCGGCATGATCGGGATGGCCGTGCGTGCAGATGACACGGGCAAGCTCATCCAGCGAACGGCCAGCCGCTTCGATACCCCTCGCGATCCGGGCGGCCGAGCCTGAGTAACCGCAATCGATGAGCGACAGCTCAGGCTCGAGCACGAGATGTGCCTGGACCCGCGTCAGCGCGATCGGCTGGATATCGCGCATCAGGCCGGCCTCCAGTGCGGATCAGGCGATCGTGATGACGACCTTGCCCTTCGCGTGTCCATCGTCGACCCAGCGGAGCGCGTCAGCCGTCTCGCCCAAGGGGTAGCGCCGATCGATCCTCGGTGTGACGGCGCCCGACTCGACCAGTTCGATGATCGTTGCGACGTCAGGTGGGTGGAACGGTTTCCACCACAACATCAGCCCCGCACGCCGGTTGCGGCCGATCGACAGGAGCGGACCCATGAGGATCGCCGCGAAGAGCGGCAGCGAATCCCCGCCGAGACTCACATAGCGGCCACCGTCGCGCAGCGCTCGCCGGACGCGTCGGATCGGCTGGTGCGAATCGGTGTCGACGATCCAGTCGTAGCGATCGCCGGTCGCCGTGTAGTCGGTGGTCGTGTAGTCGATCACGTGGTGGGCGCCCAGCGACCGAACGAAGTCGAGCTTCTCCGTGCGGGCGACGCCGGTCACCTCTGCCCCGAGGTGCTTCGCGATCTGGACGGCGAACGGACCGACGTTGCCCGACGCTCCCCCGACGAGGACCCTGCTCCCCGGCTGGATCGTCTTCCCTCTGCGGGTTCGCAGGCCCTGCAGCGCGAGGATCGCCGAATGCGGCAAGGTCGACGCCGTCTCGAACGACATCGACGCCGGGATGGGCTGCAGGACGCGTTCGGGGACGACGATGTATTCGGCGAAGGAGCCCGCCGAACCGGTCGTGAACAGGTCCGTGAAGACGCGGTCACCCGGCTCGAACCGCCCCGCACCGGCGCCTGACTTCTCGACCGTGCCCGCCAGGTCGATGCCCACCCGTTTCGAGCGCGGGGCGCGGAGGCCGAGGAACACGCGCAGGAAGCCGGGCCGCGGTTCGAGGCCGTCGAGATCCGCCCGATTGACGGATGCTGCGTGGACCCGAACCAGCACTTCGTCGGGTCGGGGTTCGGGCGTGGGAACCTCGTCGAGCCGAACGACCTCGGGCCCGCCCCACCGCTCGCGAACGATCGCCTTCACCGCTCCCTCATGCGAGGAGTGTAGTGATCCGCGGAGCGGTCACGGCAGGGCGGCGAACGCCGGCCAGGAGACGCCGGCCATCGACCATGTCGCAATCGGCCGGCCCTGGATCAGGTCGGGAAGCGTGGCCTCCAGCTCGGGCGCCTCGTGCGGCAGCTCGGTGAAGGGCAGCGTGCTCTCGGGACTGAACGATGGGGCCGCCGCACACGCGGCGAGCACCAGGACGGTCGCGGTCAGGAGCACGGCGCCGGGAAACTGGTCCATGCCGGGATGACGTGGACGGCGCTCGACCGTTGCACGGCCTACGCGCGCGCGACCTCGCGACGCACGGCCATGGGGTCCTTGCCGAGGTCGAAGCCCTTGTAGGCCGCCTGGCGCACCAGCCCGTCGCCCGTCCAGCCGGCGAATTCGGCCCGGATGACCACATCGGGACGCAGCCAGATGGCCGATCGGGCGACCGGCCGTGGTGGCGGGACGGCGAACGGCGGCTGGTCGACCACGAGCGGTTCGAGCTTCGAAAGGAGCTCCGCCCGGATCGCGTCGTTGAAGCCGGCTCCGACCTTCCCGGCGTAGCGCAGCGCGCCGTCCTCGTAGAACCCGACCAGCAATGCGCCGAGCTCGACCGCCTTGCCGGTTCCGCGGGTCATGCCGCCGACGACGAGCTCCTGCTCCGGCCGGATCTTGACCTTCTGCCACGCCATTGAGCGCTTGCCCGGCTCGTACCGGGAGTGGCGATCCTTGGCCATGATCCCTTCGAGGCTGCGGGCGCGCGCCGCCTCGAAGAACGCGATGCCCTCGCCTTCGATGTGTTCGCTGAGCCGGACGCGCGGATCGGCCCGCAGGGCGTCGGCCAGGAGCCGCCGCCGGTCCTCGAGCGGCTCGTCCAGCAGCGACTTCCCGTCGAGCCACATCAGGTCGAACACCTCGTACACGAACGGGGTCGGCTCGGCGGCGGTGCCCTTCCCTTTGATCCGCGCCTGGAGCAGCGCGAAGTCCGGCTCTCCGCGGTGATCGAGGGCAATGACTTCCCCGTCCACGATCGCCTGCTTCGCCGCGATCCAGGACGGCGGCTCGAGGAACGCCCCGAAGTAGCGTGCCGCGTCCTGCTGGCCACGGGTCCACAGGCGGACCTTGTCCCCATCCACGACCGTCTCCACGCGGAAGCCATCCCACTTGACCTCGAACTGCCAGTCGGGCTCGTCGAACGGGGCAGCAACGAGCGTCGCCAGCATCGGCGGGATGAACTCGGGCATTCGGGGCATGCCGCCACTGTACCGGGCGGCGCGTCGCTGGCTACCCTGTCGCGATGACGTTCGAGTACGAGGAGAAGCCCTCCCGGTCGCGCTTCGTGGATGTCATCTGGCGGACCCACGACACGAGCGACGGTACGTACCTCGCGGCCGCGGACGCCTGCTGGGACATGATCTTCATCCGCAGCGAGCACGGAAACCGGGCGCTCCTCAGCGGGCCGTCGTCGAAGATCACGCCGGTTCCGTACCGCGCCGGCAACCGCAACGTTGGGATCCGCTTCCACCGCGGGACATTCCTGACCCACGTTCCGGCGAGCGCGATGGTCGACACCACCGAAGCGCTGTCGATGCCTACCGCCGAGTCGTTCCTGCTCGCAGGGCTGGACTGGCCGATGCCCACGTTCGAGACGGTCGATACCTTCATCGAGGACCTCGAACGCCTCGACCTGCTCAGCGACGATCCCGTCGCGATGGCCGCGCTTCGCGGAGAGGCACCAGCCACCTCGCGGCGTTCGGTCCAGCGGCATGTCTCGAGCGCGACGGGTCTTTCGGCGAACCGGATTCGCCAGATCGTGCGGGCGAGAGCGGCTGCGGAGCGGCTCCAACGCGGCGAGTCGATCCTCGACGTCACCCACGACATGGGGTACGCGGATCAGGCCCACCTCACGCGCGATCTGAAGCGCCTCACCGGCTATACACCGGGCCAGACGAAGGAGCGCGACGAGCCGATCTAGGGTGTTGTCGTTTCCGTTCAATACGTTCGGCGTCAACTCGGCTTTGATGGACCCATCCCAGTCATCGCCAGGAGGTCCATCCCGTGGAGATCTCGCCCTTCACCATCGACGTCCCCGAGGCGGAGGTTCGCGACCTGCAGGCCCGCCTGGCCAACACCCGCTGGCCGATCGACGTGGCAACCGACTGGAGTCGCGGCACGCCCGTGTCGTACGCCCGCGCCTTGGGCGAGCGCTGGGCGAACGACTTCGACTGGGCTGCGCAGCAGGAGCGCTTGAACGCGTTCCCCCAGTTCGTGGCCACCGTCGACGGGCAGCCGATCCACTTCGTCCATGTCCGGTCCGCCATCGCGGATGCGACGCCCTTGCTCCTGGCCCATGGTTACCCTAGCTCGTTCGTGGAGTTCAGCCGGATGATCGGGCCGCTGGTCGATCCACAAACGCATGGCGGCCGGGCGGAGGACGCGTTCCACGTCGTGATCCCGTCGCTTCCGGGCTTCGGGTACTCGACCCCGACGACATCCGCCGGCTGGGGCATCCAGCGCACGGCCAACGCGTTCGACGCGATCATGCAAGCGCTCGGCTACGAGCGGTACGGCGTCGCCGGCGGGGACATCGGGGCGGGAATCGCTGAGGAGCTGTGCCTCCTCGCCGGGGAACGGATCATCGGCTCGCTGGTGGTGAGCGACCCCGGCGCGATCGCGACCGAGTACACGCCGCCGACCGACCACCTCACCGACGAAGAGCAGGATCGCCTCCGGTCGCTCAAGGCCGCGCGCGCCGAGGATTTCGGCTATCTGGCCATCCAGACGACCCGTCCGCAGTCGATCGCCTACGGCCTCACCGACTCGCCGGTGATGCAGCTCACCTGGATCGTGGAGAAGATCCGCGAGTGGACCGATCCCTCCCGTGACTTGCCCGAGGACGCGGTCGATCCTGACGACCTGCTGACGCTTGCCAGCGTGTACTGGTTCGCCAAGGGCGGCGCCGGCGCCGCGAACTTCCTCTATGAGGCGATGCACAGCGAGGCGTCGTGGGGCCGCACGCACGACCGGCCGCAGGGGTTCGTGTCGTTCGGCGTGGAACCACTCGTGCGGCGGGTTCTGGATCCGAACCACGAGCGGGCGTACTGGAACGAGCACGCCGAGGGCGGCCACTTTCCCGCGCTGGAGCAGCCCGACCTGTTCGTTGGTGACCTGCGCGCCTTCTTCGCGACGCTCCGCTGAGCCGGCGGCTGGGGCCTAGCGCCAGGGGATCGTGGCGATCTCGACTGCGCTCGCCACGCCCCGAACGGTCACGGACCGCGCGTCGGTGGTCGCGACATCGCCCGCCTGCTCGAGCGTCGCCGAGGTCGCCAGGATCTCGCCGCCCGACGCAAGCGCGCCGATTCGCGCGGCGACGTGCACGCCCAGCCCGCTGTAATCCGCGCCGCGCAGGGTCGCCTCGGCGGTGTGCAGCCCGATCCGCACCTGGAGCGCGAAGCCCGTGCGCTCGCGGTGGTCGCGAAGCGCTCGTTGCACGGCGATGGCCGTCTCAACGGCGGTCTGTGCCGAATCGAAGGCGACGAAGAAACCGTCCCCGGTGGAGTTCACGATCTGGCCGCCGGCCCGCCCGATGAGCGTTCGGAGCATGTCGTCGTGCCAGCGCAGCAGGCGTTCCCAGGCGTCGTCGCCAAGCGCCTCGGCCAGGCTCGTCGAGCCGACGATGTCCGTGAACATGAAGGTCCGCCGCGCGGTCGTCGGATCGCTTCGGTGCTCGGCGACCTGGCGCCGCTCTCGCCCAGCGGATTCGGCGTCGACGTGGGCTCCGAGCCGGTCAAACTCCTGGATCGCCGCGTGCAACTCGAGGTCCGCGTCGTCGTCGTCCTCGAGCCCGCGCAGGGCGCGTGACAGGAGCCGTCGTGCGCGGGCCACTTCGTACGGGGCGCCGACGTCTTGCCAGCCCTTGATCGCCAGACGCAGCTCGCGAGCCGCGGCAGCGGCATCGCCCTCGGCGAGCAGCAGGCGACCACGCGTCAGGCGCTCTCCCGCTTCGAGCGCTGGAAGCGGATACCCCGCCACGATCTCTGACAGCTCGGTGGCAGCCGATCTGGCCCGATCGAGGTCGCTCGCCGCGAGCGCGATCTCGACCTGTGCCGGAAGCAGCCGGGCGCGGGTCAGACGGTCCCAGGTGGTGTCGTTGACCGCGGCATCGATCGCCTTCGCCGCGGCTCGGATATTGCCCTGCGCAAGGCGAACGAGCGCCAGCGCAGGCTGGGGAGAGCGTCCGCGAAGATGTGCCTCGCGGAGGGCGGCTTCGGCGCCCTCGAAATCGCCCTTCAGGCGACGGATGTCCCCGATCGCATAGAACCCGTCGGCCTGGGGCGGCGTTGCCAGATAGGGCTCGAGCTCGCCGGTCAGGCGTTCCAGCTCCTGCTCCGCTTGCTCCCAGGCTCCGCCGATGGCGGCCACCTCGGCGCGATGGATGCGACAGACCCCGGGAAAGCCGGCCAGCCCGTTGCTGACGCAGTACTTCTCGGTGGCTTCGATCCATTCGGTCGCCCGGCGGTAATCGGTCACGTCGCGGCAAGCGCTGATCATCTGGCAGGCGGTGATCCCGCTGGTGAACGGGGTGAGCTCGCCGTTCACGGCCGCCAACGATGCCTCCTCCATCAGCGCGAAACCGGAGGCCATGTCGCCCGTGGCGATCTTGAGCGTCCCGAGGTTCGACTGCGCGAATGCGGTGAGATCGGGATCGGCGGCGTTTGCGCCGATCTCGATCGCCCGCTCGGCAAGGGACAGAGCCGCGTCGAGTTGACCCTGGGCCGCGGCGGACTCGCTTGCCGCAAGCGCCAGGTATCCGTGGGCGTACGTTTCGCCGTCCGCGCCGATCAACCGCTCCGCACGACGCTGCCACGCTCTCGCGATGGCGGCCTTGCCCTGGTGGCCGTACGTTCGGGCGATCGCCGCGGCGAGGTACGCGGCACGCAGGTCGTTGCCGTCGGCCTCGTGCCGCGCAAAGGCCCGCTCGCTCGCCTCGAGCTCGAGGTCCGCCCTGGCGGCGAAGAACGAAGCCGAGGCAAGTGCCTCGAGATCGTCCGCGCCAAGAAGGCCCAGGCGGTCCGCTTCCGACAGGCGGTCGAATGCCTCCTGCCACGCGTGCCTGGCGAGAGCGGCTCGACCGGCGGCCAGCGGGTCCGCTGTCGGGCTGGGATCCGGGATCGCGGTGTCGGCCATCGACGGCATTGTGCCATCGGCCGACTCCGGTTCAGGTGAGGCGATCGGCCCCGTCGCTCACCGTGGCGGTCGCTCGTTCCGTGGCGTCCTCCAGGCCCGCTGCCATCTGCTGCTCTTCGCCGCGCATCCGGATCTCGTCCGGGGTCCGCTCCCGTGCGAGCGCGGCTGTCAGCTCGGCCCCGACGAGGAGCAGCGCCGACGTGATGTAGAACCACAGCATCAGCACGATCACGGCGCCCAGCGAGCCGTACGTCGCCCCATAGTCGGCGACGTTGCCCGCGTACCAGCCGAGGGCGACGGTGGCAACGAGCCAACCGAGGCTGAACGCGGCGGCTCCGAGCAGGATCCAGCGCCACGGGATGACGATGCTGGGCGCGTAGCGGTACAGGACCGCCACGGCGAGCGTGAGCGCCCCGAACACCGCGGGCCAGCGAAGCAGTTGCAGGAGCGTGAATGCCTGCGCTTCGAGACCGAATTGCTCGGCGACCTCCTGGGTGATCATCGCCCCGCCAACGATCGTCACGAACGAGGCGATCACCCCCACCGTGGCGACGAGCGTGAGACCCACGGCGACCGCGTAGCGGAGGAGGAATGGTCGCTGCTCGGGGACGCCGTACGCACGGTGGATGCCCTTTACGAGCGCGTTGGTTCCGCCGGTTGCTGCCCAGAGGGCGGCGATGGCGCCGAACCACAGGACCGTGTTGCTCGCGCTGGCGAACAGGCGCTCGAGCTCCGGCTGAAGCGCCTCGGCGATCGAGGGCGGCAGGTTGTCGCCAAGGCCGGCGATGATCTTCCCGGACGGGTCGTCAATCCGAAGCACGCCGGCCGCGACGCCGGACAGCGCGGCAACGAACAGGCCGAACGGGAACACCGCGAACAGGAAGCGGTAGGCGATCTCTGCCGCAAGCCCGGACACATCGTGCTCGCGGATGCCCGTGATCAGCCGCCGCCCGACCCCCATCGTCGCGTCCCGGGGATCGTCCCGGGCGACGACGTGCGCGGATGCGGCCTCGGTCGCCGTTCGTTGTGCCATCGCCCTCCAGCCTCCTCCGCGGAGGGCAACGGCCCGTTCTGCACGTCCCGTCAGCCGCCTTGCACGTTGCTCACAGCTCCCGGTCCGCGGCGTCCTTCAGGTCGCCTGGCACAAGACGGATGATCCGAGGCTCATCGGTTGGGCCGTCCCGCTCGACGAGCTCCCACCCCGGGAGTCCGCGGCGCGCCTTCGACGACCCGAGTACCTCCGTGACCGCATTGATCACCGACTCCGGCTTCGAGGATTTGCCGACCGCCTCGAGGATGTCGCGCGCCAGCAATCTCGCCGCGACCACGGGTTGTCCGCCCAGGACGTCGCGGCGGACGAGCGCGTCGGCATCGGAGATGCCCTCGCTTTCGAGCGCGCTGATGAGCCGTCGAGCCCGGCGGGCCGCTTCGCGGTCCTCGTCCTCGAGCTTGTCGAGCCAGGTCTGCGGCGGGGGTGGGACGGGCTTCGGCTCGGGTTCGGGGGCCGCCTTCGGTCGGGCGGGCGCTCCCCTGCCCTTGGGCGCTTCGCCCTTCGCGATCCGTCCCGCAAGG
>DASTYU010000156.1:0-34872 GCA_035764655.1 Candidatus Limnocylindrales bacterium
ATGCCCAGTACAGCCCCGCCGAACCCGCTGGCGGATGCCCATGCCCTCCCCGCGGCAGCCGTGGCGGAGCGGCTTGCCGTCGATCCGCAGGTCGGGCTCAGCGATGCCGACGCTGCGCGCCGGGCGGTGGTTGCCGGTCAGAACGTGCTCGAGCCGCCCCAGCGCACGAGCGTATGGAAGCTGGTAGTCGAGGCTGCGACCGAGCCGTTCGTGCTGCTGCTGCTCGCTGCGGGTGCCATCGCGGTGCTCCTCGGCGAGACGCGCGACGGACTGCTCGTGCTCGTCGGCCTGATCCCGATCGTCGGCGCCGACGTCGTCACCGAGTACCGCGGCGAACGCGCGCTGGAGGCCCTGCGCGACGCGAGTGCCCCCGTGGCGTGGGTGCGCCGTAACGGGACGGTGAGCCAGGTGACGGCCGCCAGCCTGGTGCCCGGGGACGTCGTGCTGCTGTCCGTCGGCGACGTCGTGCCGGCCGACCTGCGGCTGACGCGCGTCGATCGACTCCAGGTCGATCGCAGCGCCCTGACCGGCGAGTCCATCCCGGAGCCGGGTCGCACCGAGCCCGACGCCCAGGACAGCGACCTCGCCGACCGGCGGTCCATCGCGTACAGCGGCACGAGCGTGGTCGGCGGGCGAGGGGAGGGCGTCGTCACGGCGATCGGCACGGTTACCGAGCTCGGGCGGATCTCGGGAGGGCTCACCGATCGCGGCCGGCGCCGCTCGCCGCTGCAGGCGGAGCTCGACCGGCTGGTCGGGATCCTGCTGTGGGTTGCCATCGGCCTGATCGTGATCGTCGTCTCGCTCGGGTTCATCCGAGGCCAGGACGCGGGTGCGAATATCCTCGCCGGCATCTCCGCGGCCATCGCCGCCATCCCCGAGGAACCGCCGATCCTGCTCGCGGTCGTCCTCGGGCTGGGCGCCTACCGCCTGCTGAAGCGCGGGGTGCTTGTTCGACGCCTGAACGCCGAGGAGTCGCTGGGCGCGGTCGACCTGATCATCACCGACAAGACGGGCACCCTGACGCGAAACCGGTTGGACGTCGCGTCCGTGCGAACGCCGGCGGGCCCGGTCGCGGACCCCGACGCGCGCCTGGCCGTCCTGACCGACGCTCTCCGGGCCGAGGAGGACGCATGGGCGACCGGATCAGGCGCGCCGCCCAGCTCCTTCACGCGATCGCTGATGCGAGCGATCGACGGGGACGGGTCGCGGGCGCACCTTGACCCGGCCGAGCTGCTCGATTCCGAACCCGTGACGGACGCCAGGCCGTTCGCCCGCACGCGGGCCCGCCGCGACGGCCGCACGGAGACGCTCCTCATCGGAGCGCCGGAAGCCGTGCTTGCCCAGGTCAGCGTGGATCGTGCATCACACACCGCGTGGGAGGTTCTCATCGACGGAGCGGCCGCATCGGGAGAGCGAACCGTCGGCGTGGCCCGTGGACGCGACGGCGGCCCGATCGAGATGCGCGCCCTGATCGGGTTCGCCGACCCGCTGCGGGACGGGATCCGCGAGTCGATCGAGACCGCCCGCGGAGCCGGGATCCACGTGGTGATGGTCACCGGCGACCATCCGGCGACCGCCACGGCGATCGCGCAGCAGGCGGGCATCGATCGCCCCCGCGTGGTCCTTGGGCGGACGCTCGAGTCGTGGGATGACGCGCAGCTTGTCACGGAGCTCGACGCGATCGACGTCGTTGCCCGCTCCACACCGGAAGGCAAGGAGCGGCTCGTCCGAATCGCGCGCGAGCACGGCCGGACGGTGGCGGTGACCGGCGACGGCGTCAACGACGCTCCGGCGCTCAACCGCGCGGACGTCGCCGTGGCGATGGGCTCGGGGACCGCGGTCGCGCGCGAGGCGGCGGACCTCGTCCTTGGCGACGACTCGTTCGCCACGCTGATGTACGCCCTGCGGGAAGGGCGGCGCATCGTCGATAACGTCCAGAAGGGCCTCATCTTCCTCGTCTCGACCCACGTCGCGCTGCTCGGCTTCATCCTCATCGCGACGATCTACGGGTTCGGGCAGCCCTTGCTGCCGCTCCAGATCCTGTGGCTCGAGCTGTTCATCGATCTCTCCACGTCCGTCGCGTTCGAGCGCGAGTCGGAGGAGCCCGGGCTCATGCGGCGAGCGCCGCGCGACCGGCGCATCCCGCTGCTCAGCAACGAGATCCTGGCGCGGATCGTCGGGGCCGGCGGGTTCAGCGCCGTCGCCGCCCTCGTGATCATGGCGACCCACCCGGGCACCCCCGACCACGCGCGCTGGCTGGCCTACACGACCCTGGTCTGCGCCCAGGTGGTCCGCGCGTACGCGAACCGGAGCCTGACGATCCCACTCCACCGGCTCAGCAAGAACACCTTTCTGCTCCTCGCCGGCCTGATGGTCGTCGCGATCCAGTTCGCGATCCCATACCTGCCGCCGCTGGCGGAGGCCTTCCGGGCCACGCCGCTCGAGCCCGACGACTGGGCGGTGGTCGCCGTCGTTGCGCTCGCACCGGCGATCCTCGCAGAGGTCATTCGGACGGTGCGCGGGCGCCTCTGGATCGCCTGACGATTCGGACCGATCCCGGCACCAGGGGTTCTATCCTGCTGTGGTGAGTCTCGAGGTCGATCGCGTCACCAAGCGGTTCGGGCACGTCACCGCGCTCGACCGGCTGGAGTTCGCGGTCCCGCGCGGCGCGATCTTCGGGTTCCTCGGGGCGAACGGCGCGGGCAAGACGACCACCATGCGCATCTGCCTCGGCATCCTCGAAGCCGATGAGGGTGAGGTGCGCTGGAACGGCACGCGCAGCACCGAGCTGTCGCGGAGGACCTGGGGCTACCTGCCCGAGGAGCGCGGCCTGTACGCCCGGCTGCCGGTGCTCGATCAGCTCGTCTACTTTGCCCAGCTGTATGGCGCGCCCCCCGACCGCGCGCGGAGCGAGGCGATGCGCTGGCTCGTCCGTTTCCGAATCCCCGAGTACGCGAACCGCCGCGCGGAGGAGCTTTCGAAGGGCAACCAGCAGAAGGTCCAGTTCATCGCTGCGATCCTCCACGAGCCCGACGTGCTGCTCATGGACGAACCATTCACCGGTCTCGACCCGGTCAACCTCGCGCTGCTCCGCGAAGCGTTCCTCGAGCTGCGCGACCAGGGCCGGACCGTCGTGTTCTCCACGCACCAGATGGAGCTGGCCGAGGCGATGTGCGAGTCGGTCGCGATCGTCGACCACGGGCGGGTCGTGGCGGGCGGCACGATCCGGGACCTCAAGCGGGCCAGCGGGCGGCGCGTCGTCCGGATCGGCCTCAACGGAACCGGTGGCACGGACTGGCTGGATGCGTTGCCGGGCGTCGTCGTGCGCCGCGCGGGGCTCGATCGGACCGAGCTTGAGCTGACCGACGGCACCGAACCCGACGCAGTCCTGGCGGCGGCCGTCGCCCATGGTTCGACCGTGACCCACTTCGAGCTCGACGAGCCGTCGCTGGAGACATTGTTCATCGACCACGTCGGGCGGCCCGCCGACGAGGCCGAGCGCACGCTGGCGTCCTGATGGGTCGCCGCGATCCGCTCCTGCCGAACGCCGTGATCGTGGCCAGGCGCGAGTACCGCGACCGGGTGCGCAGCCGGCTGTACCTGGTATCCACGGTGATCCTCATGGCGTTGGCCCTCGGTGTCGCGCTCACGCCGATCGCGGTCCGCTACCTCGACAACCGGTCCGTCACGCAATTGGCGATCGTGTCGGCGGACGCGGCCCTCGCCGAACGAGCGGTCGGGGTCGTCGACGCGCTGCTCAACAACCCGCCGCAGGGTGTCGACCCTGCCGCGTGGCAGAAGCCATTCCGCCTTGCCGTGGTTGGCGACGCCTCACGTGCGGAGGCCGGGCTGCGCGACGGCTCGTATGGCGGCGTGATCCGGATCGAACGCCAGGACGACGGCCGGCTGCGCGTCACGTACCGCACGCCGGGCGTGGCCGATGCGACCCGGGCGCAGCTGGTGGGGTTCGCCGCGATCGGGCTGGCGGTGCTGGACTGGACGGCGAACCTGCCGGACGACGCCCAGCTCGATCCGTTCCAGGCGCCGCAGTTCGACCTGGAGTCGAGCACCGCGACGACCTCCGACGGTAAGCCCGTCAGCCAGCAGGAGATCGCCAGCCGCGGCTTCGTCGGGACGGTGTTCATCGTGCTGATGTTCCTGTCGATCCTGATCTACGGCATGTGGGTCGCGACCGGCGTCGCTGCCGAGAAGAGCAGCCGCGTCATGGAGTTGATGATCAGCGCGGCCTCGCCCCGCCAGCTGGTGATCGGCAAGGTCGCGGGGATCGGTGGCGCGGGGCTGAGCCAGTACGTCGCGATCGCGTTGCCGGCGCTGCTCGTCCTCGCGTTCCAGGACCGCATCGCCGCGGCGGTGCTCGGCCCGGGCGGGGCAGCCGAGGCGCCCATCACCGGGCTGACCGGCGGACTGCTCCTCGCGTACGGCACGTTCTTCCTGCTCGGCTTCACGCTGTACGCCTTCGTGTACGCGGCGGTGGGGTCGTTCGTGAGTCGCCCCGACGACCTGCAGACCCTGTCGCTGCCACTGAGCCTCGTGGCGATGGCGGGCTACCTTGGCGCGCTGCCGATCCTGCTGACGGGCGGGGGAGCGGGCATCTCGCGGCTGATGTCGTTCCTGCCGCCGTTCAGCCCGTTCGCGATGCTCGCGCGGCTGATGGTCGGCCCGGTGCCAGCCTGGGAGGTGGCGCTGTCGCTGGTCCTGTTGGTCACCTCGATCGTGGTGGTCGCGGCGGCCGCGATCCGGATTTACTCGGCTGGCGTGCTGCTGTACGGCCAGCGGCCGGGTCTGAGGGACTTCGTGGCGGCGGCAACGCGGGTCCGGTAGGCGCCCCTCCGCCGCCCCATATCGCTGCGAGAGCTACGCCAAGCACTGGCTCATGCAACAAGCGCCCGAACGCCGGTGCGGGCAGGTGCTACCGCCGGGATATTGCTCGGAGCGGTATCACGGCGTCGATTCGGCGACAAGGGAACCGAAGCCGTGGCATGGCCGGGACGATAACGCTGCGCGTATCCCTCGCAGAAATGCGAGACGTCTCAACCGGGTCGGCGCGGCGTCTATTCCCCGAGGTCGAGCGGCAGCCGCTCGATCAAGGCGAGGACCGGCGCCGCCGCTGGGCGAGCCGCCGCCTCTTCATCGGGCCCCGCTCCGCCCTGACCCGTGACGCCCGGCGCCGCGGCGATGAACCGCCACAGACGGCTGCGGACGCCGGGCAGGTACGGGCTCGAGCGCTGACGGGCCAGCACGCCGGCCACGCCCTGGGCGACCACGGCATCCCACAGCGCGCGGCCCTCGGTCGGGATCGCCGGCACGGCCACGACCTCGTCGCCCGGCCGGAGCACCCGCCGGAGTGCCTCGTGTCGCTTGGCGAGGGGCTGGTTGAGCAGCGAGCGGCCGTCGAGATGGAGCACGTCGAGCGCCAGGAAGGCGACCGCCCGTCCCGCACGCCCCTCCAGCCGTGCCTGCATCGCCGGCGCGTCGGCCCGTCCGGACGAGTCAACGACGACCAGCTCCCCGTCGAGCACGGCGGAGCGTGCGTCCACACGCACCGCCAACCCTGCCAGCTCGCGCAGGTGCCGGGTGATGTCCTGTCCGTCCTCATCGGCAAGCCGGACGACGCCCGCACCCGGAGCCTCGGCAGGGCCGACGTACACCAGCGCTCGCAACCCGCCCCACCACGGCTGGAACAGGTGCTCATCCGAATCGAACGGCTCGGCCAGCGGGCGCGGCAGCATCGGGCGCAGATCCGGCAGCGCGGGCAGGACCGGCCGCTCCGGTTCGAGCCGGAGCGAGAGCTGGTCGGTCATCGTGGGTCGATGGTAGCCGGTCGCGCACGCGCGACCGGGCGTACACTGGGCGCTCCCGCGATCCGCTTCGGGAGTACCCATGCCCCGATCCCCGCGTCCCGCCGACCTGTACCGCGTGCGCATCGCGACGGAACCGCGCCTGTCGCCCGATGGGCGCTTCGCGATCGTGGCGCTGACGACCTCCGCGCCGCGCCGGGATGGCTACCGCACGGCGCTGTGGCTCGTGCCGACCAACGGCGAAGAACCGCGGCAGTTGACCCTCGGGCTTCGCAGCGACCACCACCCGCGCTTCTCGCCCGATGGGCGGACGCTCGCATTCCTGTCGGACCGCAGGCCCTTCGTCGAGGAGGAGCCCGAGCGTCCGGCCGACCGGGACGAACGCGAGGACGCGACCCAGGTCCACGTCCTCGCGCTCGACGGCGGCGAGGCGCGCCGGCTGACCGACCTGCCACGCGGTGTCACGGCGTTCGAATGGGCCCCCGATGGGCGCTCGCTGGTCGTCACGTCGTCGTCGCACGCCGCGACCTACTTCGAGGATGCCCGGCTGCGCCGCAAATCGGTCCGACACGACCACGCCGCGCCGCCCGAGTCTGACCTCCGCTTCATCGATCGGCTCGACTACATGCTCAACGGCGAGGGCTTCACCTACGACCGCGTCGACCACCTGTGGATCGTCGACGTGGTGGACGGGACGGCGCGCCGGCTGACGGGCGGGCCGGCCGCGGAGCGATCCCCGGCCTGGTCGCCGGACGGCCGGCGCATCGCGTTCGTCGCGAACCGCCACCGCGACCACGATCTGCTCGAGCGGAGCGACATCTTCGTCGCCGACGCGCGCAGCGGCGATGTCACGCCGATCACGCGCGGACCGAAGTCGCTGTTCGATCACCCGACGTGGCTGCCGGACGGTGCGACGATCGCCGCCCTCGGCCACCGTTTCCCGGCCGGCTCCGGCAGCCGCGACGACGTCTGGCTGTTCGCCGCCGACGGCAGCGAGGCGCACCCGGACGGTGGTCGAAATCTGTCCGCCCGCCATGACCTGATGCCGGGATCCGGGATGAGCAGCGACCTGACGACCGGTGAAGAGCCTCGCCTCGAGGCCTCGACCGACGGGCGCTGGCTGACGTTCACGGCGCCGATCGACGGTTCGTACGAGCTGTGGCGGATCGCGCTCGCCGACGGCCGGCTCGAGCGCCTCACCGAAGGACGCCACTACATCTCGTCCTGGGACCGCGTCGCCGCGACGCGCGGCCGCGCGGACACGTACCTCTACCTCCGCTCGTCGCCGACGGAGATGCCCGACCTGTGGCTCCTCGAGCGGCCGGGTGCCACGGCCCGGAAGATCTCGTCGTTCAACGGCGATCTCCTCGGCGATCTCGAGCTGCGCGAGCCGGTGGAGCGTCGGGTCACGGTCGACGGCGCGGAAATCCAGGGCTGGCTCATCCCGGCCGGCAAGGGCCGGCGGCCGCTGGTGGTCGAGATCCACGGTGGCCCGCACACGCTGTACGGCTGGTCGCCGCTCCTCGAGTTCCAGCTGCTCGCGGCGAACGGGATGTCGGTGTTCTACTGCAACCCGCGCGGCTCGCAGGGCTACGGACAGGCGTTCAATGCGGCCAACTACCGCGACTGGGGACCGGGTCCGGCACGCGACGTGCTGGCCGGCGTCGACGCGCTCGTGGCCGACGGCCTCGCCGACCCCGACCGGCTGGGCGTCACCGGCGGCTCGTACGGCGGCTACCTCACGAACTGGATCGTCGGCCATGACGATCGCTTCCGCGCGGCGATGACCTGCCGCAGCGTGTCGGACATGGGCACGCTCATGCTGACCGGCGACATCAGCAACCTCGAGTGGGCGGCCCTCGAGTTCGGTGGCACGCCCCTGGAGGACCCAGGCCTGTTCCGCGAGATCTCGCCGCTGACGTATGCGGCCGCCATCCGGACGCCGCTTCTCATCCAGCACAGCGAGCGCGACATCCGCACGACCGTCGGCCAGGCCGAGGCCCTGTTCACCGCGCTGCGGACGCTGCGCCGGCCCGTCCGCCTCCTGCGCGTGCCCGAGGAGACGCACGAGCTGACCCGGTCGGGCACGCCGTTCCGGCGAGCCGAGAACCTGGAGGTCGTGCTGGGCTGGTTCCGCCACTACCTCGTCGACGGCAAGCGCGGCATGCCGCCCATCCCCAAGATCCACGGCGGGCGCTAGGGCGACAGCCGCCTTCCCCGGCGCCCGGCGAAGCCAGGTGTATCCTCACCGTCCCATGGTCACCAGCCACCGCTCCGACAGCCTCGCCCGCGAGCGCGCGAACGAGCTCATGCGCTCGTGGGATTCGCGCCCGGGCCCGCTGGGCAGCCTGCTCGGCAGGGTCACCGCCGTCGACCAGGTCGGCGTTGAGCAGCGCGTCGACGCGCTCAAGCGCCGGTCGATCAAGAAGGCCTCGAAGCTGTGGGCACTCGACCTGGCGATCCGGATGATGGACCTGACCACGCTCGAGGGGAAGGACACCCCGGGCAAGGTCCGCGCCCTGTGCGTCAAGGGCATGCACCCGAAGCCGGGCGACCCAACGATTCCGTCGGTCGCGGCCATCTGCATCTACCCCTCGCTGATTCCCGAAGCCAAGGAAGCGCTCAAGGGCTCGACCGTCAAGGTCGCCAGCGTCGCGACGGGCTTCCCATCGGGCCAGACGTTCCTCGACATCAAGCTGGCGGAGACGCGCCAGGCGGTCGAGGCCGGTGCCGACGAGGTCGACATGGTGATCGACCGCAGCGCCTTCCTGACCGGTGACTACCGGACCGTCTTCGACGAGATCGTCGAGGTCAAGGAGGCGTGTGGCGACGCCCACCTCAAGGTCATTCTCGAAACCGGCGAGCTCGAGACGTACGACAACGTCCGGCGCGCCAGCGTCCTCGCGATGGCCGCCGGGGCCGACTTCATCAAGACCTCGACCGGCAAGGTCCAGCCCGCCGCGACCCTCCCGGTGACGCTGGTCATGCTCGAGGCGATCCGCGACTTCGAGCGGGCGACCGGCCGGCAGGTCGGCATGAAGCCGGCCGGCGGCATTCGCGTCGCCAAGGAGGCCATCCAGTACCTGGTCGTCCTGTACGAGACGCTCGGCCCGCGCTGGATGAGCCCCGACTGGTTCCGTTTCGGCGCCTCGAGCCTGCTCAATGACGTGCTGATGCAGATCGAGTTCCAGCGCAGCGGCCGCTACCAGGACCCCGACGACTTCACGCTCGACTAGTTCGGTGTCGTTCGAGACTCGTCGCTTCGACGCGGTCGACGCCTTCCTCGATGTCGCCGGTCCGTTCCTCGAGGCGCGGGAGCCCGAGCACATGCTGACGCTGGGCGTTCTCGGCGAGCTGCAGGCGCAGGGCGGCACGATCGCCGGCGGGGCCCTGCTGGCGACCCTCGCCGATGGGCGTGTCGTGGCGACCGGCCTGTGGCGACCACCGTGGAACGTGGTCCTCTCCGAGATCGACGACGAACGAGCGCTCAGCGGGCTGGCCGACGTGTTGGCGACGGAGCAGGTTGCCGGGGTGCACGCACCGGCAGAGCACGCCGAAGCGTTCGCGGCGGCCTGGTGCCTCCGCACGGGCGCCCGATCGCGCCCCGGGATGCGCCAGCTGAGCTACGTCCTCGACACTGTGATCCCGCCGCGTGGCGTGCCCGGCGCCCTCCGGTTCGCGCGTTCAGCCGACCGCGAGCAGATGACCGCCTGGATGCTTGCGTTCGAGGAGGAATCGATGGGCAGTGAGGCGGGCCGCCAGGACATGCGCGCACTCGTCGACGACATGCTCGCGTCGCCCACCCGCACGCCGTACATCTGGGAGGTCGACGGGAAGCCGGTGTCGATGTGCCAGGCGACCGGTCGCACGCCGCACGGCACCCGGATCGGAGCGGTCTACACGCCGCCGGAGTCCCGGCGCCGCGGCTATGCGAGCGCGCTGACGGCGGCGGCCAGCCAGGACCAGCTGGACCGAGGCCTGCGCTGGTGCTTCCTTTTCACGAATGCGGACTTCCCGACCTCGAACCGGATCTACCAGGCCATCGGATACCGGCCGATCCGCGAGGTGGCGCTGGTCCACTTCGACCCGCGCTGACAGTCTGGATGGCCCTTGCCGGGCCGCCGGGCCCCTGCCACGGTCGCGGCGATGCCACGCCGCAACACGATCCTCGCGATCGCGTTCCTCGTTGCGGCGTGCGCGCCGACCGCATCCGAGCGCGGGACGCCGCCTCCGACCGGGAGCCCGGCAGCGCCGTCGCCGCGACCGGTCCTCGCCCTCGGCGAACAGCCGCTCGAACCCTGTGCCATCGGGACCGGCCCTCGCATCCAGGCGCTGTGCGGCACGCTCACGTTGCCGGAGGATCCGGCCTTGCCGGCGGGACGCACGATCGACCTTCGGGTGGGTGTCATCCCGGCCTCCGTCGGTCCCCCGGAGCCCGACCCGGTGTTCATGCTGGCCGGTGGCCCCGGAGGGGCCGCGGTCGATGGGCTGACATGGACCGCGCTCACGTTCGGCGGCATCCACGCGACACGCGACATCGTGCTCGTCGACCAGCGCGGGACCGGTGGCTCGAACGCGATGCTGCTCGACCCGCTGCGGGACATCTCGCAGCTGCCATCGGTCGACGCGGACGCGGTCGCTCGCGAGTGGGTCACGACCCAGCTTGGCCGCTTCGATGCCGATCCGGCCTTGTACACGACATCGATCGCGATGGACGACCTCGACGCGGTCCGCGACGCGCTCGGCTACGAGCGCATCAACCTGTGGGGCGGCTCCTACGGCGCGACCGCCGCCCAGTACTACATCCGCCAGCACGGCGATCGCGTGCGCTCGGTGGTCCTCGATGGTGCCACCCTGCTCGAGGTCCCGGTCTTCGAGCGCCTGGCGCCCAACAGCGAGGCCGCGCTCGAGATCCTGTTCGCACGCTGCGCGGCCGATGCGAGCTGCGCGGGCGCATACCCGGACCTCGCCCGCGACTTCCAGGCGACCATGGCGTCGCTCGAGCGTGCGCCCGTGACCGTCGCCGCGATCGATCCGGCCACCGGCGAGCCGGGCGTCATCACGGCGGTTGACTTCGCCGATGGCGTGCACAGCGGCCTGATCGATAGCCAATACTCGGCCGCGCTGCCATGGTTCATCGATGCGGCCGCGGACGGCCGCTGGGAGGAGGCCATTGAGGCCGCGAACGCCATCGGAGGCGGGGAGTCGCTCGACGACCCAATGCCCCTGATGTCGGCGATCATCCGTTGCTCCGAAGCGTGGGCCCGCTACGATCCGGCCGAGGTCGCGCGCGTCGGCGCGGGCAGCTACTACCTCGATGCCCAGCTGGCCAACGCCAACCTGCAGGCGACGCTGTGCCGCGCCGCACCGCGCGGCATCGTGCCGGCCGACGATGCGGATCCCGCAACCGGTGACGTGCCGGTCCTGTTCACGGTGGGCAGCGCGGACCCGCAGGACCCGCCCGTGAACATTGCCGCCGCGGCGGACCGCTTTCCGAACAGCACCATCGTGATCGCCGAGGGGCATGGCCATACGGTCAGCCACCTCGGCTGCCTGCCGGCGATCGTGGACGCATTCGTCGCGGCGGGAACCGTCGACGGCCTGGATACGTCGTGCGTCGCCGACGGCATGCCGCTTCCACCGTTCCGCCTGCCCTGACGGCGAAACTGCAACCTTTACGTAAACGTCAATGTTGGCGTAGAATGGGCCGGTGACGACGGCCCAAACCCGGGCGTCGGACGACCCCCGCCTCCTGCGCATCCAGGAGGCCGCCGCCGAGGTCGGTCTGACGCCCCGCTCCATTCGCTACTACGAGGAAGTCGGGCTCCTCGAGCCCGCCGCTCGTTCCGAGGGCGCCTACCGCCTCTACGACGAGTCCGATATCGAGCGGCTGCGCTTCATCCGCGGCCTGCGCGACGATGCCGGCTTCTCACTCGCCCAGATCGGCCAGCTGCTCGAGGACGAGCGAGCGCGCGAACGCAACCGCGAACGATTTCGCTCGAGCGAGGATCCCCGCGAGCGGCGCGCGATCCTCGTCGACGCGCTGGACCGCGTCGACCGCCAGATCGAGAACCTCCGCCACAAGGCCGAGCGCCTCGCGTCGATGATCGACGAGGCCGAGGCGCGCCGGCGCCACCTGGCCGATCACCTGGCCGGCCTGGGCGATGCCCCGAAGGCCACTCGCAAGCGATGACCATCCGACCCGGGCGGGGGCTGCGCGCCTTCCGCCACCGCAACTACCAGCTCTTCTTCGGCGGGCAGCTGATCTCGCTCGTCGGGACGTGGATGCAGCAAGTGGCCCAGGCCTGGCTGGTCCTCGAGCTGACCGGTGATGCGCTGTGGCTCGGCGTGGTCGCTGCCGCCCAGTTCGTGCCGGTGATGATCTTCGGCCTGTTCGGCGGGCTCCTGGCCGACGCGCTCCCGAAGCGCCAGACAGCCTTCGCCACGCAGGCCGTGATGATGACGCTCGCCGCGATCCTCGCTGTGCTCACGCTGAGCGGCGTCGTCGAGGTCTGGATGATCGTCGTCCTGGCCCTCCTGCTCGGCTGCGCCAACGCGATCGACATGCCCGTTCGCCAGAGCTTCGTCGTCGAGATCGTCGGGCGCACCGACATCGGCAACGCGGTTGCGCTCAACTCCGCGATGTTCAACGCGGCCCGGATCCTCGGCCCGGCGGTGGCCGGCCTGACCATCGGCGCGTTCGGGTCCGGCGTGGCGTTCGCGATCAATGCCGCCAGCTTTGCCGCGGTCCTCGTCGCGCTGGCCGCCATGGACGGCTCGGCGCTGCGGACGCCGGAGCTGCCACCGCGACCGCGCTCGGCCGGACAGGTCGTCGAGCAGCTGCGCGAGGGGATCGGCTACGTCCGCCACACGCCGCCCGTGCTGCTGGCGATCCTGGTGATCGGGCTCGTCAGCACGTTCGGCATGAACTTCTCGGTCGTCATCCCGGCGCTCGCCAAGGAGGTGCTCGGCCTGCAGGCGGAGGGCTACGGCTTCCTCATGGCCGCGTCCGGCGTGGGGTCGCTGCTGGCCGCGGGCTGGCTTGCCGTGTCGGGAGGCCTGCCGCGTAGCGGCCGGCTCGTGGGCGGCGCGATCGCACTCGGCGTCGCCGAAGTCCTGCTCGCGATCTCGAACCTCTTCCCGATCGCCATCCTGCTGATGGTCGTCGTCGGGTTCGGTGGCATCACGATGGCGGCCACCGCGAACACGATGATCCAGCTCAACGTGCCCGACACGCTGCGCGGGCGGGCCATGAGCGTGTACACGACGGTCTTTGCCGGCTCAACCCCGATCGGCGGCCTGTTGTTCGGCTGGCTGGCATCCGCGGCGGGCGTGGCGATCGCCGTCGCTGCCGGTGGGCTGGGGGCGCTCCTCGTCGGGATCGGGGCGCTGCTCTGGGTGCGCAGCCAGCGTGGCTTCGAACCCGTGCCCGCGCCCATCGCGGCGCGGACCGAAGGACGGGCGAGCGCCGTCGCCCCGCCCGCTCTCGTGGAACGCGGCGCCGTGGTCGAGGCGATGACCCGGCCCGGAGCCGGTCCGCGCTGAGGCTGTCGCTCGCCTTGTCCTAGTCCACGGCGCCGAGCACGACAGCGGCGTTCAGCCCGCCGAACCCGAACGACGTCGACAGCACCCGGCGGTACGTGCCCGGACAGCCGTCGCGCAGGAGCATCGGCAGCAGCTCAGCGCTGTCCGGGTCGGGCTGATCGAGGTTGACGGTGGGCGGGGCCCAGCCATCGCGGATGGCCAGCGCGCAGATGGCGGCTTCGATCGCACCGGACGCGCCCAGCGGGTGGCCGTAATACGCCTTCGTGCCGCTGACCGGGACGCTCCCGGCCCGCTCGCCGAGGGCGAGGGTGATGGCGCGCGCCTCAGCGACGTCGCCGATCGGGGTGGACGAGGCATGGGCGTTGACGTAGTCGATCTCGGCCGGGTCGACGCCGGCGTCCTGGAGGGCGATGGTGGCGGCGCGTCCGGCCTCGCGACCGTCAGGCCGGGGTTGGACCATGTGGTAGGCGTCGGACGTGGCGCCGTAGCCCATCAGTTCCGCATAGGGCTCCGCGCCGCGGGCGCGCGCGACGTCCTCGGCTTCGAGCACGAGCCACGCCACGCCTTCGCCCATGACGAAGCCGTCGCGTTCGGTATCGAACGGTCGGGCGGCCTGTTCCGGCGTCGCGTTGTGGGTCGACGAGAGCGCCTTGATGATGTCGAACGCCCCGAATGCGAGGGCGCTCAGCGGCACCTCGCAGCCTCCGGCGATCGCGGCGTCGACCCGGCCGTCGCGCAGGTCGCCGAGCGCCTCGCCGAGGCCGACACTCCCCGAGGCGCATGAGTTGGCCGTCGAGAGGATGGGGCCGCGCACGTCGAGTGCGATGCCGAGGTTGGCCGGGGCGGCGCCGCCGAACACGGCAAGGGCGAGGTTCGGGGCCACCTGGCGGATGCCCTTCGCCATGTAGCGCTCGTGCTGCGTCTCGGCATAGGCGATCCCGCCGAGCGCGCTGCCGAGATAGATCCCGATCCGCTCGGGAGCCGGGTGGTTCGGTGCGCCGGGGGCCAGCCGCGCGTCATCGAGCGCGAGCCGGCCGGCGACCAGCCCGAACTGGCTGAACCGGTCGAGCTGGCGGGCGACCTTCGGGTCGAGCCAGGCGAGCGGATCGAAGTCGTCGACCTGCGCGGCAACCTGCGAGCGGAAGGCAGACGGATCGAAGCGGTCGACGCGCTTGACCGGCGAGCGCGCCGCGCGCAGGCCGGCGCGGAACCCGTCCACGCCGGTGCCGATCGGCGTGATCAGGCCGAGCCCGGTGATGAACACCCGCCGGCGGCCACTCATGCCGGATTCTTCGTTTCCCGGGACAGCCCGGTTGCCTCGACCGCTTCGGCGATCGCCTTGAACGTGGCAAGGGTGCGGCCGGCGATGGGTCGCGTGAAGAACGTGTCGATGAACCAGGCCCACGGTGCGAAGCGCGGCCGGAAGTCGTGCTCGATCGTGACGCGAGCGCCGTCTCCCAGCGGATCGATCCGCCACGTCACATCCATGCCGTCGGTCGCGCCGCCCTGGTGGACGAAGCGCAGCCGGCACGCCTCGGGCTCGCTCCACGATCGAGAGCGCCAGGCCACCGGCAGGCCGATGCCGAGGACCGGCACGAGCGGGCGGCGGGCGACGAGCCGGGCGACGACGCTGTCATCCGGGCGACGCTCGAGGACCGTCACCGAGACGTAGTGGGGGAGCAGCCGCGGCCAGCGCTCGACGTCTCGGGCCAGGGCGAAGACGAGCCCGGGTGGGGCAGCCACGTCGATCGAGATGTGGCTGTTCACTCGAGTGCGCCCGGCCAGATCCGTTCGATCGCTTCGCGCGCGACCGACACGATCTGCAGGCCACCAACCTCGTCCCGCGCGAACCATCCACAACGGTCCGTCGAGCCTTCGACTTCGTCGGTGAGCTCGCCGCCCGTCACGTTCACGCGGTACAGGACGCCGAGGAAGTGCAGATCCGCGCCGTCGGCGTAGGGCGAGCCGGCATACAGGTGCGAGAACACGCCCTCGAGTTCGACGATCTCGCCGTTCAGGCCGCTCTCCTCGCGCAGCTCCCGGATCACCGCGTCATCGGGGTGCTCGCCGAAGTCCACGCCGCCACCGGGGAGCGTCCACGCCCCGGGCTCGGGCTCGCCGCTCGCGAGACGGCACAGCAGGATGCGCCCGTCGGCATCGAGGCAGATCGCGTAGCTGCCGAGCCGCGTGCGAGCGGCGGACGGCTTCGGGGCAGGTTCGCGGACGGCAGGATCGGTCACGGGCGCAGCAGCGCGCCGAGATAGCGCGGGTCGAGGGCGCGGGACGCCGGGACGAGATCACCCATGACGAGGCCCATCGTCTCACGGACCGGCATTCTGGCCGCGATCCGACGGGCGGCGTACTCGAACAGCAGCGGGCGCTCGAGGAAGACCTGGACCAGCCAGGACACGACGTCCTTCGATGCGAACCGCCGGCGCATCGCTCGATCGTAGGCGTCGAGCGCGCCCGGATTGTCCCGGAGCGCCGCGCTCGCCGCGCGTGCCCCGAGCTCGGCCGAGACGACCGCACGATGGAGGCCCTCGCCGGTGAATGGATCGAGGAACCCGGCCGCATCGCCGACGACGAGCCAGCCCTCACCGGCGCGACGGGTGACCCGGTGACCGAGCGGGCTCGCGCCGGCGACTCGATCCAGGCGGGCCCCCTGGCGCCACGCGGCGGGATCCGTGGGCGAGCCGGCGGCCCCGGCGAGGACCGGGATGGCGGCCACGATCTCGTCGGCGACGGCCTCTGCGCCATCCCGCGCCAAGCGGGCGGACCAGCTCCGGCCGAGCACGATCCCGACGTTGACCCGCCCGCCCGGGACGGGCGCGATCCCGACGTAGCCGTCGCGGAACACGTGCATGCGGGCATCTGCGATCGGGTCGCCGGCGCGGTCGGCCAGGTGGTACGTCAGGCCGACCCGCGGCGCCAGCCGTGCGGGCCGCGCGACCCTCGCCGCGCGCGCCACGATCGAGTTGCCGCCGTCCGCCCCGATCACGAGCCGCGCCGCGTACCGTTCGATGTCGTTCGACGGCGTCCGAACCGTGAGCGACGGCGCGCCCCGGTCGAGGCGGATGTCCTCCACGCGCGCCCCCCTGCAGACCGTGGCACCGGCGGCCAGGGCGTGATCCAGCAAGGCCGGATCCAGCCCCGAGCGGTCGAACCCGACCGGAGGCATCCAGCCGCCGTAGGTCAGCCGGAACGTGGTGCCGCGCGGCGTCTCGACACGCATCGCCGGGATCGGCCGGGCCACGCGACCCAGCGTGGTCTCGTCGATGCCCGCACGACCGAGGGCCCGGACGGTCGCCGGCGAGGCGAACACCCCGCACGCCCGCCAGTGCCAGGCTGGTGACCGCTCGAAGACCATGACCTCGTGCCCGGCGCGTGCCAGGAGCGCGGCCGTCAGGGCGCCGGCCGGACCGCCACCGACGATCGCGACCTCGACGTCCGTCACGGTGCCGACGTCGGCGGCACTGCCACGATCGCGTAGCGCTGGCGGAACGCGCTCGTCCGCCGATCGATCGGCTCGAGCCCCGCCCGCCGCAACAGCGCCTCGGTTTCGGCGATCGTGTACGCCCGCCGGAAGGACAGCATCGAATCGTGGCGGGTGTAGTGGTTGCGGGTCAGGAAGCGGCCGGCCAGCCAGGCGCCGAACAGTCCCAGTGGACCGCGGTGCAGGTCGTTGACCACGACGCCGCGGCGGCTGACGCGCCCGAGCTCGGCGAGGAACCGCACGGCGGCGTCCTCGTCGAGGTGATGGACCACGAGCGACGCGTGACCGACATCGAACGTCTCGTTCTGGTACGGCAGCCGCTCCGGGTCCACCAGTGCGATGCGCAGGCGCTGCATTCGCTCCAGGCTGGGTCGCGCAACGCGCGCAGCGGCGAGCACCTCGCTCCGGCTGTCGACCGCGGTGACCTCGAGCGTCCGGCCCCGCCAGACGGAATCGGCCATCAGGGCGACCGGGATGTCGGCGCCGCCCGTGCCGACGTCGATCACCGTCCCGACTTCGGCCGAGCCGTCGAGGAGCCGGTTCACGCCCCACCGGCTCAAGGCCACGCCCCCCGACAGCCGGTTCAACAGGCGCAGGTCGCGCAGGTTGCCGACGAGCGTGGGCTGGTCGTCGAGTGGGCCGTCGAGATGCTCGTCGGCGCCGTCGCGGCGATCCATCGGGGCGGGTCTCCTGGCGAGCGGGACAGGCGGCCGGAGTTGGAGTCGGCCGCGTGCTGGCGTACTCTAGCCCGCCGGATGCCTGGACCCGCGCGCAGACTCGTTCGTCGCCTGTTGCCGCTCGCCGGAGCGCTGGTCCTGCTGTTCGCCGTTGCCGGGCACGTTACGGCCCTCTCGACCGATTACCCGGTCCAGACGCTGGGCAACCGGGGGTCAGACGTGCGCGCCCTCCAGTACCTGCTGCGAGCAGCAGGTCACGACGTCGTCGTGGACGGCCATTTCGACATCACGACGCGAAACGCGGTCATCGCCCACCAGGCGGCGAAGGGCCTGCCCGCCACCGGCCTCGTCAACGACCCAACGTGGCGCAGCCTCACCCCGAACCTGTCCCTGGGCAGCAGCGGTGATGCCGTCCGTGCCCTGCAACGGCTGCTCAACGACAAGTGGCGGGCGGGGCTGACGGTCAGCGGGACCTACGGATCCTCGACCCGGGACGCGGTTTCGGACTTCCGCGCTCACATGACGTCGTCCTCGGCCGGTTCGGTGGACGCGTCCACGTGGCGCCGGCTGCTGTGGCACTTCCAGCGCCCCTCGTGGGGCAGCACGTCGGGGCTGTGCGACTACAGCGTCGGTAACGGCCCGGCGAACTGGGGCACGGGCGCCGCGATCGGGCAGTTGCGTGCCGCGGCGAAGCGTATCTCCGACGCCGGGTACGGCCGCGTCGCCGTCGGCGATGCCAGCTTCGAGCACGGCGGCGTCTTGCCCGGGCACGAGACGCACCGGCAGGGGCTCGACGTCGACCTGCGGCCGATGCGCGACGGCAAGAACCAGTGCACGCTGGGGACCGACTACCGGCGGGCGAGCTACAACCGCGCGGCCACGCGTGCCCTGATCAAGGAGATCCGTGCCGCCGCACCGGGCCACGTGAAGGTCATCTATTTCAACGACCCGGTCCTGATCAAGGAGGGCCTCACGACGCGCTTCGCCGGCCACGACAACCATCTGCATGTCCGCTACTGCGAGGCGTGGCACCCGGCGACCGCGTATCGCTGCTCCGCGTCGGCATCGAGCGCGGCGCTGGCCTCGAGCGCGGCGGCGGCCGTTTCGGCCGCGTACCTCACGCCGATGCTGTCGCTTGGCTGGAAGCAGCAGGAGAACGCTGACTAGCGAAGGTCGAACGCCTCCCGAGCAGTACCTGCGCGCCGTCATTGACCACCGCAGCGGAGCATGACGGGACGGTGCGCCGATCGGGGCCGAACCATCACGAGTGCCATAATGCAGCCGATGGCCACCGACTCCGACACGCGCGTCGCGAAGACCGGCGAGCGTGCCCCGAACAGCTGGGGCCTCGGCGACGGTCAGGCGATCCCCTGGGAGTACGCCCCGGCGCCCGAGGCGCGCGACATCGTCGCGCTCAAGGAGCGCTACGGGCTGTTCATCGGCGGGCGGGACGTCGCGTCGTCCGACGGCAAGACGTTCACCTCCATCGATCCGTCGACCGAGCAGCCACTCGCGGAGATCGCCCGCGCTACTGCGGACGACATCGACAAGGCGGTGCGCACTGCGCGCCGGGCCCAGCGCCGCGCGTGGGGCAGCCTCCCCGGCAAGGAGCGCGCGAAGTACCTGTTCCGGATTGCGCGCATCCTCCAGGAACGCAGCCGCGAGTTCGCCGTGCTCGAGTCGATGGACTCGGGCAAGCCGATCAAGGAGAGCCGCGACGTCGACGTGCCGCTCGCCGCGGCGCACTTCTGGTACTACGCCGGCTGGGCGGACAAGCTCGACTACGCCTTCCCGGGCCGGGTCGCGAAGCCGCTCGGCGTCGCCGCCCAGATCATCCCGTGGAACTTCCCGTTGCTGATGCTCTCCTGGAAGATCGCGCCGGCGCTCGCGGCCGGCAACACGGTCGTGCTCAAGCCCGCCTCGACGACGCCGCTCAGCGCGCTCCTGTTCGCCGATGTCTGCCGCCAGGCGGACCTGCCGCCCGGCGTGGTCAACATCACGCCCGGTCCGGGCGAGATCGGCATGGTCCTGGCGACTCACCCGGACGTCGACAAGGTGGCCTTCACCGGCTCGACCGAGATCGGCAAGAAGATCCAGCGCGGGGTGGCCGGGACGGACAAGGCACTCACGCTCGAGCTCGGCGGCAAGGCCGCCAACATCGTGTTCGACGACGCGCCGCTCGACCAGGCCGTCGAGGGCATCGTCAACGGCATCTACTTCAACCAGGGCGAGGTGTGCTGCGCCGGGTCGCGCCTGCTCGTCCAGGAGTCGATCGCCGACGCGCTGATCGACAAGCTCAAGGACCGCCTGGCGACGATCCGCGTCGGTGACCCCCTCGACAAGAACACCGACGTCGGCGCGATCAACTCGAAGAGCCAGCTCGAGAAGATCACCGAGCTCGTGCAGAGCGGCGTCGACGAGGGCGCCGACCTGTACCAGCCGCCGTGCGACCTGCCCGAGCGCGGCTACTACTTCCGGCCGACGTTGTTCACCAACGTCGCCCAGAGCCACCGGATCGCCCGCGAGGAGATCTTCGGGCCCGTGCTGTCGACGCTGACCTTCCGCACGCCCGACGAGGCGGTCGAGAAGGCCAACAACACCGCCTACGGTCTGTCGGCCGGCATCTGGACCGAGAAGGGCAGCCGGATCCTGTCGATGGTGTCGAAGATGCGCGCCGGCGTCGTGTGGGCCAACACGTTCAACCGCTTCGACCCGACGTCTCCGTTCGGCGGCTACAAGGAGTCCGGCTTCGGGCGCGAGGGCGGCATGCATGGCCTGCACGCGTACGTGCGGCTGGAGGATCGTTGATGGCCACGCGCCGCAGCCCGACGCCGTCGGACGGCCGGAATGGAACGTCGCGCGCCGTCGCGCGCCGGGCGCAGGCTGCAGCGGCCTCCGCCGCCCCGGCACGGATCGCCGTGCGCAAGACGTACAAGCTGTACGTCGGTGGCGCGTTCCCACGGTCCGAATCGGGGCGCTCGTACGTGGTGTCGGCCGCCGACGGGACGCCGCTGGTGAACGCCGCGCGGGCCTCGCGCAAGGACCTGCGCGATGCCGTGCGTGCCGCGCGCAAGGCCTTCCCCGGTTGGGCCGGGAAGACCGCCATGAACCGCGGGCAGGTGCTGTACCGCGTCGCCGAGCTGATGGAGGGCCGGCGCGAGCAGTTCGTTGCCGAGGTGGCCCTCGCCGAAGGCCTGCGTGAGCCGGCCGCCGCGCGGGCCGTCGACGCGGCGATCGACCGCTGGGTCTGGTACGCGGGCTGGGCCGACAAGATCGGCCAGGTCCTCGGCTCCTCGAACCCGGTCGCCGCACCGTACTTCAACTTCACGATCCCCGAGCCGACCGGCGTCGTCGGGATCGTGGCGCCCGAGACGTCGTCGCTCCTCGGGCTCGTGTCGCGCCTGGCGCCGCCGCTGGTCGCGGGCAACACCGTCGTGGTGCTCACGTCCGAGACGCGCCCGCTGCCGGCCGTGACGCTCACCGAGGTCCTCGCCACGTCCGACGTGCCGGGCGGGGTCGTCAACGTGCTGACCGGCTGGAAGCGCGAGCTCATCCCCGTGCTCGCCGGTCACGCCGATGTCGACGCGCTCGATACGTGGGGCGTCCCCGACGAGCTGCGCACCGACGTCGAACTCCTCGCCGCCGATGACGTGAAGCGCGTGCTGCGCAGGCCCACCTCGGTGGCCGAGGCCCGCTTCGACTGGCTTGATGACCGCGCTGCCGAGCGGCCCGAATGGATCGCCGCCTTCCTGGAGATGAAGACGGTCTGGCACCCGATCGGGGTGTAGCGTGGCCGTGGGGACGAACAGGCCGATCAGCGCGCGGCCGCGCAGCCACGACCCGGGCGAGGTCGAACGACGCGTGTTCATCAACGCCTCGCCGCGCGTGGTCTGGGCGACACTCCATGACCCGGCCAACGCGCTGGCGCTGTTCCCGCAGCTCCGGCTCGACGAGCCGGCGCCCGACTGGCCGGCCGCGGCCTCGACCCGCCACGCGTCACCGCGCCTCGGGCTGCTGCGCGACAGCGCCCGGGTGGAGAGCCTCGAGGCGCGACCGCAGTCCAGCTTCGCGTTGCGCGTGACGGGCGAGGGCTTCAGCGGCGAGTTCCACTGGTGGTTCGAGCCGCTCGCCGGCGGCACCCGCGTCGTTCACTCGGCCACGTTCGACCCCCACGATCGGTGGGCGGGGATCCTCATGAAACTCGGCCGGGAATCGCTGGCCAATCGGGTCGAGCACCACCTGCGCGTGCTCAAGGAGCGTGCCGAGGCGGCCGAGCGCCGCCGGCGACCCCCCGCGTGACCGCCTCCGAGCAGGCCGGGCGGGCCGTGATCCGCACCGAGCGCCTGACCAAGATGTACGGCGCGAACCGCGGGGTTCTCGAGCTCGATCTCAGCGTCGATGACGGCGAGATCTTCGGGTTCCTCGGCCCGAATGGGGCGGGCAAGACGACGACGATGCGAATCCTGCTCGACCTGATCCGGCCGACGTCCGGCCGGGCCGAGGTGTTCGGGATGGACACGACCCGCGACGCCAGGGCGATCCACCGCCGGGTCGGCTATCTGCCGGGTGAATTCGACCTGTACGAGCGCCTGTCCGGTGCCGACACGATCCGCTACTTCGCGAACCTGCGGCGGAGTGTGGAGGAGCGCTACGTCAACGAGCTCGTCGAACGGCTCGAGCTCGACCCGAGCCGCAGGTTCGGGGAGTATTCGAAGGGAAACAAGCAGAAGGTCGGGCTGGTCGTGGCGCTCCAGCATCGGCCCGACCTGCTCATCCTCGACGAGCCCACCGCCGGCCTTGACCCGCTCGTCCAGCACACCGTGTTCGAGCTCCTGCGCGAGGCGACCGCCGAAGGCCGGACCGTCTTCCTGTCATCCCACATCATCGCGGAGGTGGACCGCACCTGCGACCGCGTCGCCATCATCCGCGAGGGGCGCCTGGTCCAGGTCGACCGGATCGAGGCGATCCGAACGCTCGCCTTCCAGCACGTGTCGCTGACCCTGTCGCGACCGATCGAGGACGGCGTGCTCGAGGCGCTGCCGACGGTCAGCCACGTCACGATCGAGGGGCCGCTCGTCACGATGCGGGTCAACGGTCCGCTGGGTCCCGTGGTCGAGGCCGTCGCGCCGTACGGGCTGATCGACGTGGTGAGCCACGAACCGAACCTCGAGGACGTCTTCCTCGCCCACTACGGCCGCGATCCGCACGTGCGCGCGTGACCGCCGAAACGGGCCGACCCGCCGCGATTTCGATCGGGCGGGAGCCACGGCTCGTCGCGCGCCTGGTCGGCTTCGGCTCCGTGTTCGGCAAGACGACGCGCGATGGCGCGCTCGTGGCGCTGGCGCTCGGCGTGGTCGCCGGCGCCCTGATGCTTGCCGGCGCGGGGGCGATGGCCGCCGAGTGGCCGGACCTCCCGTCGCGGCTCGCGCTCATCGCCTCGTTCGACGTCCTGCCGCCGGTCCTCCGCGGCCTGCTCGGCGACCCGATCGGCCTGGACCGGCTTGGTGGCTTCCTGTCCTGGCGCTTCGGGAACATCGCACCGGTCCTGCTCGGCATCTGGTCGGTCATCGCGATGTCGGGCGCGCTGGCCGGCGAGGCGAAGCGCGGCAGCCTGGACCTCGTCGCGTCCACGCCCGTCGGGCGACGGACGATCGCCGTCCAGAAGGTGCTCGGCCATGCCGCGCTCGTGGGCGTCGCGATGGTGATCGCGGCGGTGCTGACGTCGCTCGCCGGGGCGGTCTTCGGGACGCTCCCCGGCGACGGGATCCCGCTTGCCAACGGCCTCGGGGCATGGGCCTTGATCGGGATCCTCATGCTCGCCGCCGGATCGGTCGCGTTCGTGGCGGCGCTGGTCCTCGGGCGAACCCGCGGGGCCGCGCTGGGAGCGGCCGTCCTGTTCGGCGCCTACCTCGTCACGTCATACAGCTCGCTGGCACCGTCGCTCGAGACCCTGGAGCCGCTCAGCTGGTTCGCCTGGACCGCCGGTCACCGTCCGCTGGCGGGGATATGGGACTGGCCGCCGGTGATCGCTCTCGCCGCGCTCGCTGGCGCGATCTACGGACTCGGGGTCATCGTCTTCGAGCGCCGTGATATCGGGGCCGTCGCCGGTGCCGGACGCCGGTCACTGCCCAGCCTGCCGGCCGGCAGCGCGAACCCGTTCGTCCGCCAGCTCGCAGACCATGCGGCAGACGCGATCGGCTGGGGCGTCGGGATCGGCGCCTATGGCGTGCTCGTTGCGAGCTCGGCCGACGCATTCGTCGAGATGCTCGACCAGATGCCGGGCATCGACAACATGATCGGGCGCATCTACCCCGGCCTCGACATCCGCGACCCGTCCGCGATCCTCGAGCTCGCGTTCGTGGGCTTCGGCTCGCTGCTCGTCGGCCTCGCGGGCGCCGGCTTCGTCGCCGGCGTCGCCTCCGACGAGAACGGCCGGCGGCTGGACTTCGTGCTGTCGACCCAGCTGACGCGCGCCCGTTGGTTCGCAGCGACCGGGGTGGCGGCGTTCGCCGGAGTCGGGCTGACCACGCTCGTCGCCGGCGCGCTCATTGCGCCCGCCGTGTCCGCCGTCGGTGGCAGTGCGGTCGACTCCGTCCTCGGCAGCCTCGTCCTCGCCCTCTATGGGTGCGCGTTCGTCGGGATCGGCCTGGCGGTCATCGGCCTGGGCCGCCCGAGACTGGCGGCCATCGTCGCCGGGGCGGTGTCCATCGCCTCGTACCTGCTCGGGACCCTGGGAAACGCACTGCGCCTGCCGGAGTGGCTCATCGACCTGTCAATCAGCGAGCACGTCGGCCGGCCGATGTCGGGCGTGTTCGATCCGGGCGGTCTTGCCGTCATGACAGTGCTCGCCGGTGGCGGCCTGCTTCTCGGCGCCTGGGCGTTCGCCCGCCGCGACCTGCGCGGGTAACGCGGTCCGGGCCGGATGGACCCGCTCGTCATCGCGCTTGTCGCGCTGTCGGGCGTGCTCCACGTTGCCTGGAACGTCCGGATCAAGACCGCCGGCGACCCGCTGCTCGCCGCGGCGATCGGGTTGGTGGCCGGCGCGCTCATCATCGTGCCGCTCGGCGCGGCGGTGTGGTGGCTGGCCGGGGCCGGCGAGCTACCGGCCGACGGCCTCGCGCTCGGGCTCGGATCGGGCGTGATCGAGGCGATCTACTTCGTGTTGTTGGCCGCGGCGTACCGGCGCGGAGACCTGTCGGTCGTCTATCCCATTGCCCGCGGCACCGCTCCGCTCATTCTCGTCATCGTCGGCGTGGGATTGCTCGGGGAGCGCCTCGCTACGGTCGGGTGGATCGGCGTCGCGTGCCTCATTGCGGGCTTCCTCGCGCTCCAGCGACCGTGGGTTGCGCTGCATTCGGCGCTCACGGGACGGCGCCGCCCGGGCGGGCCGGGACCGATCGCTTTCGCGCTCGCAACCGGCGTGGCGATCGCCGCCTACACGACCGTCGACCGGGTCGGCACGCGCCTGATCGATCCGGTGCCGTACGCAGCGATCCTGTGGGTGAGCGGCTCGCTCGTTCTGGCCGGCGTCGTCGTCGCGACGCGGCGACAGACCGGCTTTCGCGACCCCGCCGTCGTCCGGCCTGCGGCCATTGGCGGGATCCTCACGCTCGCGGCATACCTGCTGGTCCTCTATGCGCTGAGCGTGGCGCCGCTGACGGCCGTGGCACCGTTGCGCGAATCAGCCACGGTGCTCGCCGCGGCATGGGGTGCCCTCCGCCTGGGGGAGGCGATCTCCCGGGAAGACGCGACGCGCCGGATCGCCGCCTCGGCCGTGATCGTGGCGGGGGCAATCCTCTTGGCGCTGGACGCTTAGTCCACCGCCGGCGCCGACCGGCCGAACAGCCGCCCTGCCCCGATGCGCGCGTTCACGAGCGCCACTCCGCCCACGATGAGCGCCGTCCCCAGGAGGACCCGTCCATCGACGTGCTCCTGGAGCACGGCCACACCGAGCACGATGCCCCACACCGGCAACAGGTACGCAACGAGCGACGTCCGGGTCGGGCCCCAGTTGCTGAGCAACCGGAAGAAGAGCAGGTACGCCATACCCGAGCCGAACAGCCCGAGCCAGACCACCGAGAACGCGGCGGCCGGCGTGATCGTGGCGCCGAGCGGGTTCTCGATCACGAATGCGAGGGCCGTCGTGATCATGAACGCGAAGATCACCTGGAACAGTGCCGTAGTGATCGGCGACAGGCCACGGGCGTTGCGCCGCGCGTAGACGGCACCCAACGCGTACGACACGGCCGACAGCAGCAGCGCGACGATGCCGAAGCTGATCCCGCCGCCGGATGTGGTCCCGCCGAGGTCGCCGCTCGTCAGCACGATCACCCCGACGAACCCGACCGCCAGCCCCATCAGGCGGTTGGCCGTGATGTGCTCGTCGTGGAGGAACAGCGGCGCGATCACGATCGTGAACAGCGGCACGGTCGAATTGAGGATCGCCGCGACCGACGAATCGACGCCGCTGCCCTCGCCGTACGTGATGAGCCAGAACGGGATCACGATCGACAGGAGCGACATCATCACGAGATGGCCGTAGGTCCGGCGCTGGTCGGGGAGGGCGGGACGGGCGACCAGGACGACCCCAATGAGCAGCAATGCCCCGAACAGCAGCCGCAGCATGATGAGGGTCAGTGGCTGGAGGCCCTCGTCGACCCCGATCTTGATGAACAGGTAGCTGCTGCCCCACATGAAGGACAGGAGCCCGAACAGCCCCCATTCAAACCGGGTAGCGGTCGGGGTCGTGGGGTGGGGCGCCATCCGCGGATGATAGCGACCGTTGGCCTATCGGTCTAGTCCAATCGACGCGGCTCCAGGACGTCGGGCAATAGGCTTCGATGTGCGGCTACCCCGCAAATGCTTCCACCCAAACGGAAATATCGACCGAACACGTTCACTTGCTGTGCACTCGCCACGATCCAGCGCGGGCGCAATCGCGCGCATCCGCCTTGGCCCGGGAAGCTCGTATGCGGCCCGCCGAGGCAGGTTCGGCCGTGCTGACCGATGCCCGATCACGATTTCGACCTGGCATCGGTGGTTGGCGGGAATAGGGCGGTACTTGCGACTCTTCCGCTTCACTGGAAACAGTTGCGGGTGGGCGGCAGACGAAGGTGACTTCCGCGGCGCGGCGCCCGGTAGGATGAGCGCCCACGAGCGGACGGAGGATCGATGCGGGTCTGGGGCGGTCGGTTCGGCGAGGAGAACGACCAGCGCGTCGCCGATTTCACGCGCTCGATCGACATCGATCGTGAGCTGGCCGCCGAGGACATCGAGGGCTCGATCGCCCACGTTCGCGGCCTGGCCCGGGCTGGCCTGCTCACCGAGGTGGAGCTCGGCGCACTGGTGGATGGGCTGACTGCCCTCGCCGATGCAGTTGCCACGGGCACGATCGAATGGGATCCCGCCCTCGAGGATGTCCACAACAACCTCGAAGTCGCGCTCACCGACCTGGTCGGGCCGGTTGCAGGCAAGCTCCACACCGGCCGCTCCCGCAACGATCAGGTCGCCACGGACCTCCGGCTCTGGCTGCGCCGCGCGATCGACCGGCTGGACGCCGCGCTGGTCGGGTTCGAGCGGGCGCTCGTCGGGCTCGCCGAGCGTGACGGCGAGGCCGTCCTGCCCGGCACGACCCACATCCAGCCCGCGCAGCCCGTGCTGTTCGCGCATCACCTGCTGGCCTACGTGGAGATGGCCGAACGCGATCGCGGCCGGCTTGCCGATGCGCGACGGCGGCTCAATGTCTCGCCGCTCGGCGCCGGGGCGCTGGCCGGGGCGGGCTACCCGCTCGATCGCGAGGAGACCGCCCGTGAGCTCGGCTTCGATGGGGTGACGGCGAACTCGCTCGATGCCGTCTCGGACCGGGACTTCGTCGTCGAGGTGCTCGCGGCCGTGGCGCTCGGGATGGTCCACCTCAGCCGCCTCGCCGAGGAGCTCACGTGGTGGTCGAACCCGCGCTTCGGGTTCGTCCAGGTATCCGATGCGTTCTCTACCGGCAGCTCGATCATGCCCAACAAGAAGAACCCCGATCCCGCGGAGCTGGTTCGCGGCCGCGCTGCCCGGTCGATCGCGGCGCTTACGGCCGTGCTGACGATCCTCAAGGGCCTGCCGCTGGCGTACCAGCGTGACCTCCAGGAGGACAAGCCGCCGCTCTTCGGGGCGGTCGGCATCTACGAGGCGAGCCTGGGCGTGCTCGCCGGCATGCTCGAGACCCTCACCGTGGATCGGGAGCGGATGCGCGCGGCCGCCTCCGAGGGCTACACGACCGCCACGTCGGTCGCGGACATCCTGGTCCGCAACGGCATGCCGTTCCGTGCCGCCCACCACGTCGTGGGCACACTCGTCGCCAAGGCAGATGCCGCCGGAACGGGCCTGGACGCGCTCGACGACGACGCGATCCGGACTGCCCTCGCAGCCAGCGACGACGACACCGCCCGCCGCCTGGTTGACGACCCGTCGATCGGCGCCACGCTGCGCGCCGCGGCCGACATCGACGCGGCGCTGGCGAGCTGCGACGTCATCGGCGGGACGGCGCCCGCCCGCGTCCGGCAGGCCCTGACCGCCGCCCGGGATCGTCTCGATCGGGAGGGCTGACGCGGTACCATCGCGAAGCCCTACCGGAGGTGGTCATGCCGCTCAGACTCGAAACGATCCGCGAGGCCCCGAAGGCGCTCCTCCACGACCACCTCGACGGCGGCCTGCGCCCGGCCACGATCGTCGACCTCGCGGCCGAGTACGGCTACGACGGGCTGCCCACGAACGACCCAGAAGAGCTCGCCGCGTGGGTCCGCCGCGGCGCCGATCGCAAGAGCCTCGAGCTGTACCTCGAGACCTTCGCGCACACCGTGGGCGTCCTCCAGGAGCGCGATGCGATCATTCGCGTCGCCGCGGAATGCGCCGAGGATCTCGCCGCGGACGGCGTCGCCTACGCCGAGGTCCGCTACGCCCCGGAGCTGTCGGTCGAGCGCGGCCTGACCCTCGACGAGGTGGTCGAGGCGAATCTCGAGGGATTCCGGATCGGCAGCGAGCGGGCACGCGCAGCGGGCAACCCGATCGTCATGAAGGTCCTCGTCACGGCGATGCGCCAGTTCGCGCGGTCGCTGGAGGTGGCCGAATGCGCCGTCCGCTGGCGCGATGCCGGCGTGGTCGGCTTCGACATTGCGGGCCCCGAAGCGGGCTACCGGCCGACGCGCTACCTCGAGGCGTTCGATTACGTCCGCCGCGAGAACTTCCACATCACGATCCACGCCGGCGAATCGTTCGGGCCGCCATCGATCTGGGAGGCGCTCCAGTTTTGTGGCGCGGAGCGGCTGGGCCACGGCGTGCGAATCGTCGACGACATCACGCTCCGCCCGGATGGCTCGGTCGAGCTCGGCCGGCTGGCCGCGTTCGTGCGCGATCGGCGGATCCCGCTCGAGATGTGCCCGACGTCCAACGTCCACACGGGCGCCGTTCAGTCCGTTGCCGACCACCCGATCGACCTGCTCCGCCGTCTGCGCTACCGGGTCACGGTCAACACCGACAACCGGCTGATGAGTGGCGTGTCGCTCTCGAGCGAGTTCGCGGCCCTCGACGAAGCATTCCGCATCGGGCTCGGCGAGATGGAGTGGATGACGATCAACGCGATGAAGAGCGCGTTCGCCCCGTTCGACGAGCGGCTGCGGATCATCAACGAGGTCGTGAAGCCGGGGTACGCGCACCTGCGGGCGCGGGAGTCGTCGGTGGTCGTCACCGCGTGACCGCGGAGCGCTTCCTCGTCACCGGCGCCTTCGGCTGCGTCGGGGCGTGGACGGTCCGCGAGCTGATCCGCGAGGGCACGCCGGTCGTCGGCTTCGACCTCGGGACGAACAACCGGCGGCTCGCGCAGATCCTCGAACCCGGCGAGCTCGAGCGCGCGACGCTGATCACTGGCGACATCACCGACCTGGCGGCCATCGAGCGGGTCATCGACGAGCAGGGCATCACGAACGTCGTCCACCTCGCCGCGCTCCAGGTCCCGTTCTGCCGCGCCGATCCGCCGCTCGGTGCCGCGGTGAACGTCGTGGGCACCGTCAACGTGTTCGAGGCGGTGTCCCGCCGTGGGCCCCCCGGCGCGCCCGTGGTCTATGCCAGCTCGATGGGGATGTACTCGCCGTCCGACGTCGACGCGTCGACCGGTCGCCTCGAGGAGGACGCCGTCGCGCATCCCGGCAACCACTACGGCGTCTACAAGATGGCCAACGAGGGGAGTGCCCGCATCTACTGGCAGGACTCGGCCGTGGCGAGCGTCGGCGTCCGGCCCATGACCGTGTACGGGGTGGGCCGCGACCAGGGCATGACCAGCAGCCCGACCGTGGCCATCGCCGCCGCCGTGCTCGGGAAGCCGTTCGAGATCACGTTCGGCGGCTCGACCGTGTTCCAGTACGCCGAGGACGTGGCGAAGACGCTGCTGCTGGCCAGCCGCGCAGCGCCCCAAGGCGCGCGCGTGTTCAACCTGGGTGGGGACGCCGTCACGATCACGGACTGGGTCGCGGCGATCGAGGACGTGGTGCCGGAGGCCGCGGGCACGATCACGATCGCGCCAGCCGAGCTGCCATTCCCGGCGGCTATCGCCCACGAGTCGCTGGCGTCCCTCGGCGACGTGCCCGTCACGCCGTACCGCGAGGGCATCGCCTCGAGCGCGGCACTCTACCGTCGGCTGGCCGATGAAGGTCGGCTCGTCGCAACCGAGCAGGGCGTGCCGGCAACCGTCCCCGCCTGACGGAGGGCGACCGTCAGGCCCGTTCGCCTGAGCCTGCGACCGGGAGCGCCACGATGAACCGGCTGCCGCCGTAGCCGTTCGGCTCGAGCCAGACGCGGCCGCCCATCGCGTCCATCAGGCGACGCGCGGCGAACAGCCCGATGCCCGACCCGCGGCTGCGGCCGCGGCCCTCGATCCGGACAAACGGCTCGAACACCGATTCCCAGTCCTCGGCCGGGACGCCGGGGCCGTCGTCGGTCACGTAGACCTGGACCTCGTCGCCGCGCCGCCACACGCCGATGCTCACGCCGTCGGCGGTCGGCGCGTACTTCGACTCGTTCTCGAGCAGCTGCTCCAGGACCTGCCGGAAGCGCGTCTCGTCGCCGATGGCGACCATCCGCTCGGGCGGAGGATCCCAGCGGATCGGGTGGGGCCGGAGGATGAGGCGCAGCGTGTCGACGGTTTCGGCGACCGCGGCGACCGCATCGAACGGGGCACGTGACAGCCCGGTCAGGCCCTCCCCGCGGACGGAGGCAAGGATCGAATCGACGAGCCGGTCCAGTCGTGACACCTGGTCGAGCGCTGCGTCTCGCCACTCAAGCGCGGTGACACCATCGGGAGCCGCGCTTGAACCAGCTGCAGCCTCGCCCAGCAGGTCGAGGTACGCGCGGACGACCGACAGCGGCGTGCGCAGCTCGTGCGTCACGACCGACAGCAGCTCAGCCCGTGCCGCGTCGAGTGCCGTGAGCTGCTGGAGCCGCCCCTCGATCTCGGCCTGCAGGCGGCCCTTCGCCACGATCCCGGCGAGGAGCGCGGCAATCGTCGTGAGGAAGTCGATCTCGCGCCGCTTGAACGTGCGCTTCGCGAGCGTCTGGACGTTGAGCACACCCACGACCTCGTCCTGCCACACCAGCGGCACCGAGAGCATCGCATGAAGGCCCTGGATGTCGAAGCCGCGCACCCACGAAAAGCGCCGGTCAACCGTGACGTCGCGGACCGCGATAGGGGAGCGGGAGGCGGCGGCGCGCCCGGTGATCCCCTGGCCGACGGCCAGGCTGACCCGCCCGACCTGCGTCCGATCGAGCCCATTGGTCGCAGCCAGCGTCAGTCGGTCCGCATCCCGGTCCTTGAGGTAGAACGAGCAGACCTCGACTCCCATCGCCTCGGTCGTGCCGTCGACGATGGTCCGCATCAGCTCGTCCCAGTCGCGGGCCTGCGTGGCGAGCCGGGCGATCTCGTGGAGGAACGCCAGCTCGTCCAGCCGGCGCCCGGCGGCGGAACGGGTTCGTGCGGGTCGTGCCTCGGGTTCGGTGGCCGTCACGCGCCGATCATGGCGCATCGGCTTCGGGGGCGCGAAGGAGGCTGCGCTCCGCCATCGCCTGCAGGCGCTTTGCGGTGGCCGCCGCGGAAAGCCCGCGCTCGCGGAACAGCTGGTCGAAGGTGGCGAAGCTCGTCAGGATCCACAGGATCTGGGCAGCTTCGTCACGCGGCACGTCCGACCGCAGGTGACCCTGGGTCTCGAGACGGCCGGCGAGCTTGCGCATCCCCGGCCAGCGGCCGTGCTCGAAGCGGCGAACCGCGGCCGCCGCGTCCGGATCGGTCGCCGCGAGGGTGAGGATCGAACGGGCGAGATCGGGTTCGGTCGCGTAGACCTGTGCGGCCGCCGCCAGGCTTTCGAGCAGGGCGTCGCGAGCGTCGGGCAGTCGGAACGTCGATGCGATCCGCTCGAAACCGGCGCGCTCGAGCAGGTCCGTGGCCAGCGCATCGAACAGCCCGGCGCGCGAACCGAAGAGCACGTAGACGGTGGAGCGGGCAACCCCGGCCTCCCGGGCGATCTCGTCGATCCGAACCGCGCCGAGCGGGCCGTCTCGAAGCGACGCGCGGGCCGCCCCAAGGATCCGATCGCGGGTTTGTGCCGCGTTCTCCGCCCGGCGGCGCTGGACGTATCGACGTTTGTCCATGTCGTCATTGTACTTCATCGGACAGTCTGTATTCTGAAAGACAAGACGTCTGACCAAATATACAGGAGGTCCCTGAATGTCTGCTTCGATCACGAACGTCCCGGTGCTCATCGTCGGTGCCGGTCCGGCAGGCCTCGCCACCGCCATCGGGCTCGCGCGCCATGGCGTCCGATCGATGCTGGTCGAGCGCCACCCCGGAACGTCGATCTTCCCCAAGGCTTCCGGCATCAGCACGCGGACGATGGAGATCGTCCGTTCGTGGGGCCTCGAGGCGGCGGCCCGCGAGCACAGCCTCGAGATGCAGCCGTTCATGTCCGTTCGCCCTACCCTGACCGCCCCGCAGCTCGGCATGGCACCGCTCGGATTCCCGACCGCGGAGCAGGCGGCGGCCGTGAGCCCGACCCGACCCGCGCTCATCCCGCAGGACCGGCTCGAACCGGTGCTCCTGGAGCACGCCATCGAGCTCGGGGTCGATGTGCGCTTCTCGACCGAGCTCGTGTCGCTCGAGCAGGACGGCGATGGCGCAACCGCGACCATCCGTCCCGTCGACGGCGGCCCCAGCACGACGGTCCGGGCGGATTATGTCGTCGGAGCGGACGGCACGCGCAGCACGGTCCGCGGCCTCCTCGGCATCGAGGCGCACGGGCCGACCGACCTCGGCGACTACGTCACGATCCTGTTCCGCGCCGAGCTGTACTCGAAGCTGAACGAGCCGCCGTTCGGCCTGTACCAGCTCGCCGGCCCGGTCCCCGGCGTCCTCGTCCCGACCGGCCCGGATGACCGCTGGGTGCTCGGCCTGCCATGGAACCCGAAGGAGGAGTCGTTCGAGGACTACTCGCCCGAGCGCTGCATCGCGCTGATCCGGGCTGCGACCGGCGTGCCCGATCTCGACATCGAGCTGATCGCGACGATGCCGATCGAGTTCGTCGCGCAGGCTGCGGACCGGACGCGTGACGGGCGCACGTTCCTCATCGGCGATGCCGCCCATCGCATGCCGCCGTTCGGCGGTCGCGGCCTGAACACGGCCGTCGCCGACGCGTTCGGCCTCTCGTGGAAGCTCGCCTGGGTGCTGCGCGGCTGGGCCGATGCCGCCCTGCTCGACACCCACGTCCAGGAGCGCGACCCGGTCGGGCGGTTCAACCTGTCGCTCGCTCGCGAGCGATCGGAGGGCGGGACGCCAGACGGCCTCACCGAGGACCTCGGCTACGTCTACCGCTCGATGGCGATCCATGCGAGCGACGTCGCGGGCGAGCCCGCCCCGTCACACCTCTTTCCGACGGTCGCGACACCCGGCGCCCGGATGCCGCATGCCTGGCTCGAAGGGCCTGACGGCCGGATCTCGACGCTCGACCTCGTCGGTCCTGGCCTGACCCTGCTCACCGGGCCCGGCGGGAACGCCTGGCTCGATGGGGCGTCAGCGATCGCACCGAACGTTCCCTTCGTCGTGGACGCATACCTCGTGGGGGAACTCGACAGTCGGGACGGCGTCTTCTGCGAGCGGTTCGGCCTCGGTTCAGACGGCGCCGTGCTGGTGCGGCCCGACGGCCACATCGCATGGCGCGCCGAGGCCGGGTCGGTCACGGATTACGTCGTCGCGCTCGGCGACGCCGTCGCGCGAGCCACCGGCCGTGCGACAGGGACGGCCCGTGGTCCGGAGGTGGCGATGGCCGCCTGACGTCAGTCGAGCGGCCAGAAGATCTCGGTGATGGGCACGCCCGGGTCGTCCGGGCCGGTCAGGTAGCACTCCCAGGCTGGCCCGCTGGCCGTGAGCCCGTGCTCCGCGAGGTACGTTGTCCCGCGCTCCCAGGCCCGCCCGAGCTCCTCGTAGGGACCGACATGGCGGACCATCACCGCCCGACCTCCGGGGAGCTCCGTGATGTCGACGCCCTCCGACCCGGAGAGGTCGCCCACGAACGGGAACCCGACGATGGCTTCGATGTGCTCGCCGAACGCCGTGTAGCGGGCGAAGGGGTGTCCGTTGAAGCGCGCTCCGGCCGCCGTGATGGCGCGCGACGTCACGGAGAACGCGTGATCCATCAGGGCGGGCAGATCCTGGCCCGCTCCCGAGATCCGGACCGTCGCGGCCTGCCGCGGCGGCAGCTCGCATAGGCTCGCTTCAGCGTCCGTTCCTGCACGTCGTTCGACAACGTCGGTCATCACGCACCTCCTGCGGCGCCCATCGTGGTGCCGCGGGACGGGCGGAAACCAGAGGCGTTCGGCCTGTTCGTCGGACCAGGTTCAGACGGCGGCCGGCTCCGGGTCCTTGACCGTCGTCGGCAGGTGCTCGAGCAGCGGATCGGTCCACGACCAGGCGGCGCCGTGGAACCGTCCCACCGCACCGTGCCGCGCGGCCTCCACGCGGAGCGGCAACCCGAAGATCTCGATGAACCCTACCGCGGCGGCGTGATCGAACGCGTCGCCTTCGTCGTAGGTGGCGAGCGCCTTGTCGTACAGCGACAGCGGTGAGCGCCGTCCGATCACCACGGCCGGGCCGTGATCAAGCCGCACGCGCACCTCGCCCGACACCACGCGCTGCGACGACGCCACGTAGCCGCGCAGGTCGCGCGACAGGGCGCTGAACCACAGCCCGTCGTAGATCAGCCGCGCCAGCTCGTCCGCCACGAGCCGATTGAAGCGGAGCGTGTCGCGGGTGAGCGTC
>DASTYU010000157.1:0-9379 GCA_035764655.1 Candidatus Limnocylindrales bacterium
GGTGTAGCCCTGGCGCATGGCCTCGACGAAGGCGTGGTTCATCGGTGAGGTCTCCGCTGGCGGGGCGCCAGCGTATCAGCCGCCCTCGCCGCGCGGGTAGCTCCCGAGGACGCGAAGCATCGTCGTCACGCCGCCCAGCTCCGCGAGCGCGGTGCGGGTCTCAGCGGCGTTCGCGTCGGCGTCGAGGTCGACCCAGAACACGTACTCCCAGGCACGCTCGCGGCTCGGCCGCGACTCGAGCTTGCTCATGTTGAGGTTGTGGCGGGCGAACACCTCCAGCACCGCCAGCAGGGTGCCCGGCTCGTTGCGCACCGCGAGTGCCAGGGTCGTGCGTGGCGCGCCGCCAGCGGCAAGCCGTGGCTGCGCGGCCGCCCCGTTGCGAGCGAGGACCAGGAATCGGGTGCGGTTGTCGGCAACGTCCTGGATGCCGTCCGCAAGCACCTCCAGCCCGAACAGCGCGGCGGCGCGAGGCGAGAGCACGGCCGCGGCGCCACGCTCTTCTCGTTCGACGATGGACTTCCCGGCGCCTGCCGTGTTGTAGGTGGTGAGCAACTGCCACGGCCGCGTGCGCAGGAAGACCTCCGCCTGGCCGAGCGCCTGGATGTGCGAGTAGACCCGTTCGATGTCGTCGGGCGATTGGCCGGGGAGCGCCGCGAGGCAGAGCCGGACCGGGACCACCACTTCCCCGACGATCTCGAGATCGTGTTCGAGCAGGAGGTCGTAGTTCTCGCGGACCGTCCCGTTGACGACGTTCTCGATCGGGATGACGCCGGCGCCTGCCGTCGCGCCGTTCGCCACGGCTTCGAACACCTGGCGGAAGCTGCCCACGGCGTTCCGCTCGACGTCCCCAAAGGCGGCGATTACGGCGTCCTCGGCGAATGCGCCGGGCTCCCCGGCGTAGGTGACGGCGACTGTCATGGCCGGCCAGTCGATGAAGGACCGGTGGGCGCCGGCGTGGGTCGCCCGGCCTGGCGAGCCGCAAACGTCGCTTCGATCATGTCCGCGAGCTCGTCGACTGACATTCCGGCACCAATTCGACGCAATCGATCGAACTCGTCTGGCTCCACCGCGTCGCGCAGCTCGGCGGATCCTGGCCACCGCCGCAGGACGTTCTCGGCGAAGACGGGCGGCGTGGTGACCCCGTAGCGGTTGGAGAGCATGTCGGCCGCACCATCGAGGATGGCCGCCTCGCGCACGAGCCCGAGCAGGTGGAGATGGATTTCGAGCTGGCGCACCGAGACCATCGCCGCCGCGACGTCTCCGCCCTGGGTCGCAACCCGGAACGACAGCAGGGCGTACTCCAGCGAGCGGTCGAGGTTGCCTGTCTCGAGCAAGCTCCATGACAACGACCCGGCCGCCATCGCGAAGTAGTAGACGTCGTCGAGCTCCTCGTACACGCGCATGAGCTCGGCCAGTTCGTCGGCCGCGGCGGCTGCATCGCGCAGCATCAGCAGGTTCGCGTTGGCCCAACGGACACGCGCGGCGCCACGGGCGTCGCCGACTTGTTCGAAGAGGGTGCCTGCCTCCGCTCGCAAGGCGACGCTCTCCGGCGAACCCTGACCGGCCGCCAAGGTGTGGCTTCGGTTGAACAGGGCCAGCGCAATCGCCCCGGGATCGCCAAGTCCGCGCGCCTCGGCCACTTGTTGCTCGTACATGCGATCGGCTCGTGGGATGTCGCCTTGCCACCAGGCCACCCCACCTGCGGCATCCAGCACGCCGAGGCGCGCCGCCGAAGGTTCGTCCGCGGCAGGCATGGCAAGAATGCGAGAGACCGTCGCCCAGCCCTCTTCGAGGTGTCCGCGCCCCTGCCAGTAGCGCCAGAGCGCTGATGCGAGGCGCATCGCAATCTGCGTGTCGCCGCGGTCGATTGCCCAGTCGAATGCCGCACGGAAGTTGTCGTGCTCGAGCGCAAGCCGGTCGAGCCGGCGCGCCTGATCGTGTCCCAGCACGGTCGGGGCAATCTGCTCGGCGATGGCCAGATAGGTTTCGGCGTGCCGGTGGCGGATGGCTTCGGCATCGCCCCGAGCAGCCAGTCGTTCGGCCGCGAACATCTGAACCGTCGTCAGCAGCCGAAAACGAGCACCGGACAGGGACACCGCCACTGGCTGCACCAGGCTGTGTTCGACAAGCGCCGAGAGCCCGTCCAGGACCTCGATCCTGAGTTCCTGGGCAGGTCCGCAGACGGCTTCGGCCTGGTCGACCGCGAAGTGGCCGGCGAAGACCGACAGCCGCTCCAGGAGGCGTTGCTGCGGTTCGCCGAGCAGGTCGTAACTCCAGCCGATCGCCCCCTGCAACGTCCGTTGCCGTTCCGGTGCGTCGCGCGAACCGGCACCCGGAAGGTCCAGGCGCCGCCCCAGCCGTTCGGCGATGTCTCTCGCCGGCAGGAGCGCCATGCGCGACGCAGCGATCTCGATGCCAAGCGGGAGGCAGTCGAGCCGCCGGCAGATCTCGGCGACCGCGTCCACGTCCTCGCTCACGAGCCGGTAGCCGGGACGGACACGCTCGGCGCGGTCAGCGAACAACCGGATGGCGTCGTTGGCGATGACCTGCGCGACGGGATCCCCGATGCCCGGAACGGGCATTGGCTGGACCGGATACTCCTGCTCGCCCGCGACGCGGAGGGGAGCCCGGCTCGTCGCGACGATGGTGAGCCCGGGAGCTGCGCGCAGCAGCTCGGGCAGGAGTGGCGCAGCTGCGATCACCTGTTCGACGTTGTCGACGATGACGCCGAGCGTACGCGGGCCGAGGAACGCACGGAGGCGGGAGTCCATGGTCTCCGGGCTGCCCGAGACGAGCCCGAACGTGGAGGCGAGCACCGAGGGGACCAGCCCGGGGTCATTGACCGATTCGAGCGCCACGAACCAGGTGCCATCGGCGAAGCGACCGGCCTGGCGGCGGAGGAGCTCGACCGCGAGGCTGGTCTTGCCGGTTCCACCGGGGCCGACGAGCGTGATCAGGCGGTTCACATCCATCAGGTGGGCGAGTTCATCTAGCTCCGATTCCCGACCGATGAAGGTGGTCAGCCGCGAAGGCAGGTTGCCGAGGCGGGTAGGTCCGGGAGCGTTGAGTGGCGGAAATGCCGAATCGAGCCCATCGGCGACGACCTGGTACAGCGGCTCGACTCGGCCGAGGTCACGCAACTCGTGCTCACCAAGGGCGAGCAGGTGCACGTCCGGCCGAGTCTGGCCCTCCACCAGGCCTCGCGTCGCCTCGGAGACAACGATCTGGCCGCCATGCGCGGCGGCGGCGATGCGTGCCGCACGGTGGACGTCGATCCCGACGTAGTCGTCGCCGCCGAGCGTTCCCAGCCCGGCGTGGAGCCCCATCCGGACGCGAACCTCGGCACCGGCCGGCCACGCGGTCGCACGGAGCTCGCGCTGGGCCTCGACCGCTGCCTCGATGGCGGCGGGCGCCTCCGGGAACATCGCGAGGAACGAGTCGCCCTGTGTCCCCCGGTCCGTCCCGCCATGCCGCTCGAAAGCCGCCCGCAGGATGGCGTTGTGGCGCTCGAGGAGTTCCGTGTATGCCGCCGGCCCGAGCTGCTGGACGAGCCGGGTCGACCCTTCGATGTCCGAGAACAGGAAGGTCACCGTGCCGGTGGGGAGTGGGCGCTCACGCATGGCGCGAGCAGGATACGGCGGCGTGCTCAGTCCGATGGCCTTCGAAGCGGGACGAGCCGGCCGGAGCGCACGTCGAGCCAGGCGATGCCCGGTTCCGGTGGCACCGGCCCGCCGGCCGACAGCGCCCGAACCCAGCGAAACGAGGAGCCGGGAAATCGAGTGGCCAGGATTTCGGGGTAGCGCGCGACCATCGCCCGGTTGGCCGCGTTGTCTACCAGGAGCCAGCACCACGCGACGCGATAGGGACGATCGCCGCCGATGACGGCGGCCAATGCCGCTGCCTCCGCAACTTTCCGATCGGTGGAGCGGGTCGCCTTGCCCATGTCGTCGAAGCGGTTCCAGATCTCATCGAGGATCAGCGTGCGGTTCGCGTCGTCACGGATGCACACGTCCACCGAGTGGGCCGGGCTTTGCGGCCGCGTCGGCAGTTCGAAGGTCCCTGTCCGACCTGTCGCGCGCGCCAGGCGAAGGACGAATTCCTGGGCCTCGAGATGCCCAGCGTCCGCAGGTTGCAGCTCCAGGTCACGGGAGAATGCCACGGCCAGCGGCCGATTCAAGACAGCTCCGAGCCGCGTCCAGACCACGAGTGGCGTTCCCGTGGCGAAGCCACGCTCGATGGCGCTGATCCGTGACTGCTTCAGCCCGACTGCGACCGCGAGATCGACCTGGCGCATGCATCGCTTCCGCCTCGACGACCGCACCTCGCGGCCGAGCGTGCCAGCGATGCTGCGTGCCTCCCGGTCGCCAGCGATCATCGGGTCGCTTCGCCGCTTGCGTTCCATCGCACAACCTCCACCTGACGTCGGCGGAATTGCTGCGAGGGTTACACAGGCCAGTTGACTGGCCATTAGCAGGTCTGCGGCCGTCCTCGCTCTCACCTTGCCGTCGCTCCGGACCGCTGGCAGCGCTCCGAGAGCTGTCAGGGCGTCGAAGGCCCTGGCACCCAGCGTTGTGCGAATCCGTGAGCGCGGGGTAGCTCTCAGAGCACTACGGGTCAGGCGAGGGTGGCGCGGCGCTGGCCGCGGCGAATGAACCTACTGGTTGAACCACTCCGTCGTGTCGATGTGGCCCGCGTCGGGGTCGAGCTCGGCGCGCTGCTCGCGCGCGGCACCGGCCGAGACGCGCACGCGGCGGCTGTTGCCCGCCTCGTCGGCCGCGCCCTCCCAGTGCTCCTCGGCGAGCAGCGCGTTGAGCGCCTGGAGGTAGGCATCGATGGATGCCGCGACAATCGAATCGCCACGCGCCTCGCCGAGATACTCGCCGCTCCCCCGCGCACCCTCGAGGGCCGGCGGCGCGATGCGGACCTTGACCTCTCCCACGGTGTCGCTGCCTTCGCCCAGCGCATGGATGTCGAAGCCGAGCAGGCGCGGCTGCCCGTCCAGGACCCCGGCGAGCGCCTGGTCCACGGCCTTGTACAGCGCGTCGATGGCGCCGTTGCCCTCGGCCGAGGCCTGCCATTCGTGGTCGCCGGACGTGATCACGACCGCGCCGCGACTTCGCACGTTGCTGCCGGCATTGACCGTCCAGCGGGACAGGTGAAGCGTATCGGCCATGGGTGCTACCTCCGGGGTGCCGCGCGGGCGGGGCTGGCGGCCGTGCCGGTCCCGCCGGCACCGACCTCGGGACGGGTCGTGGTGAAGTGGCGCTCGTCGCGGCGCCGCAGCTCGGCGCCCGACTTCCAGATCGTGTATTCGAGCGAATCGGCGAGCGCCGTGGCCGACGCCGCGATGATGTTGGTATCGCTGCCCATCGTGGACCACGTCGTCGACCCGTCCGACGAATCGATGATCACCCGCGTCCGGGCGGCCGTCGCAGACTCGCCATCGAGGATGCGCACCTTGTAGTCCACGAGATGGACCGCCTCGAGGATCGGGTAGAACGCGCTGAGCGCCTTGCGCAACGCGGCGTCCAGGGCGTTGACCGGGCCGTTGCCGTCGGCCGCCGTGTGGAGGATTTCACCAGCCACCTCGACCTTGACCGTCGCCTCGGCCAGCAGCTCGCGGCCGTCGCGCTGCTCGACGAGCACCGTGAAGTCGACGACACGGAACGGCGCGACATAGTCGGCGGCATGACGGCGGATCAGCAACTCGAACGAGGCCTCGGCGCCTTCGAACGCGAGCCCCTCGTTCTCGAGCTCCTTGATCAGCCGTGACAGCTCACGCGGGTCGACGAGGCCTTCAAGCTCGTGCCCCAACTGGCGCGCACGGATCGAGGTGTTGGCACGCCCGCCGAGCTCCGACACGACCAGTCGGCCGGCGTTCCCCACGAGCGAGGGATCCACGTGCTGGTAGCTCCGCTCAACCTTGGCCACCGCTGCCCCGTGGACGCCGCCCTTGTGCGCGAACGCGGACCGGCCGACGTACGGCTGGTAGTCGTTCGGGGCGACGTTGGCGATCTCTGCAACGGCGCGCGACAGCTCGGTCAGGCCGGCCAGCTCGCCGCCGCCGGCCGGAACCAGCTGGTGCTCGGTCTTGAGCGCGAGGTTCCCCAGGATGGACACCATGTTTGCGTTGCCGGCGCGCTCGCCGTAGCCGTTGATCGTGGCCTGCACGTGGCGGATCCCGGCGGCCACCGCCGCCATCGAGTTGGCCACGGCCAGCTCGGCGTCGTTGTGCGTATGGATGCCCCAGGTGACCCGCGGCGCGTCCGCGTCGCCGTCGAGCGAGCCGCGCACGTCGTCCACGATGCGCAGCAGCTCGTCGGTCAGCGTCCCGCCGTTCGTGTCGCACAGGACGAGCGTCCGGGCACCGGCCTGGCGGGCGGCGCGCAGCGTCGACAGCGCGTAGTCGCGGTCGGCCTGGTAGCCGTCGAAGAAGTGCTCGGCGTCGTACACGGCCTCGCGCCCTCGATCGACGACGAAGCCGACCGAATCCGCGATCATGTCGAGGTTCTCGGCCGGTGTGGCGCCCAACACCTCGGTGACGTGGAGCAGCCAGCTCTTGCCGAAGATCGTCACGACCGGCGTCTCGGCGGCGACCAGCTCGCGCAGGTTCGGATCGTCCTCCGGGCGGTTCGCGCGGTGGCGCGTCGAGCCGAACGCCGCCAGCTTCGCCCGCTGCCAGCGGACGTCGCGAGCGAGGCGGAAGAACTCCACGTCCTTCGGGTTCGAGCCCGGCCAGCCACCCTCGATGTAGGGCATGCCGAATTCGTCGAGCATCCGTGCGATGCGCAGCTTGTCGGCGAGGGAGAGCGTGATGTTCTCGCCCTGCGTCCCGTCACGAAGCGTGGTGTCGTACAGGACGACGGGCACGTCGGCGCTCATGCCGCGACCCCCGACCCGACATCCAGCCGCTCGATGACCGCGGTGGCGAAGGCGGTCGTCCCGACGACCACTAGCCCGTCGGTTGTATCGGATTCGCGCGCGAGGTCCGGCGTCCGCCAACCGTCGTCGAGCGCGGCGGAGACAGCGCCATCGATGGCCACGGCCACGTCGGCTCGGCCGAGCGACCAGCGGGCGAGCATCGCAGCCGACAGGATCGTGCCGATGGGGTTGGCCCGGTCCTGGCCCGCAAGGTGCGGCGCGGAGCCGTGGATCGGTTCGTACAGGCCGAACGTGCCGTGCTCCGTCCGCCGCTCCCCGAGCGACGCCGACGGCAGCAGCCCGAGGGACCCTGCCAGCACGCTTGCCTCGTCGGACAGGATGTCGCCGAACAGGTTCTCGGTGACGAGCACGTCAAACTGGGCGGGCCGCTTCACGAGCAACATCGCGCACGAATCGACGAGCTGGTGGCTCAGCTCGACGTCCGGGAACTCCCCGGCGACTTCGGTCGCGACACGGCGCCACAGCCGTGACGTGGCCAGGACATTGGCCTTGTCGACGCTCGTGACCCGATTGCGCCGGGTCCGGGCCAGCTCGAACGCCAGCCGGACGATGCGGGCGATCTCGTGCTCCGCGTAGGGCAGGGTGTCGCTCGCGGATCGCTCCCCGCCGGCACCCGCCTCGCCCGCTTCCTGGCGCGCCCCGAAATACAGCCCGCCGGTGAGCTCGCGAAGGATGAGCAGGTCGACGCCGTCGAGCAGCTCCGGCCGCAGCGGCGAGGAGGCGGCGAGCGTCGGGTGGACGGTCACCGGCCGCAGGTTCGCGAACAGGCCCAGACCGCCGCGCAGGGTGAACAGCGCCTGTTCCGGTCGAACCGAGGCGTTCGGGTCATCCCATTTCGGCCCCCCGACCGCGCCGAGCAGGATCGCATCCACCTCGCCGCACGCGACGAGGTCCTCGTCGCGAAACGGCACGCCGTACGCGTCGATCGCCGCGCCACCGACACGGTGCTCCGACCACTCGATCTCGAACCCGAAGGCGGCTCCGGCCGCATCCAGGACGCGGCGTGCCTCGCCAAGGACCTCGGGCCCCACCCCGTCCCCGGGGAGTGCCGCGACCCGGTACGTCACGGGAGGCCCTCTTCGAGACGCGGGGCGACGAACGCGACCGACACCCCGTTGATCTCGGCGCCGTGGAGCTTGTTGACCGCCACGAGGTAGGCCTCGAGCGACGCCTCGATGATGTTCGTCGATAGCCCGTGGCCGGTGACGACCAGCGCGCCCGGCCCCTCGTCCGACGAGCGCCGGCAGCGGACCAGCACCTGGCCCTGTGCGTCCTCGCCGCTCGACACGGCCTTGATCTCGTACTCGGACAGCGCCGGATGCCAGCCGAGGACCGGCTGGAGGGCATCGTCGACGGCGCCGAACAGCGCGTTCACGGGCCCGTTGCCGGTCGCTTCGGTCGTTCGCTCGCGGCCGTCCACGACCAGCGTCACCGTCCCGACCGCGTTGCCGCCATGGGACGAGGTCACGCTCCAGCCGACCAGCTCGACCGAGGCCGGAACCTCCGCGGCTCGCTGCTCCATGATCGCCCGGAGGTCGGCGTCGGTGACCTCCTTCTTCGAGTCCGCGAGCGCGATGGCCTGGCGGTAGACCTCGTCGAGCGCCTCGCCGTCCACCTCGTGCCCGAGGTCCTTCAGCTTCTGCTGCAGGCCACGCCGCCCGGACAGCTTGCCGATGGTCAGCTGGCTGCCCGACAACCCGATCGACTGGGGCGTCATGATCTCGTAGGTCAGCGGGTTCTTGATCACGCCGTCCTGGTGGATCCCGGACTCGTGCGCGAACGCATTGCCGCCGACGATCGCCTTGTTCGGCTGGACTGCGAACCCCGTGAGGTAGCTGACGAGCCGGCTGGCCGGCGTGATCTGCTCGGTCTGAACCCGCGCCACCGAATCGCGGAACTGGGTCGGGCGCGTGCGCAGCGCCATCACGACCTCCTCGAGCGATGCGTTGCCGGCTCGCTCACCGAGGCCGTTGATCGTGACCTCGACCTGTCGCGCGCCGGCCTGGACCGCAGCGAGCGTGTTGGCCGTCGCGAGCCCCAGGTCGTTGTGGCAGTGCACGCTGACCGTGGCCTGGTCGCCGACCAGCCCCACCACGCGCTCGACGAGCGCGGCGAACTCGGACGGGATCGCGTAGCCGACCGTGTCCGGGATGTTGACCGTGGATGCGCCGGCCTCGACGACCGCCTCGTAGACCTTGAGCAGGAAGTCGGTGTCGGTGCGCGACGCGTCCTCCGCCGAGAACTCGATCTCGGCGTCGCGGCCGAGCTGCTCGCGGCCGTGGGCGACCCAGCGGACCGCGTCGGCGAGGGCCTGCTCGCGGTCGATGCGCAGCTTGTGCTTCAGGTGGATGTCGCTCGTCGCGATGAACACGTGGAGGTGCGGCCGCTCGGCGACCTTGATCGCCTCGATCGCCCGCTGCGGATCGCCGTCGCGGCA
>DASTYU010000158.1:0-11966 GCA_035764655.1 Candidatus Limnocylindrales bacterium
CGCCTTCGACCGGTTGTATCGCGACGGCCTGGCCTATCGAACTGAGGCCCTCGTCAACTGGTGCCCCGGCTGCCGGACGAGCGTCAGCGACCTCGAGGTCATTCCGACGCCCGAGACGGGGACGCTGTGGTCGGTTCGGTACCACCTCATCGACGAGGCCTCCGGGCAGCCCGATCCGGACGCCTGGATCACCGTCGCCACGACGCGACCGGAGACGATCCTCGGCGATACGGCGGTGGCCGTCCATCCGGACGACCCCCGCTACACGGGGGTCGTCGGGCGCCGCGTGCGCATCCCGTTCGTCGAACGCGACGTTCCGCTGATCGCCGACGAGACGGTCGAACGCGGGTTCGGGACGGGTGCGCTCAAGATCACGCCCGCGCACGATCACGACGACTACGCAACGGGCAAGCGCCACGACCTGCCGATGATCACGATCCTCGCCGACGATGCGACGATCAACGAAGCCGGCGCGCCGTTCACTGGACTGGATCGGTTCGACGCTCGCCGGCGGATCCTCGAGGAGCTCCGCGCGCGCGGCGACCTCGAGGGCGAGCGGCCGCACGAGATGGTGATCGGGCGTTGCCAGCGCAGCCACGACGTCATCGAGCCGCGTCTCAAGACGCAGTGGTTCATCAGGACCGAGCCGCTCGCCGCCGTTGCGCTGGAGGCCACCCGCGCCGGCCGCACCCGGATCCTGCCCGAGCGCTTCGAGAAGACCTGGGAGCACTGGCTCACGACCATCCGCGACTGGAACGTGTCCCGCCAGCTCTGGTGGGGCCACCGCATCCCGGCCTGGTACTGCGCCGACGGGCACGTCACCGTCTCCGCCGAGGCGGACGGGCCGGCCGCGTGCGATGCATGTGGTCGCCCGGCGGCCGAGCTCGAGCAGGATCCCGACATCTTCGACACGTGGTTCAGCTCAGGCCTGTGGCCGTTCTCGACCCTCGGCTGGCCCGACGACACGCCCGACTTCCGGCGGTTCTACCCGACGTCCGTCATGGAGACGGGCTACGACATCATCTTCTTCTGGGTCGCCCGGATGATGATGCTGGGCATCCACCTGACCGGGACCGAGCCCTTCCACACGGTCTACCTGTCGGGACTGATCCGCGACCCCGAGGGCCAGAAGATGTCGAAGACGAAGGGCAACGTCGTCGACCCGTTGGGCCTCATCGACGAGACCGGTGCCGACGCCCTCCGCTTCGCCCTGATCCACGGCGCGACTCCGGGCCTCGACCAGAAGTTCGGGCGGGCCAAGGTCGAGGGGGCGCGCAACTTCGCGAACAAGCTGTGGAACGCGACCCGGTTCGTGGTCGGCGCCCGTCCACCCACCATCGCCGAGGACGCGCCACGGGCCCAGCCCGACGAGGGATGCCTCGGTCCGGCCGAACGCTGGCTGCGGTCGCGTGCCGCGGCGACGGTGCAGGCGGTCGACGAGGCCATGGCCGCCTACGCGTTCGGGGAGGTGACGCGGATCCTGTACGACGCCATCTGGAGCGAGTTCTGCGACTGGGGGCTGGAGCTCGCGAAGGTGCGCCTTGCCGACGAATCACTGCCGGTCGAAGCGCGTGAGGCGACGTGGTGGACGCTCGTCGAGTCGCTCGATACGTACCTGCGGCTGCTGCACCCGGTCATGCCGTTCGTGACCGAGACGCTGTGGGACGCCATCCCGCACCGGGCGGACGACCCGGAGCTGCTGATCGTCGCCGACTGGCCCCCGGTGGGCGAGCGTGACGCGGCGATCGAACGCCGCCTCGACACGCTCTTCGAGACGATCACCGCGATCCGCAACGCCCGCGCGACGGCGCGGATCGACGCCAGCAGCTGGCTCGAGACGCACGTCGCGCTCGGCGATGACGCGCTGCCGCTGTTCCAGGACCTCGCGCCGGCGATCGAGCGGCTTGCGCGTGCCCGTCCGCTGCTGCTCTCGCCGAGCGGCTCCGCGCTGCCCAGGCCATCTGGCAGCCTCGAGATCGTGCTGCCCGGGGGAGCGGTCGAGGCCACGGTGCTCACCGGCGCCTCGGACGACGCGGCGCGCCTCGAACGCGGCCGGCTGGAGAAGGAGCTGGCCGAGGCAGAGGGTCGGCTTGCCACCGCCCGCGCGCGGCTTGCCAACAGTGCGTTCGTCGGGAAGGCGCCGCCCTCGGTCGTCGAGGGCGCGCGAGTCCGCGAGCGCGAGCTCGCCGAGCAGGTCGAGCGCCTGCGGGAACGCCTCGCGAGCTGACGCCGACGACCCGTGACGACCCGGACGCGATGCGTCGGCGCGTCTAGGATTCGCCCGTGACCCTTGCCGTCCCAGTCGGTCCGCCCACCGTAACCATCAACCGCGACGACCGGGTCGTCGTGTGCCAGCCCGACGGGCGGATCGAGGCCGCGGAGCAGGAAGGATTCTTCGCACGCGATAGCCGCTTCATCTCGGGCTATGAGTTCCTGGTCAACGGCCGCCGGCCGGTCCTGCTCAACTCGTCCGCGATCGAGTTCTTCTCGTCGAGGTTCGAGTTCACCAACCCGGACCTCATCGACGAGGAGGGCGTCATTCCGCGGGAGACGCTGTCGCTTCGCCTCGATCGAACCGTGGGCGGCGGCGTCCACGAGGACTACGACCTCATCAACTACTCGCGCCGTCCGATCCGGATCACGCTGGAAATCGCGATCACGTCCGATTTCGCCGACGTGTTCGACGTCCGCCAGCGGCGCCTCGTCCGGCGCGGCGAGATCACCACCCTGTGGTCCGGAGCACGACGCTCGCTGCGCACGACCTACACCAACAAGAGCTTCCGCCGCAGCCTGCTCATCCAGGTCGACAAGAACGACTCGAAGCCGCAGTTCGCCAACGGCCGGTTGACGTTCGTGGCGACGATCGAACCGAAGGGCGTCTGGCATACGTGCCTGCGCTGGCTGCCCCTGACCCAGTCCGGCCGCTACCCGTCAACGCTCGACTGCAGCGCGCTGACCACGCACCCGGAGGACATCGCACCCCCGCTGCCCAGCGTGAGCATCGAATCGCCCAACGAGACGGTGGTTCGCACCTGGCGCCGGTCGGTGCGCGACATGGATGCGCTCCGCCTCGAGGATCCGCAGTTCGAGCGGGGCGTGTTCATCCCCGCGGCGGGCGTGCCGTGGTTCGTCACGCTGTTCGGTCGCGACGCACTCGTCGTCTCGATGCAGGGCATCTCCGGATTCCCCGAGCTCGCAGCGGGCGCCCTGCGCCGCCTGTCGACCTTGCAGGCGACCGAGGACGACCCGGAGCGCGACATGGAGCCGGGCAAGATCCCGCACGAGATTCGCCACGGCGAGCTGGCTCAGCTGGGGATCCTGCCGTTCACCCCGTACTACGGCACCCACGACGCGACCAGCCTGTTCGTGATCGTCGTGTCGTACCTCTACCAGTGGCTGGGCGACATCGAGGTCCTCCAGCGCTACCTGCCCGCGGCCGAAGCGGCCATGGCCTGGATCGACCGCTCCGGCGACCTCGACGGTGACGGGTTCCAGGAATACCGGACGCGCTCGCGGCACGGCTACTACAACCAGGGCTGGAAGGACGCCGGCGACGCGATCGTCGAGGCGGACGGCTCGATCTCGGAGCTGCCGATCGGCGTCTGCGAACTGCAGGGCTACGCCTACGACGCGAAGCTACGCCTGGCCGACATCTACGACACCCTCGGCCGACCCGAACAGGCGGAGCCGCTGCGCGAGCAGGCACGGACGCTCTACGAGCGCTTCAACAACGACTTCTGGTGGGAGCGCGAGGGGACCTACTACCTCGGGCTCAACGGCGCGAAGAAGGGGATCGAAAGCGTCGCCTCCAACGCCGGCCACTGCCTCGCCAGCGGGATCGTCCCGGCGGACCGCGCCGGACGGGTCGTCGAGCGGCTGATGGCCGAGGACATGTGGTCGGGGTGGGGGATCCGCACCCTGTCGTCCGACCACGTCGCGTACAACCCGTTCAGCTACCACACCGGGACCGTCTGGCCGCACGACAGCGCGATGATCGCCGGCGGGTTCCGCCGCTATGGGTACGCGGCGGAGGCGGCGCGCGTCGCGCGCGGCCTGTTCGACGCGGCCGAGCGGTTCGTGGCCAACCGCCTGCCAGAGCTGTTCGCCGGCCTGCCCCGGCAGCGCGGCAGCTTCCCGGTCCAGTACCTCGAGGCCAACGTCCCCCAGGCGTGGGCCGCCGCCGCGGTCTTCCGGCTGATCGCGATCCTGTGCGGGATTCACGCCTCGGCCGGACCGGACCGGCACCGCCTGTACGTCGACCCGGCCCTGCCCGACTGGCTGCCCAGCATCCGGATCAGCAACCTCCGCGCCGGGCGGGGCTCGCTGACCCTCGCCCTCCAGGACGGCACGGTCGACGTGGTCTCCAACTCCACCGGCTTCGAGGTCGTCCACGGCCGTGCGCCGCGGCCCGAGGCGCCGCCGCTCGGCAGTGTCCCGCCCAGGCCCGGGAAAGGCGGCCCGTCGGGACGGGCCGCCAAACCCTGACGCCGGACGACGAGAGGCGCGTCAGCCCTTGACGGCGCCGCCGGTGATGCCGCGGACGAAGTACCGCTGCAGGCTGAGGAACACGATGATCGGGACGACCATCGAGACGAACGCCGCGGCGGTCAGGAACTGCCAGCCACCCCCGAACGATGTCGTGAGGTTAGCGAGGACGACCGACAGCGGGTGGTTCTGGGGCACCGGCCCCAGGTAGACGAGGGCCACCAGCAGGTCGTTCCAGACCCACAGGAACTGGAAGATGATCAGCGAGGCGAGCGCAGGGACGCTCATCGGCAGGGCGAGCCGGAAGAAGGCGGTCCCCGGCGCGGCCCCGTCGATGGCGGCCGATTCGAACACCTCCTTGGGCAGGCTGCCGAAGTAGTTGCGCAGGAGGTAGACCGCAAACGGCAGGCCGTAGCCGGTGTGGGCCAGCCACACCGCAAGGAATGTGCCGTTGATCTTGATTCCCGCCGGCGTGAAGTCGCGGAAGAAGTTGAGCACGGGGATGAGAGTGACCTGGAGCGGCACGACGAGCAGGCCGACCACGATCACGAACAGGATGTTCCGGCCCGGAAACTCCATCCACGCGAAGGCGTAGGCGGCGAAGGCCGCGATCATCACGACCAGCACGGTGGCGGGGATCGTGATGACGAAGCTGTTGATGAACGCCTGGTCGATGCCGGCCCGCCCGAGGACGTACTCGTAGTTCTCGATGGTGAACTCCCAGGGCGGCGTGAATGCGGTCCACCATCCGCTGGCGTTGGTGGCGGCCGCCGTGCGGAACGACGCGACGAGCAGGCCGATGGCCGGGATCGCCCACAGGATCATCAGGATGATCAGGACGGTGTTGACGGCGATGCCACCGAGCCGCGGACGCGCGCGACGGCGCGTCTCGACCTGGGCACCGATCGCAACGGGAGCCTGTGCCTGCGTCATCGGACCGCCTCCTGCTCCTGAAAGCGCCGGATGTTGACGATCATCACCGGCACGATCGCCACGAACAGGATCACCGCGATCGCCGCGGACCTCCCGGGTTGTCCGTTGTTGAACAGCATCTGGTACATCGTGTTGGCGATGACGTCCGTGTTGAAGTTGCCGTTGGTCATCGTGTACACGACGTCGAAGGTCTTGAGGGCGTAGATGATGATCGTCGTCGCGATGACGGCGATGGTCGGCATCAGCAGCGGCAGGACGATCCTGCGGAACACCTGCACCTCGTTGGCGCCGTCGACACGTGCCGCCTCGAGCAGCTCGGTGCTGATGCCTTTCAGCCCGGCCGACAGGATGACCATGGCGAAGCCGGTGAGCAGCCAGACCCCGACGATGATCAGGAAGAAGTTGTTCTGTGGTTGCTCCACGAGCCAGGCCCTGGGTTCCGCGCCGACGGCGTTGAGGGTCGCGTTCAAGGTGCCGATCTTCGGATCGAGCTCGTACATGAACCGCCAGATGACGCCGGCTGCCACGAAGCTGATGGCCATCGGCAGGAAGATCACCGTCTTGGCCGCCCCTTCGAAGCGAACCCGGTCGACCAGGACTGCGACGAGCAGCCCGATCCCGACGACGAGCAGCGGCAGGAAGATGACCCAGATGACGTTGTTGCGGAGCGCGATCAGCGTGTCGTTCTGGGTGAAGAACCACTGGTAGTTCTCGAGTCCCACGAACTGGTCGCCGCGCCGGTTCTGGAAGCTCCGGATGACCGTTGCGATCGTGGGATAGACGAGGAAGACGCCGAGGAACACCAGGGCGGGCGCCAGCCACAGCCACGGACGGATTCGCCCGGCCGTGGTCCGCCGGAACAGGCCGACGACGAACTCGACGAGGTAGATGTAGCCGACGAGCACGATGGGGACCGCGATGACGACCAGGATCGCGGCCAGCAGGCGGTTTTCGAGGATCGCATCGAACATGGGAAGCCTCGTGTAGTCCGGCGCCGGCGGCTTCAGCCGCCGGCGCCGGTAGGGACGTGGTCGTCAGCCGCCGTAGGCGTCCGCCTGGACGTTGTCGAGGTTGGACAGGATGCTGTCGATGTCGCCCGGGTTCTGGACGAACGCGACGATCGCCTCGAAGAACGCCTGGTTCATCGCGTTCGGCATGAGGTCCGACGCGTCGAACTTGGCGGACGAAGCGCCGGCGAGGATCTCGGCCGAGCGGCGCGAGGTGTCGTCCGGGTAGACATCGGCCGGAACGTTCTTGTTCATCGAGATGAAGCCGCCCCGCTCGACCCAGATCTGCTGGGCTTCGGCGGTCAGCAGGTAGTTGATCAGGGACTGCGCCTGTGGCGTGTCGTTGAACATGCCGAACAGGTCACCGGCGGTGGTGATCGCGCCGCTGAACTCCGGGTTGATATCGGGCATCACGAAGAAGTCGAAATCGCCGTCCTGCGCACCGGCCTCGTTCTTGAAGAAGTCGGTGATGAACGACGCCTGGTGGTGGAGCAGGCAACCGGGCGGATCCGCGAACATCGGATTCGCTGCCTTGCCGAAGTTGGTCGTGACGATGTAGTTCGACCCGCCGTAGGCGTTGGCCACGGCGTCCCCGAACGTCTCGAAGGCGGCCTTGATCTCGGGCGAGGTCCACTTCTGCTCGCCGGCAACCCACGCGTCGTAGACGTCGGGGCCGGCCTGGCGGAGGACGATGTCCTCGACCCAGTCGGTGCCGGGCCAGCCGGACGCGGCGCCGGACTCGACGCCGATGCACCACTGCTTCTCGTCGCCGCTGACGGCGCCGCGCGCGGTGGTGTTCAGCTCATCCCAGGTGGCCGGATCGCCGCCCTGCCAGTTGGCCTTGTTGTAGTAGATCAGGCCCTTGACCGCGGCCTTGGTGAAGATGCCCAGCAATTGGCCGTCGGAGGCCTTGCCCGCGGCGGCGAAGCCGGGCGGCGTGTTCGCCTCATAGGTCGCGAAGTCGACGAAGCTGAGTGGCTTGAGAGCGCCCTGGTCGTACCACTCCTTCATGAGACCGGGGCCGGGGAGGCCGGCAACGTCGGGCAGCGTGCCCGACGCGATTCCCGTGGTCAGCTGGGCCGCGAGGTCGCGCGAACCCGTGTAGTTGACCGTCGCGCCGCTGCACTCTTCCCACGGAGCGACCATCGCGAGGAACGAGTCCTGCTCAGCGCCGGTCCACGAGCCAACGACCGACACTTCGCCGCCGATGTTCTCGCAATTGAATTCGCCGCCGGCGGCCGGGCTGCCGCCCGGGGCCGCGCTTTCGCCGGCCGGAGCCGATGCGGGCGGGGCAGCACTCTCGCCCCCTGGCGCGGCCGATTCACCGCCGCTGCTGCACGCCGCGACGGCGATCGCCGCGACCGCGAGCAGCACCCAGAGCCGAACCCATCGGCCCGTACGGTTCGCCATGTCCTTCTCCTTTCTGGACGGTCGCCCGAGCGATCGTCCACTCCTCCGAACGCCGGGTCAGCTGATGGTTCGCCGATCCCGGTGCGTGACTGGTGGCGCTGTTGACCCGCGGACGATGAGCTCCGTGGGGAGCAGCGTCCGCAGTGCGACTGCCCGATCGGCGATGCGATCGAGCAGCGCGCGCCCGGCAGCCTGCCCGAGCTCGAACGCGGGCAGCCGAACCGTCGTGAGTGGGGGATCGAAGTACGCGGCGAGCGCGATATCGTCGAAGCCGACGACCGAAACGTCGTCGGGCACCCTCCGATTCGCCTCGCGCAGGGCGTTGCTGGCGCCCAGCGCGAGGACGTCGCTCGCCACGAACATCGCGGTGAACGTGGTGCGGCCGAGGAGCGCGTTCGCGGCGCGCTCACCGCTGGCCGCGTCGAACGCTCCTTCCTCGACCAGGGTCTCGTCATAGGCGATGCCGCCGGCTTCGAGGGCCTCGCGGTATCCCTGCAGCCGTTCATGGGCCGCGGTGTAGGTGAGCGGGGCGTTGGTGATACACGCGATCCGCCGGTGGCCCAGCGACAACAGGTGCCGTACGGCGCCCGCCGCGGCAGACACGTTGTCGATGTCGACGCTCGGCACGTCGAGCCCCGGGAGCGAGCCCTGGAGCACGACCGGGAAGCCGTCGCCGGCCAGTTGGGAGAGCGACGGGTCGTCGGTCCGCGGGCCGGAGACGATCAGCCCATCGGCCTGGTGCGAGCGAAGCAGCCGGTCGTACGTGCCTTCGGGCGCGAGCGGCTCGACCATGACGCGTGACCCGGCGGCGCGTGCCGCGGATGCCAGCCCGCGCAGCGTCTCGGCCAGGGTCGCGTCACCCGCCACCTGCTCGGCCGATTGGCGCAGGACGAGGCCGAGGACGTTGCTCCGTCCGGCGGCCAGCTGGCGGGCAGGCGTGTGCGGGTGGTAGCCCAGCTCCGACGCCGCGCGGAAGACCCGCTGGCGGGTCTCGTCGGGAATCTGGATGTCGGTGCGGTAGTTCAGCACGAACGAAACCGTGGTCCGGGACACCCCGGCCCGGGCAGCGACGTCGGCGCTGGTCGGTCGCGATCGGCCCATCGCACGGCGGCCTCCATTTCCGGCCCTGCCGGTCGTCCCGGGACAGCCCAAGCCTCCGGCTGTCGGTGGACTAACGCGCGTCAGTAACGCGCATTACTACACACTCCCGTCGTACCGGTCAAGGGAGTTTCTCCCCCTCGCCTTGCAGCGTGCTATCGGCCCGTGCGCCGTCGCGTGACGTGGGCATATCGGAGGCAGTCACACCGGACGAATGCACCGGTCCCGCGCACCCGCCGAGCGCGCAAACTCGCAGCGGAGCTCGCTCGACCGCCTGCTACCATTCGGTCGCCGACACACCCCCTGTCACGCCCGGAGCTGCGAACCCGTGCCACTCGATTTCCTGAAGCGCCGCGGCAACCAGGACGATGAGGCGACGCCAGTGACGCCGCCGGCGGCCGCATCGACCGTCATTCCCGAGGAGATCGTCGCCCAGGAGTACCAGCTGAAGCTGTACTTCGCCGGCAAGAGCAGCGAGGGCGTCCGGATGAAGGCCGGGCCCAACGCGATGAACGAGCTGCCGTCGATGCTGGCCGGATTGGCGAAGAGCGAGATCGAGGTCGTCGAGCCCTTGCCCATCGAGTACAGCGAGGCGACGCCGACGATCGTCCGGCCGTCGGAAGCGATGCAGTGGCTCAATGCCCACCACGTCCATTCGCCGATCACCCGTCACGCCCTCGTCGTGCTCGAATCGATCGACGCGATCGACCTTGCCTTCGACACCTTCGTCTGCTCGATGCTCGATGGTGAGACCGATACGTCGGGTTACCCCGAATACAACGCGGTCGTCGGCGGCATCGCGTCGCACTGGGACGAGGCGACCGGCGACATGATCTGCCGGGCGGTGGTCGGCTGGGGCGGTCGCGGCGTTCGCGGCGACACCGACCGGATCGGCGCCAAGCTGCTGGCCGGGCTGCTCACCAACATCCTCGCCAGCCAGTACGCGCTCGGCATCACGGCGATCGAACGACCGGTTCCGGCAGCCGGCCGCGGTGGCCTGGTGTGCGCCCACTGCGGGTTTGCGTCCGCGCACGAGCGGGCCTTCTACTGCCCGAAGTGCGGGATGCGCCTGCTGCGCGGCTGAGTTCGTTTTGCTCGATGCCCACCTACGATTACACGTGTGCCGCGTGCGGTCACCGCTTCGAGGTCGTGCACGGCGTCCACGGTCACGGTCCGGAAGCATGCCCGAACTGTGGCGGCGGTCCCGTGCGCAAGGCGTTCGCGCCGCCGACGGTCGTCTTCAAGGGCTCGGGCTGGGCGAAGGTCGATCGGCGCTCGAGCAGCACGGGCGCCAAGCGCGAAACGAGCGACGAGTCGTCGAAGCCGAAAGAGAGCGGTCCGGCCGCGCCCGCTCCGGCCGGGGGCGACAGCGGCTCGACGTCTACGACGAAGACGGACTGATGCCCGCCGCGAGCGACTGGATCACCCTCGCGGAGGCGGCCGAGATCCTGGCCGCCTCGAATGTCCGCTTCACCCCCGCCACCATCGGCAGCTGGGCACGCGCCGGACGACTGCAGAGCATCAAGCTCGGCGGGCGGCGGTTCGTCCGCCGCGGCGAGGTTCGGGCGCTCGTCGCCGGCCCGCGACGTGTCCGGGCCGAGAACGTCCAGCCGGGGTTGTTCGAGGACGTGCGGGGCTGACCCGCCGACGATCGGTGGACGTCCGGTCGATCGCGAGCCGGATCCTCGCGCTTCCGCTCGTCCGCTTCGTGATGGCCGTCCTCGACACGTACGGCAAGGCGCCGGGCGGCATCCTCGCCAACGGCCTGGCTTTCGCGGCCTTGTTCTCGGCGCTGCCCACGACGCTGCTGATCCTCGGGATCGCTGGTCTGGTCGCCAGCGGCACGGAGTTCCAGGCCCAATTGGCGGCAGCACTCGGCCAGGCGTTCCCGCCACTCGCCGACCTGTTCGACGACGCGCTTGCCGCGGTGTCGCAGGGGGCGGGAGTTGCGTCGATCCTCGGCCTGGTCGGCCTGCTGTGGGGCGTGAGCCAGTTCTACGCCACACTGGACCTCGCGTTCTCGCGGATCTTCTCCGACGCGCCCGAGCGTGACTTCGCGCGCCGCACGCTGCGCGGGTTCGCCTGGGTCCTGCTGCTCATCGGCGCCGTGCTCGTGGTGCTCATCCTCGCGGGGCTGTCGTCGCTCATCGATACCGTGCTGCCCGACAGCCTCGACTCCATGCGCCCGATCAGGACGCTGCTCACCTCGCCGCTGACGATCCTTGCGTTCGGGGTGGTGGCGGTTGCCATTGCCTATCGCGTGCTGCCACCGAAGGCACCTCGCTGGCGATCGATCCTGCCGCCGGCGATCCTGGTCGGCATCGCCATCACGGTGCTGACCCAGATCTTCACGTTCCTGGTTCCGTTCCTGGTCGGCGCGGCCGCGATTGCGGGCTCGCTGGCGTCGGCGTTCATCGCGCTCGCGTGGCTGTCGTTCTCGTTCCAGGCGCTCCTGTACGGCGCGTCGTGGGTCAGGGTCGCCGAGCTGCGCGCTGCCGCGGAGGCCTCCACGGCGCGGGATTGACGCCCGGTCGCCTCAGGCGTGGGTCTGGGCGGTCCCGCAGCGACGGCAGAAGCGAGCCGTCGACGAGAGCGACAGGCCGCAGTTGACGCACGGCTGGGCTGCCGCGGGCACCTGCTGACCGAGCGGCGTCGGCGCGCTGGCGAGGGGCGGTGCCAGCACATCGCGGCTCGAGGCGGCCCACAGGGCATCGATGCCGCCGGTCGGCAGGACCGGGCGGCCGAGGATGGTGTTCGGTCGGGGGGTCGCGGTCCGCGCCGACGGCCACTGCGGCTGCGCTGGCCATTCCGGCTGGCTGGGCCACTGCGGCGTGGCGCTGGCCGCGGCGGCGAGCCCGGGCTCGGCGGCAGGCGCTTCGACGCCCGGCGTGGCGTCCGGGTCGGGCGCGACCGACAGCCAGACCGGCTGCTCGACGATGTCCTGCGGCGGCTGCGCGGCGGCGATGGGCTCGGGCTCCGGCTCCGGCTCGGGCGCAGCGAAGACTGGCTGCGGCTCCGGCTCGGGCTCGACCA
>DASTYU010000159.1:0-2423 GCA_035764655.1 Candidatus Limnocylindrales bacterium
GATCTCGATCGTTTCCCCCGCCTCGACCCGTCTAAGCAGCTCGCTGGCCCGCTGTCGCAGCTCCCGGATGCCTGATGTCGCCATGTGCTAACAGTAGCACATCGTCGTCGCCCGTCCGCGAAGCTCGGACCGGCGGATCTAACCAGAGCGCCCCGGGCGTTCGTTGACGAACTGGAAGCCGAAGCGGCCCTTGATGCAGAGGTGGCCCTCGGTGACGCTCGAATCGAGGGGGGACATGACTTTCACGACCTCGTCGTCTTGGACCACGAGATCGAGCGAGCAGCCGACGCCGCAGTACGGGCAGATCGTGTTCGTGACGGTCTGGACGGACTCGTCCCAGGTGCCCTCGGCGCGCATGTCGTGCTCGGACTTGAACATCAGCGCGCCGGTCGGGCACACGCCGATGCAGTTGCCGCAGTAGACGCACGCGGACGTCGGCAGCGGTGTGGCGTACTCGGTGGAGATCCGGGCGTCGAAGCCGCGGCCTGCGACCGCGATCGCGAACGTGTTCTGGGCGTCCTCGCCGCACGCCTCGACGCACTTGTAGCAGAGCACGCACTTGGCGTAATCGCGCACGTAGAGGTCGTTGTCGACCTTGACCGGCTGGGCGACCGTCGCGGCCGCCTCGGCGTCGCCGGGCGGGGCGTGATGGTGACCCGGTTCGTGGGCGTCGCGCTCACCGGTGGCCGACGGTTCCGCAGGCGGGCCGAACCTCGAAGGATCCGCCCCGTAGTGCTCCGACCACGCTGCGAGCGAGCCGTCGGGGATGGCCGGGCCGGCCAGCGACAGGTCGACCGACGAGCCGAGCAGCTCGAGCACGACCTTGCGCGAGGTCCTGACGCGCTCGGTGTCCGTGAAGACCTCCATCCCGGGCTCGGCCTTGCGCGAACAGGACGGCACGAGCACGCGTGACCCGGTCAGTTCGACCACGCAGACCCTGCAGACGTTGACCGGCGTGAGGTTGTCGGCGTAGCACAGCGTCGGCGTCCCGAGCTCGAGCGTCCGACACGCGTCGAGGATCGTGGAGCCCGCCGGGACCGAGACCGTGACGCCGTCGATCGTCAGCTCGACCTGTGGCGGAGCCTCGACCGGCGGAGCGGACGGGATGCGCGTCGGCCTGGCCGGCGGCTCGAGGATGATCGGCGACACCGGCGGCGGTGCAGGGAACGGCGACGGAGGCAGCCCGCGATCCTGCGTCACAGCGCCACCAACCCCGGCTGTCGGAACGCCGATTCGATCGCCGATGACGCGGTCTGGCCCAGGCCGCAGATCGACGCGTCGCGCATCGCCTGGCCGACCTCCTTGAGCAGCACCAGTTCGTCCTCGCGGGAGCGTACCGTGGCACCGTGGCGGAGCCGCGCCAGCAGCTCCTCCTGGCGAACCGTCCCGACGCGGCAGGGGACGCACTGACCGCACGACTCGTCGCGGAAGAACTGGGCGATCCGGGTCAGCGTATCGACGAGGTCGGCGGTCTCATCGAAGACCATCACCACGCCCGAACCAAGTGTCGCGCCGGCGGCCCGCGTGGCCTCGAAGGTGAGCGGCAGATCGAGCGACTCCTGGCCGACGAACACGCCCGCCGCACCGCCGAGCAGCACGGCCTTGAGACCACGGTCGCCGCTGACGCCACCGCCCAGTTCGATCAGCTCGCCGAGCGTCGTGCCGAATGGAACCTCGTAGGTGCCGGGCCGTTCGATGTTGCCCGACAGGCAGAACAGCTTGGGGCCGGTCGACGCCTGGGTGCCGATGGCCGCGAACGCTTCGCCGCCCTCGAGCACGATCCACGGGACGTTGACCAGCGTCTCGACGTTGTTGACCGCCGTCGGTTTTCCGAACAGCCCGATATCGACCGGGAACGGCGGCTTGTTGCGCGGCTCGCCGCGCTTGCCCTCGATCGACTCGAACAGCGCTGTCTCCTCGCCGCAGATGTAGGCGCCTGCACCGCGACGCACTTCGATATCGAGCTCGCCAAGAAGACCTGCCTCGCTGCTCGTTCGAATGGCGTTCCTGATATGGGCTTCGGCCAGCGGATACTCGCCCCGGATGTAGAGGTACGCCTTGTCGGCCCCGACGGCGAACGCCGCGATCGCCATCGCCTCGACGACTGCGAACGGGTCGCCTTCCATCAGCACCCGGTCCTTGAACGTGCCGGGCTCGGACTCGTCGGCGTTGCACACGACGTAGTGGGGTTGGGCCGGTTGGGCAGCGACCGCTGCCCACTTGCGACCGGTGGGGAACGCCGCGCCACCGCGACCCATGAGCCCGGACCGGGTCACCTCTTCGATGACCTGCTGCGGGCCAAGCGCACGAGCCCGTTCGAGGGCGGTGAAGCCGTCGTGCGCGCGGTAGTCGTCAAGCGAGGTCGGCTCGACGACGCCGACGCGGGACAGCAATCGAAGGCCGGGCTGGCCTGCCTGCGGCAG
>DASTYU010000160.1:0-6316 GCA_035764655.1 Candidatus Limnocylindrales bacterium
TGCATGCGACGAGGGCCAAGCACTGGATCGCGCCCGGCGCGCCGCGCGCCCAGCCGCTCGGGTTCGTGGTGGGTGACTCGACACGGGTGTGGTTCGCGGGGGACACCGGGCGGTATCAAGAGATGCGCGAGCTCAGCGGCGGCGTGGACGTCGCCCTGCTGCCCGTATGGACGTGGGGACCGCACCTCGGACCCGGCCACCTCGGGCCCGAGGAAGCGGCGGCGGTTCTTGCCGAGATCGGGGCGGCCGCCGCGGTACCGATCCATTGGGGCACCCTCTACCCGCGCCGGCTCCACCGCGTGTGGACCGGCCCCTTGCGGCAGCCGGGAGACCGGTTCGCGGAGGCGGCGGGGCGACTCGCGCCCGACTCGGATGTCCACGTCCTCCGCCCCGGCGAGGCGGCGCTGGTCGCCCCGTGATCCGGCCGACCGCGGCGGACCTGCAGGCAGCGGTCGGGCGCGCCATCCCCGACGTCATCGCGCCCGGATTGCAGGTCCTGTTCGTCGGGATCAATCCCGGGCTGTACTCCGGAGCGACCGGACGCCATTTCGCCCGACCGGGGAACCGCTTCTGGCCGACGATCCACCGGGCGGGGTTCACGCCCCGACAGCTCGTTCCGGATGAGCCCGGTGAGCTGCTCGCGCTCGGAATCGGGATCACCAACATCGTCAATCGGACCACCGCGACCGCGGCCGAGCTGCCGAGCGACGAGCTGATCGCCGGGGCCGGTCGACTCATCGAGACGGCGGACGCGTTCCGGCCCAACGCGATCGCCATCCTCGGCGTCACCGCGTATCGGATCGCGTTCGAACGACCGAACGCGGCGATCGGCCGCCAGGACCGGCGCATCGGCGACGCCGTGACATGGGTTCTCCCGAACCCGAGTGGGCTCAATGCGCACTACCAGCTGCCGGAGCTCGTCTCGCTGTTCGGCGCCTTTCGGGAAGCCATCGGATACACCCCAGGGGTATTGACAAAAGGGTTGACAAAATAGGGTTCAAAGGAGTACATTTCTGTTCGACGCGGCCTGTCAAGACTTGACAGGCCCACAGTCATGTTCGGCACGTTGCTCGGCGGAGGAGCGGCGCCGGACCGGAGGTCGGTGTTTGGCAGTCGGCGTTGCGGCCGAAGTCAAGAACAAGCTCTCGATCGTCGACGTGGTCGGCGAGACGGTGACGCTGAAGAAGGCGGGGACCACCTACAAGGGGCTGTGCCCGTTCCACGGTGAGAAGACGCCGTCGTTCGTGGTCACGCCCGCCCGCGAGAGCTGGAAGTGCTTCGGCTGCGGGCTCGGTGGCGACGTCTTCAGTTTCGTCATGCAGCGCGAAGGCCTGACGTTCCCGGAGGCGCTCCGCGTGCTCGCGGGCAAGGCCGGCGTGGAGATCGATGAGCGCAGCCGGCGCGAGGATGCCCGCAGGGCCCGCCTGCGCCAGGTGATGGACCACGCGATCGCGTTCTACCACGCCGTTTTGACCGGCTCGAAGGCCGGCGAGACGGCGCGCGACTATCTACACAACCGGGGCTTCACCGACGAGACCATCGCCGCACACCAGCTCGGCTGGGCGCCGAGTGGCTGGGACACGCTGGTGACCCAGCTGGGGGCGAAGCGCGATGTCCGGGCCGAAGAGCTCGCCGAGGTCGGCCTCGCGTCGCAGCGCCAGCGCGGACCGGGCTTCTACGACAAGTTCCGAGCCCGGGTCGTGTTCCCGATCCGGGACCAGAACGGCCACGCCGTCGGGCTGGGCGGGCGGCTGCTCGAGGGCGAAGGGCCGAAGTACCTCAACTCCCCGGCGACGCCGCTCTTCGACAAGAGTCGCACGCTGTACCTGATCGACCGCGCCAAGGGTCCCATTCGCAAGAGCGGGCAGGCCGTGATCGTGGAGGGCTACACCGACGCGCTGATGGCCCACCAGGCCGGCTTCGACAACGTCGTCGCCTCCCTCGGGACGGCGCTCACGCCGGGCCAGGTGGCGCTGCTCACGCGCTACGCGCGACGAATCGCCCTCGCGTACGACGTCGATGCCGCCGGTGAACGAGCCGGCACGCTCGGCGTCCAGGCGCTCGCCGGGCTCATCGGCCAGCTCCAGCAGATGCCGGAGGAAACGGGGGTCAAGCTCGAGGATGTGCGGGTCGTGCGGCTGCCCGACGGGAAGGATCCCGACGAGGTGGTCCGCGAGTCGCCCGACACGTGGCAGGAACGCATCGCGGCAGCCAAGCCGATCGTCGAATACCTGATCGGCCATCATGCCGAGCGGTTCGACCTCAAGACGTCGTCGGGACGCATCGGCTTCGTCGAGGCCGTGATGCCGACCCTCCGCGATATCGCCGATCCGCTCCGGCGGGACGAGGCGCTCCAGGAGGTGCGCCGCGTGAGCGGCGTCGAGGAGCGCGTGCTGCGACAGGTCCTGGAGCGGCGGCTTGCGGCCACTCCCCGGGGTGACCGGGACGGCCGGATCACCGCCGATGCCGTGCTGGCCTCCCCCGATGCTCTGCCGGTCGGCGACATCCTCCGCGCGATCACGCCCGAGGAGACGCACCTGCTGCGCCTGCTCCTGCTCGTACCGGATCAGCAGGTCCGCGTGGCCGATCAGCTCGGGCCCGACCAGCTCCCGAGCACCGTCGCGCGGGAGCTGTACCGGGCCATCGTCGAGCAGCGCGCTGCCGACGACCGCGGCGTTCATCCGCCGTTCAACTGGGAGGAGCTCCTGCGCGGCCTCGACGAGGAAACCGTGGCCTTGGCGCAGGCGCTGGTCGCGGCGTCCGGGCCTGACCCGCGGACGCTGTCCGGGACGCAGCTCGACTACGAAATTGCCCGGCTCCTGATCGAGCTCGAGGACGATCAGCTCCGACAGCGGAGCGAGTTCAACGAGGTCGCCCAGGCGGAAGCCGAGCGGGCCGATGACCGCGATGCCATCGCCCGGCTGCTGCTCGAACGAAGAACCATCAACGAGGCGCGTCGATCGCTCGATCGGCGTCGCGAACAAACCCGATTGCTCACGCGGCCCTCGATCGACGGTCGCGCGACCACCCTGGCACCTGGAGGTACCCATGCCCACTGATCCGCTCGACAAGCAGCTTGTCGAGGCCGTCCTGACCCGACCGCGTCGGGCAAAGGCCGACCTCGAGGAGGCCAAGCTGGCCGGCCTGCGCCCCTCGCGCGCGTCGACCGCGGTGGCCGAAGAAGACGAAGACACCGACGACGAAGACGCCGATCTGGATATGCCCGTCGGTCTCGAGGACGAGGCCGAGGAAGAGGACACGGTCGAGGTCGTCGTCGGCGAAGGGGGCGTGGCGGCGCCCGGTTCCCGGCTGCCCGCCGAAGGCCCGACCAAGCTCGACCCGAAGGAGGTCGAGGAGCCGACGGCCGAGGAGCTCGAGGCGCTGTCGGCCGACATGATCGGCATCGACGACCCGGTCCGGATGTATCTCAAGGAGATCGGCAAGGTCGCCCTGCTGACCGCCGAGGAGGAGGTCGTCCTGGCCAAGGCCATCGAGCTCGGGGAGCAGATGGTCGAGGAGCCGTGGAAGGCGATGGTGTCGCTCCACGAGTGGACGCTCCATGACACCGAGCACAAGACGCGCACGACCAAGCCGCAGCACCGGCTGCCGTTCGGCGACGAAGCCCACGAGATGGTGCGCAAGGCCATCTCGGCGAGGGGGGCGAAGAACCTGCTCGTCGCGCCGCCCGACTTCCACCTGATCAAGGCCGGCCGGGATGCGCAGGTCGAGTCGACCAAGGACCGCCTCAAGGAGGCGCGCAAACTCCTGTCCGCATACACCGACGCGCCGGCGCCGGACACCTTCCTGCCGTTGCTCGACTGGGCGTACCTGGCGGTCCATGGCGATCTCGACGCCCGCGACAACCCCGGGCTGCGGGCCATCTACGACTGGACCCGCGACGAGGTTGCATTCCCGGCGCTCGAGCGCTGGATCACCGGCGGCAACGACGCCGAGCTGCTGAAGCGGCTCGGATTCGACCCGGAGGTGCCGCTCAACACCAAGCTGCGCGACCGGACGGGCACGATCGTCGAGATCGGCCGCGACGCCCGCGAGCAGCTGACCTCGGCCAACCTGCGCCTCGTGGTGTCGATCGCCAAGAAGTACATCGGCCGCGGGATGTCGTTCCTGGACCTGATCCAGGAAGGCAATATCGGCCTCATTCGTGCGGTCGAGAAGTTCGACTACGAGAAGGGCTTCAAGTTCTCCACGTACGCCACGTGGTGGATTCGCCAGGCCATCACCCGGGCCATTGCCGACCAGGCGCGGACCATCCGCATCCCGGTCCACATGGTTGAGACGATCAACCGGCTGATCCGCGTCTCGCGCGGGCTCCTCCAGGAGCTCGGACGCGAGCCGACGGTCGAGGAGATCGCCGAGGCCATGTCGAAGGGCCAGGAGGTCCAGGTCACGCCCGAGAAGGTCCGCGAGATCATCAAGGTCTCGCAGGAGCCGGTGTCGCTGGAGACGCCGATCGGCGAGGAGGAGGACTCCCACCTCGGCGACTTCATCGAGGACCGCGGGGCGCTGGCGCCGGCCGAGGCGGCATCCCACCAGCTGCTCAAGGAGCAGGTGGAGGCGGTGCTGGATTCGCTGACCGGCCGCGAGCGGCGCGTGCTGCAGCTCCGGTTCGGCCTCGAGGACGGACGTGCTCGCACGCTCGAGGAGGTCGGCAAGGAGTTCAACGTGACCCGCGAGCGGATCCGCCAGATCGAGGCGAAGGCGCTGCGCAAGCTGCGCCACCCGTCGCGCTCGCGGAAGCTCAAGGACTACCTGGAGTAGATCGACACACGACGGCCCGGGCTTCCCCCCAAGGAGCCCGGGCCGTTTGATTCAGGCCTGGGTCAGGCCCAGAACGTGACCCTCAGGGTCGGCGGCGAGGGCCAGCGCCACACCGGGCGCCGGCGAGTACTTCGGCATCACGATCGTGCCGCCCAGCGCCTGGACCCGATCGATCGTCGCGTCGAGGTCGTCGACCGACACGTAGAACGTGACGTGGCCGTTCGAGCCGTCCGGCGTGCCGCCCGCCCCGAATGCGACGCCTGTCGATGTCGGGTCCGACATTCCGTACCCGCCCGGGTTGTTCGTATCGAGCGACCAGCCGAACAGGTCTGAGAAGAACTGCTGGATCTTCGTGCCGTCCTTGCCAACGACCTCGGCATGGACGATGTGATTGCTGCCCATCGATGGCCCTCCTGGTTGGCGGTCATCTCGGCCGCCGTCACGAGGACAACGAACGGCCTCGCTCGAAATCGACAGGGCTGGCGAAGCGCATCGGTCCCGGGCCACCCCGCAACTGTTTCCGCTGAAGCGGAAGTACCGAGAGAAGGCGCGATTGAGCCGCAGTGCAGGGCAGGCACCCATCATCCGCCGATGCCCAAGCGAGCAGCCCACGGGATCGAACTCCTGGCGGACCCCACAAGGCGGCGAATGATCGCGCTCCTGGCCATCCGCCCGCATCGTCCAACGACGCTAGCGCGCGAGATCGGCCTCAGTCGGCCGGCCGTCAGCCGGCAGCTCCGGCTGCTGCGCGAGGCCGGACTGGTCGAGCGGTATCGCTCATTTGTTGATCGGCGGGCGCTGATCTATCGCATCTCGCGCGAGCGGCACGGCGTCATCACGGCTTGGCTGGCGGGGACCGAGGTCGGCCGGCCGACGGTCGAGTTCGACGGAAGAGGGCTTCCTCGACTTGGCTAGATCGTGGCGATGGTTCCGCTTCATTGGAAGGATTTGCGGGAGAGCTTGGAGCGACGAGGTTCTCCTACGCGGAACCGGGCTCCGGGCCGGTGACCACGGGCAGGCCGTGGCGGGACCAGTCGCTGTAGGAGCCCGGATACAGAAGGGGAGCGGGCAACCCGGCGATCCGCATGGCGAGTGCGGTGTGGCACGCGGACACGCCGCTGCCGCACGCGGTGACGACCTCGCCCGCCGAGCCGCCGGCGCCGAGGGCCGCGTACCGGGCGGCCAGCTCGGGGGCCGGCAGGAACGTCCCGGATGCCGCCAGGTTCGCGTCGGTCGGCGCGCTGCGCGCCGTCGGGATGTGGCCCGGGTAGGCGTCGATCGGTTCGGTTTCGCCGCGGTAGCGGGCCGCGCCACGCGCGTCGAGCAACACGACGTTGCCCAGGCGCGAGCGCAGTCCGTCCAGGTCGATCACGCGCGTCCAACGATCCCGGACGTGCAGCCGGGCGGGCGGAAAGCCGGGAGCGCCGGTGGAGACTGGGCCGCCGGCGGCCAGCCAGCCCGGCCAGCCACCATCGAGCACGACGACCCGCTCATGGCCGAGGTCGTCCAGCATCCACCACAGGCGCGCCGCGACCCA
>DASTYU010000161.1:0-3921 GCA_035764655.1 Candidatus Limnocylindrales bacterium
GTGCCGGCGGTCTGGAGCCGCATCACGAACCTGACCGTCGATCGCGGGGAGGGCTCGTGGCTGGTGACGACCGACGGCGCGCGCTACCTCGACTACACGTCCGGGATCGGCGTGACGAACACGGGCCATGCGCACCCGCGGGTCGTCGCCGCGGTCCAGGCGCAGGCGGCCAAGCTGCTCCACGGCCAGCAGAACATCGTCTACCACGAACCGGGGCTGCGCCTGTACGAGCGGCTGTCGGGACTCTTGCCGGGCGGACCGTGGCAGGCATTCCTGGCCAACTCAGGCGCCGAGGCGGTCGAGGCCGCGGTGAAGGTGGCACGGGCGGCGACGGGCCGGCCGGCGATCATCGCGTTCCGCTTCGCCTTCCACGGGCGCACCGCCCAGGCGATGGCGCTGACCGCGGCGAAGGACGTCTACCGCGGCGCGTTCGAACCGCTGCCCGGGTCCGTGTACCACGCTGATTACCCGTACTGCTACCGGGCGGCCGGTGGCGCGCACGATCCGTCCGCGTGCACCTGCGACTGGGAGGAGCGGCTGGACCTGCTGTTCCACCAGCTCGTCTACCCGGACAAGGTGGCGGCGATCATCGTTGAGCCGGTCATCGGCGAGGGCGGCTACATCGTTCCCCCGCCGGGCTTCCTGCCGCGCCTCCGCGAGATCACGCGGCAGCACGGGATCCTGCTCGCGGCCGACGAGATCCAGACCGGGTTCGGGCGGACCGGCGAGCTCTTCGCGGTCCGCCACTGGGACGTCGAGCCGGACATCGTGGTCATGGCCAAGGGGATCGCATCGGGGCTGCCCTTGTCCGGGATCCTGGCACGGCCCGAGCTGCTGGCCGCGCTCAAGCCGGGAAGCCACGGCGGAACGTACGGCGGGAACGTGGTCGCATGCGCGGCGGCGCTCGCCACCCTCGACGTGATCGAGGAAGAAGGCCTGCTCGCGAACGCGCGGGAGCGCGGCGCGCAGTTCCTGGCGGGGTTGCGGCGGCTGGCGGCGAGCCACCAGTCGATCGGCGACGTGCGCGGGCTGGGCCTGATGCTGGCGATCGAGCTGATCAAGCCCGGGGTGGGCGACGGCCGCGTCCCGGACCCCGACTTGACGAAGCGGGTCCAGGCGGCGGCGTTCGAGCGTCGCCTGCTCCTGCTGACCGCAGGCACCTACGTCAACGTGATCCGGATCATTCCGCCTCTCGTAACGACGCCCGAAGAGGTCGATCTCGCGCTGGCGATTTTGGAGGAGAGCCTGGTCGCGGCCGATGCCTGATCGCATTTCTGTCATCTACGCACCCAGTGCGTGCTAGACACGACTCGCGGCTTGCCACACCTCCGAATCGGTCCATTTCGCGGTCATCTACGCATGCCACTCGTAATTGACGGGAAATCGATCGATTCGACTGCTCCTCCTTCGCCTAGTACGCACCTCACGCGTAAATGGCAGGAACAGGCGCACCTCAGGCCCCGATGACCGACGTGGATGAAGCTAGCGCCCGCCTCGATGCATTCATCGCCCGCCTCCAGCGGCTCGACCTCGAGGATCTCCGGCTGATCGCGCTGCCCGTCCCGGATCCGGAGGAACGGGCCGCACTGCTGGAGACCGTCGATCGAGTAGCCGCGGAGGCAGGACGAACGGCGCTCGTCGACGATGCGCGGCAGCGCGCTCGAGATGCTGTTGTGACCGCGTACAACCGCCACGCGTACGACCCCACCTGGGCCGGACTCAACTGGGGTCGATCGCTGGGCACGACCAGAGATCGGCTCGGGCTCGTTGTTGCCGCGGAGAACGCCGCAGTGGCGGCGGTGATGGACGACCTGCTCGACGAGGACCTCGTGGCCACACTCACGGAGCCGTTCGAGCACGCCGCCGGGATGGCCGGCTCAACGACGACGCCGTCATTGAGCCTGGACCGCCCGGGTCCGCAGGGCTGGGTCGTGCGGATGGTGTTCGGAGTGATGCTCGTCGTGGCGGCCCTTGTGATCGGCGCGGCCGAGGCCGCGGCTGGGCTGATCGCTGCGATCCTCGCCGGCCGCCGAGCCAGCAAGCGCAGATAGCGCTTCACGAGTCCCCCGAGAGGCTCGGGACACCGACGGGCACGCAAGGGACGGGACGCCGTCGTGTACCGTCGATGGCAAATAGAGTTGAACTACGAAGCCGCAGTCGAGGTCGGATTCGCCGAAGACCTTCGCCACTCCGACGTTGCCCAACTACTGGACGCTCTCGCGGATACGCCGATATTTGCCGTCCGATCCCAGCGACTCGCCTACAGCGGGCCTGCTGGCGGAGGACCGGAACTTGGCTTCGTCCTTACTGCAGTCGCCGCTGCTGGCGGCATGGCAGTTGCGAAGACGTCTGCGACGAACTGTCGAAGGACACGTACAAGGCCGTAAGCGAGATTCTTCCCTTAGACCGCCGCGTACCATTCGAGCAGGTCACCGTTGGAGAGTGGCGAGCGCACGGGCCCCGTCCGGGCCACCGACGCACCGGCCGGGAGCCGCCTTCCTTCGGTTACGCGGTATGCAATCGCGCGAGGAGCTCCTCGTGGAGGAGGCCGTTTGATGCGAAGGCGCTGCGCTCGTGGATGGAGCGGACGCCGTCGAAGGTCGTCATCCGGCCGCCGGCTTCCTCGACGACGACGAGTGGCCCCGCCAGGTCCCACGCGCTGAGGTCCGCCTCGACCATGGCCTCCGCGGCGCCTTCGGCGACGAGCATGTAGCCCCAGAAGTCGCCGTAGCCGCGGTCGCGCCAGACGTCGCCGATGAGCGCCTCGAACCCGGGCGCTTTGCCGCTCGACGCCACGTCCCGGGCGGAGCCGTAGAGCAATGCCATGTCGGCGAGCGCCGACACCTTCGAGACCGCGATCCGCCGCGGCGGTTCCGTCGCGACTCGACCGGTGTCGACCGCCCACGCTCCCCGGCCCCGCCGCGCGTACCAGCGACTGCCGAGCGCCGGCGCACTGACAACGCCCACCTGCAGCTCACCGTCCCGCTCGATGCCGAGCAGCGTCCCGAACACCGGCACGCCGCGCATGAAGTTATGCGTACCGTCGATCGGATCGAGATACCAGCGGACGGCGGCATCCGGCTGGCTCGTGCCGAACTCCTCGCCCACGACACCGTGACCGGGGAAGGCATCCGTGATCCGTCTCCGGAGCTCCTCCTCGATCGCCCGGTCCGCCTGCGTCACAAAGGTTCGATCCGGCTTGGTCGAGATCTCCAGGTCACGCCGGAAGGCGCCCATCGCGATCCCGTCGGCGATATCGGCCAGGGCGAGGGCCAACGCCAGCCATGTCTCGAGCTCGCGCTCGCTGCCGCGCCGAAGGGACGCCGACCACTCCGGTCCGAACGACGTCAGTGACACGTTCCGCTCCCCTGGTCCGTGAAGGAGCCGCCCGCGACCGGGATGAACTGCCAGTCGTACGAGCCCCGATGGAGGTCGAGCCGGAGCACGCCGTAGGTCGATGCCTGGCGGACCTCGCTGTTCGGATCCTCCTCGTCGAAGTCGCGCAGCGCCGCGCCACCGGTCCCGGCGACGATCTGGCGGATCCCCCGTTCCGGGTCCGCCTCCCCGGACGGAGCCAGCGGCGCGAAGCGCTCGTAATCGTGATCGTGGCCGTTGACGATGACCTCGGCACCGGCCGCGTACAGGGCGTCCCAGAACGGCGCCACCTCGGCATCGTTGCCGTGCTGCCCGGAGCTGAACCGCGGGTGGTGCCAGTAGGCCAGGACGCATGGTCGCGGATTCGCCGCCAGGTCGGCCTGGAGCCACTCGTACTGCGCGCCGCCCGGGTCGCAGCCCACCACGAAGCAGTTCGAATCGAGCGCGTAGATCCGCCACGTGCCCAGGTCGTACGCGTACCAGGTCGTCCCGGCTGGGGCCGCGCGCGCGCCGAAGTAGGCGAGGTAGCCGGACGCCCCAGACGTC
>DASTYU010000162.1:0-14182 GCA_035764655.1 Candidatus Limnocylindrales bacterium
CGGCGCTGGCGTACTGCCAACTGGCACCAGGACAGGTCGGAGGTCCGTAGCTGTCCGCGCTCGTCGTCGTGCCACGGAAGGGCCGGACGGGATCAGCCGCAGCGGCCGGGATCGCAGCCCCGGGGCGGAGGAGGGCCACGAGCAGCGCTGCGGCCCGAAGTGGGTTGACCATCGCACGGTCTCCTTTCCGAGCGAGACGCCGATACAGGCTGGGTGAGGCCGCTCTAGGAGCGCTCTATGAAGGTCGGCGCACACCGGATCGGGACGTCTGGCCCTGCCCTCACGCGCTTCCAACCGCTTCACTGACGTGAAACGAGGAACGGGCCGGTGGAGTATCGGATCCTCGGAGCGCTCGAGGCCCAGCACGACCGCGAGGTCGTCATGCTCGGGCCGCCGAAGCAGCGCGCCATCCTGGCGCTCCTGCTGCTGCACGCCGGTGAGCTCGTCCCGACAGACCGCCTGATCGATCTCGTATGGGGGGAGTACGCCCCGCGCACGGCGGCCCACTCGATCCAGATCTATGTGTCCGAGCTGCGCAAGGAGTTCGACCGCGTCGGCGGCGGCTCGGTCATCGAAACGAGGCCGCCCGGGTACGTGCTTCACGCCGATCCGGAAACGATCGACGCGCATCGTTTCGATCAGCTGGTGGCCGAAGGGAGGCGGCTCCTCGACGACGGCAACGCCGCCGCGGCGGCTTCGTCAATCCGCGAGGCGCTCGGACTGTGGCGCGGGCCCGCCTTGTCCGACTTCGCGTACGAGGAATTCGCCCAGGACGAGATCCGCCGCCTCGAGGCGCTGCGCGTGGATGCGCTGGAAGTGTCAGCCAGTGCGCAGATTTCCCTCGGGAATGACACGGCGGCGCTCGCGTCGCTCGATGAGGCGATCGGGACGGATCCGCTTCGGGAGCGTTTGCGGGAGCTCCAGCTCCTCGCGCTCAACCGGGCGGGCCGCCGGCCTGAGGCGCTCCGCGCCTACCAGGAGTTCCGGACTCTGCTGTCGGTTGAGCTGGGCGTGGATCCATCGCCCTCGCTCCGCGAGATCTACGAACGGATCCTCCGCCACGATCCAGACCTCGAAGCGTCTGACCTGGGTGACGAGTTCGATCAGATGCGCGAGCCGCCTGGGATTCGACGGGCACGTTCGAAGCGCTGGGCGCTGCCGGCGGCGATCGCCCTGACAACCGTTGTCACGGTCGGGCTCCTGGGCGCGCAGGACAGCGGGACGCCTGACGTCGTGCTGCTGTTCACGGGCACGGGCGACGTGGGGTTCGGCGACATGGCCGCCGAAGGCTTCGAGCGCGCCGTCGCGGAGTTCGGGCTTCGCGCCGATGTCACGACGGTCAGCGTGGGGACGGCCGAGGTGGAGACTGAGCTCCGCCGGCTCTCGGACGACGGGGCGGAGCTTGTCGTGGTAGGCATTGGGGGCCTTGCGGAGCAGCCGACATTCGCCGTCGCAAGCGACCACCCCGGCACGCAGTACGTCACGTGGGAGGCGCTGAACGCGCCGCCGAACAACGTCACGAACATCACCTTCAGGTCCGAGGAGGGTGGCTACCTCGCCGGCGCCGCGGCCGCGCTGAAGAGCCGCACCAGGAGCATCTGCTTCATCGGCGGCTGGGAGTTCCCTCTCATCGACGCCTATCGCGCAGGCTTCGAGTCCGGGGCACGGCGCATGGACCCGGCGATCGACGTGCGCTCGGCCTATCTGACCCCCGTCGGTGACACGAGCGCCTTCACGAGCCCACAACTCGGCGCCACCACTGCCGCCCGGCTGTATGGCGACGGGTGCGACGTCATCTTCGCGGTGGCGGGCACCTCGAGCAGGGGCGTCTTCGAGGCAGCGGCGAGCGCATCCGAGCCTCTGGGACGCCGCTTGTGGGCGATCGGCGTGGACACCGATGCGTATGTCGCGGTGGTCGACAGCGGAATACAGGCGCCAGTAGGCCAGGACTCGAGCGCGTGGCGATCGCACATCCTGACCTCGGTTGGGAAGCGACTCGACCGTGCGATCTACTCGGCGATTGCCGACTACGCGGGCGGGACCTTGACGCCTGGGACGAAGTCGTTCGGGCTCGCAGAAGGAGGGGTGGAGCTCTCGACGAGCGGCGGGTTCATCGATGACGTCTCCGCCAAGCTCGATGGACTGCGCAATGACATCATCGGCGGCGAGATCGTCGTACCGGCCAGTCCCCCGCACTGAGGCGGCCGCGAGCTGGCGTTGGGGGTACTGTTGGATGCCAAGGGGAGGTGTCAGATGTCGGCCGACCATGATCCTGGCGACGCGATCGGCAAGGTCACCCACTACTACGGCCACCTGTCGGTCGCGGCGATCACGCTGAACGAGCCGCTGGCCGTCGGCGACCGGATCCACATCCACGGCCACACGACGGATCTCGTCCAGGACGTCACCTCGATGGAGGTGGAGCACGCCAAGGTTGAGCGCGCCGAACCGGGGAGCGATGTCGCCCTGCACGTCGACGACCACGTCCGGGAGCACGACGCGATCTTCCGCGAACGCTGAGCAAGACTTCTCAGGCCGTCTGGACCCTACTGGCCGGGGTCGGACGGCAGATGGCAGCCGTCTCAGGAGCGTGGACCCTGAGCACGCGAGCTGACTTGGGTGGTGCGTCCCGGAGGGTACGTCATGTCCAGCTACGGCCAGGTGACTGTCGGCTTTCCGCGGATGCATTGCGAGCCCGGCGAACGCCGCGACTTCCTGCCGCCCCTGATCGGCCTGCTGGCGGCGACTGGCTGCGAGGTCCACGTCGAAAGCGGGATCGGGTCGGGGATGGGCATGACGGACGTCGACTACAGCATGCTGTCCCCGAACGTCGTCGTCACCGATGAGGTGGATGCGTACTGCCAGGACATCGTCGTGGTGCTTCGCGCGCCCGACGGCAGGTACGACTTGCTGCGACGCGGCTCGATCCTCGTGTCGATGCTCCACTTCGCCACGCGTCCCGCGCGCGTCCGCCTGCTGCACGAGCTGGGGATCGACGCGGTCAGCCTCGACCTGATTCGTGACGACGACGGAGCTCGACTGGTCGAGAACCTGCGCAGTGTCGCCTGGAACGGGATCGGGGCGGCATTCGCTGCGCTCGAACGGACATGGCCCGAGCTGGCGGGACCGCGGCGGTCGACCGTCAAGGTCCTGATCATGGGTGCCGGCCGCGTTGGCCGGCATGCTGTCGAATTCGCCACGAAGTACGGTGATGAGGCACGGAACGAAGCATTCGCACGGGCGGGGCTACCGGGCGTCGAGGTCGTCACCGCCGGGAGGAACCTGACCTCCGACGCGCAATACCTCGCGGCGCGCCTCCCGGTGACCGACATCCTGGTTGACGCCACCGCCCGACGTGACCCGTCCAAGCCGCTCATCCCAAACGCCTGGCTGGGACTCCTGCCCGAGCACGCGGTGGTGTGCGATCTCTCGGTCGACCCGTACCTGCTCGATGTCGAGCCGCGCGTCGTTCGAGGCATCGAGGGGATCCCGCAGGGCAGCCTCGACCAGTGGGAGTTCGCGCCCGACGATCCGGCGTGGGACCGCCTCCCGCCGGAGATCCCGACGGACGTCCGTCGAACAGTCGTGTCGTGCTACTCGTGGCCCGGCGTTCGCCCGGAGCCCTGCATGCACGTGTACGGGTCGCAGCTGGCCCCGCTGCTCGAGGTGCTCGTCACGGCCGGCGGCCTGGACCATATCGACCGGGCGGGCCGGTTCCACGAGCGGGCCCTGTGGCGGGGCAGTCTCCGCGGATGGAGCGAACCAAGCGAAGCGGAACGTCACCACGGCGTTCCGGAGGGCATGGCCATCAGCGCCTGAATCAGAACGGCCCGGGCCAGGCCCAGGCCGCTCCGTATGTCCGAATCGCGTTAGTTGACCGTCGGACCGTGCTCGTGGCTGTGCTCGTAACCCTGGTGCGGCGTCCCGATGTACGGGAAGCTCGTCAGGAACGGCAGGTCGTTGGCATCGACACCGTCGCCGAGCATGTTGTTGGGTGAGCGGTTCGGTACGCCGAGGACCGCGTTGAGGACTGGCCCGTAGCCCTCGACGAGGGCGCGGAGCTCGATGTCGGTCACGTCGTCGAGCAGACGACGGCCGTTCGGGAAGCCGCACAGGTCGCCGTCGATGGCTCCGAGCCGGCTGGGCGCCCCCCCACCATCCACACCGAACACGCAGGCTCCCGCGGCATTCGGCTTGATGCCGGTGTTGACGCGAAGCATGTCGGCCTGAGTCGAGCCGGTGCGAGTGAACCGGAGACCGCCGGGAACCGTCGCCGAGTCCGGGATGTCGATGCCGGTCAGCAGGATGGCCACGAGATCGGCGCGGTTCGACGTCGCCGGGGTGTCAAGTGCGTCGTACAGCGCATTCGCCACCGCGGTGACTTCGGGCGCGAGGTAGTACTTCGCGAACTGGGAGTCCTTCCACGGCTTCTGGCTGTTCCAGTAGTCCTTCTTGGTGGTCGGGATGATCACCTCGTTGATCAGCGGGTTGCCGAGCCGCGAGACCTGCTGCCACGGCCCCCATGCCGACATCGAGCCGTCCGGGTTGAGCGTCCGATACTTCTGGCGGCTGGCGGTCGCCCACACGCCCACAACGGCGTCGGGGTCGTTGGGTCCGCTTGGCAGCCGATGATCCTTGGTCAGCTTCTGCAGCGGCACCCGCAGTGCGATCGAGTTGGTGTTGAAGCCGTCGACATCGTCGATGCCCGGCGCGGCCGGCAGCGAGATGGCGTGGAGCTCGTTGAAGGGTCGCAGGCCGGCCAGATCGAAGATCGACCCGAGGTCGACGAAGAAGGCGTCGTCGCGCTGGCCCGCGAACACCTTGGTGCCATCGCCGAGCGTCTTGACGGCAGCAGCCGCCAGGTTCGCGTAGTCGGGCGTCGACCGCGGACCGATGTTGACCGGCGGGACCGGCACGTTGTCCGCGATCTTGTCCCCGTTCCGCCACAGGTCATACGTCTGGCGGACGAGGAGGTTCGGATCCTTCAACTCCGTGACCGGCCCGTCGTTGTACAGGAACGTCGGGATGCCGGCGAAGTTGGTGGCGGTCCGCTTCGTCGAGAAGCGGAACGAGTAGGTGACGTCGCTCCTGCCGTCGCCGCTGCTGTCGACCTTGATCTCGTACTTGACCTGGGGGTCGAACGGGAAGAAGTTCGGTCCACCGGCCGGCTCTTCGAGCGGCACGTAGTTGGCGATGATGGTCAGGCTGTCCGGGTCGTCGGGGCTGACGAACGCGTACAGGTCCGTGTTGTCCGCGCCCGGGTCTGTGGCGATGGCCGGAGCTTCCCGGTGGCTGGACGCCACGACGCCTCCGACCGACGTCGCTGCGATGAGGAAGGCCCCGGCGATGCCGACGGCCCTTGAACGTGTTGCCACGGTGACTGGTACCTCCAAAGGTGCGGGCCGGCAGATCCACGACGTTCCCGGGGTCTGCCGCGACTGGTGCAGCCGAAGGGCGGGTCGCGACCACCGTCCTGCGCTGTCGTGGGGTATGCGCCGCAGCGCGGCGATTGGATGACTCGGGTCAGTCGCCGAGCGATTCCAGGAGCCGGCGCGCCTCGGCGGCGTGCGTCGCCGAGAAGCCGGGGTCGGTCGACAGCGCCAGGTCCAGGTCGCGCCGCGCGGCTGCGTCGTCGCCGAGGGCGGCAGCGATCGCGCCCGCGTGGAAACGGAGCAGCGGGTCGCGAGAGCCGAGCCGCAGCGCTTCGTCGGCGTAGACGCGCGCTTCGTCGTCGCGACCGAGCCGGTGCAGCGCCCAGGCGCGCGCGTCGGCGGCACGGACGTTCGGCGCCTCGGCGTAGGCGGTCTCGGCGAAGGCGAGGGCACGCTTCGGGTCGCCGTGATCGGCCTCGAAGAGGGCCAGGTCGAGATCGACCGTGACGCCGGTGGCCTCGAACAGCTGGATCTCGGCGCGGGCAAGCTCGATGCTGTGCGCGGCGTCGTCCGCGCGACCCGCGGCCGCCTGCGCGTCGGCCAGTGCGATCACGTACTCGGGCAGGGGCACCAAGTCGGCCGCCTGCCGGAAACGGGTGATCGCCTCATCGAGTCGGCCGGCGGCCACTGCCAGGCGGCCATGACCGGCCAGCGCCGGCGCATGGCCCGGTACCAGCTCGAGGGCCCGGTCGTATTCCGTTGTGGCCGCCGCCGGGTCGCCCGCGTAGACGAGCAGGTTGCCGAGCTGGGCATGGGTGAATGCCAGGTTTTCAGGGGCGGCACCCGCTGACGTCGTTGCTTGCCGCATCGCCGTCACAGCGACGTCGAGCTGCCCGTGCAGTTCCGCCAGGTACGACACGCGGGACAGTGTCGTCAGATCCGAGACGAGGGCGAGCATCTCCGCGGCCGCACCGTCTGCCTCGTCATACCGCCCGAGCTCGACGAGCGCGTCGACCTCGATGGCGCGGGCCACGGCAAGCCGCGGCGCCATGACGATCGCCCGCCGGGCCGATTCCAGCGCTGCAGCGAATTCGTGCTTGCCAAGGTGCAGGCTGCCGATACCGACGAGGACGAGCGCGTCGTCAGGGTCGAGTGCGCGCGCCCGCTCGTATGCCGCCTCGGCCCTGGCGTACAGGGCCGGATCGGCCGTCTCGCGAACGCGCTGGAGCAGGGCGAAGCCGAGGTCGCGCTGGGCCGCGGCATCGGACGGGTTCGCATCGATCGCTGCCTGCAGCCGCTCGATCGTTTCTGCTATTGCGGATTGGGAGCGCGGCGGCGGACTGGCTGGCGGACCAGCGCCCGTCGACGGGGTGGTTGGAGGGCCCGTTGGGTCAGGCGCGTCCGCGATCGGCGCGGCACAGCCGGCAACGAAGAGCAGGAATGCGAGGAACGCAGCCGGTGACCTACATGAGGACATGCACCTGTATGCGCAACAGGCAACGGCGCAGTTCACTGCGCCGGAATCCGGCCCGAGATAGATCCAACCAGCGGGCACGTTGCGTCATTGCGGTGATTCGTGCGAGTGCACGGACGGAGGCCCTCGCGTTCGACGGCGAAACGTTGTGGGTGCAGATGCCTGGCGGCCTCCTGCGCGTGGATCCCGAGACCGGCAGAACGATCGCCTCGCTGGACTATCCGGGCGTCAGGGTGATCGCATTCGCGAACGGCAGCGCATGGCTGACGACCGAGGGCGAGGGCGTGACCGAGCTCGATCTCGTGACCGGCGCCGCCCGCCGGACCATCCCCGTGCCAGGGAACGCATTGCTTCCCTTCGTGACCGGCGACACGCTGTGGGCAACCGACTTCAACAACAGCCGACTCTGGCGCGTCGACCTGTGAGCGGCTTCATGCGGTGAGCGTTTGCTCGCCATCCGTGCGCGGCACGCGGTCATCATCGCGCGTCGCCGGGGAAGCGATGGGCGCCGCGCTGCTCGATCCGCGCAGGATCCCGATGACGGCGCCGATGACGAGCACGGCCCCCGCCCACTGGTACGGCTCGAGCCGGTCACCGAGCAGCAGGCCGCCGGCGGTGAGGCCAACGACCGGGATCAGGTAGAAGGAGGAGGCCGCGAGCGATGCCTGCACGCGCCGAAGCGCGCCCAGGTAGAGCAGATAGGCAGCCGCGTAGTACAGGATGCCGGACATGAGCGCGCTCGCGAGCCCGACGGCACTGAACGTGGTTGGAACGACGGCGAAGCCCAGCGCGGCCACCACGACGAGTGCAGGGATCGTGAACGCGAGTGCGTGGACCTGTTGCGAGAGGACGACCCGGCTGGTGTCATCGGCGCCCGGGATGAAGCGTCGTGTGATCACGGTGTAGGCCGCGCAGCAGGCGACCCCGGCAACGGTCAACGCCACGCCGACCAGCTGGCTCGCGCCGGCTCCCGGGTCATACACGACGAGCACCATGCCGATCAGCGCGATGCTCGTCAGTGCAACGAAGCCTCGGGTGATTCGCTCTCCGAGGAAGACCGCCGCGAGCACCAGGATCAGGATCGGCTCGAGCGCCCAGAGCAGCACGGCGAGGCTGGCGGTGATGCTCGCCAGGCCGATGAGGCTGAGCGCGTAGGCGATACCGGGGTTGAGCACGCCGAGCCGGCCGAGGATTGGCGGCACCTGCCCGAACAACCGAACGCCTTGCCGGCGAAGGAGGAGCGAGAGGACCACGACGCTCGTGGCGAGCTGGGCGGCCAGCAGCGTGAATGGTGGGAACTCCTCGAGCGCGACCTTGCTGACAACGGTGCCCAGTCCCCAGCAGACGGCCGCGAGGATGAGCGCCGCAACATCGCGGGCAGCGGCCGAGGGGCGCGAAGCGCCCACGTCGGAGGGCATCGACTCCGGCCTACGCCAGGGACCGACGCATGGCAACCGCGGTCTCGGCGCACGCGGTGGCGAACTCGACCGACGCGGCGACGTCCGCAGCGACGGTTGCGCGATCGATGCGCTCGTACCCGAGCGCCTGGAACCACGGCTCGGCGGTCTCCGTGAGGAGGATCATCTCGCCCGCACCGGCCTGCCTGGCGAGCGCCTCCGCGGCCTGCACGAGGGATGTGCCGATCCCGGAACCTTGCCGCTGCGGCGTCACCGCGACCGATCGCAGCAAGGCGGCGCCGTCGAACGTCTCGACGGCGGCGCACCCGACGAGGCGATCATCCTCGACGGCGACGAGCCCGGTCTCGAATGCCTTCTCAGCGCCGTCGAGTGGAAGGTCGACGCGGACGAGCAAGTCTCGAACGGCCGGCCAGTCCGCAGCGGTCGAGCGCTGCGGTTGCATCAGCAGCAGCCCCCGCCGCCGCAGCATCCGGCGTCCGCGACCGGCAGGCTGCGCGCGGCGGACAGGTCGATCAGCGGGCGGGCATCGGCTGGCTTCGAGGCCTTGATGATCGCGCTGATCATGCCGTCCGCCACATCGTGCGAGCGGGCGATCGATACGTCGGTCAAGCCGGCTGCCTCGAGCCCGTCGCGGAACTCGGACACCGACAGCGCCCCGGCGATGCAGCCCGCGTAGGACCCGCGCTCGGCACGCTGGGTGGCATCGAGGTGGTCCTCGGCAACGATGTCGCTGATCCCGATCCGGCCGCCCGGACGAAGGACTCGCGCGATCTCGCGGAACACCGACGGCTTGTCGGCCGCAAGGTTCACGACGCAGTTGCTGATCACGACGTCGACCGAGTCGGCCGGGAGCGGCAGTGCCTCGATGTGACCCTTGAGGAACTCGACGTTCGTGGCGCCGGCTTCCGCGGCGTTGCGCTGGGCCAGGGCGAGCATCTCGTCGGTCATGTCAACGCCGAAGGCGCGACCGCTTGGCCCGACCCGCTTTGCCGACAGGAGCACGTCGATGCCGCCGCCCGACCCGAGATCGAGCACGCGCTCGCCCTCGTGCAACTCCGCTACTGCGGTGGGATTGCCACAGCCGAGCGAGGCGAGCACCGCGGTGTCGGGAAGCTCGTCACGTTCGAGGGCGGAATACAGGCTCGCCCCGATCGTGGTCGGTTCGCCGCAACAGGACTCGCCCTGGGTCGCTCGCACTGCCGCCGCCGCGTAGTGCTCGCGCACCGTGTCGTGGATGGTTTCGGTCGTCATCGGGGAACCCCTCCTCGGGATCGCGAAGTCTCACGGGCCGCTGGCTGTATTGATACTCGTAAACATAGACATCTGTCAATACATGGTGGGAGGAGGCGCCTCTGACTTGACCTTCGAGTGGCTCGAAGGTCTATGGTGCCGGCATGAAGATCGCCGAGCTGGCCCGCCGGGCGGGCGTGGCTTCGTCGGCCGTGCGCTGGTACGAGCAGGCCGGAGTGCTGCCCGCTCCGGCGCGCCGATCCAATGGCTACCGGGAGTACGACGAAACTGACCTCGCCCGGGTCCGGCTCGTGGTGTCCCTCCGACGGCTCGGACTAGGGCCCGAGGACGCCGGACGGCTTGCGCGACTGTGCCTCGAGCACGGAGCGATCGATGCCGATCTCGCCCCGTTGCTGGCCCAGCAACGAGATGCCATTGCTCGTCAGCGTGCCGACCTGGACCGCCTCGAAGGCGAGCTGCTGGATCTCGAGCACACGATCGCGGCCGCCGGCCGAGTGAGAAGGGAGCGCGCCATGTCGGAGCCGATCCGCGTGCTGTTCGTTTGCACGCACAACAGTGCGCGGAGCCAGATCGCGGAGGCGCTGCTCCGCGAGTACGGCGGCGAAGACTTTGACGTCGCGTCGGCGGGAACCGAGCAAACCGCGGTCAACCCACTCGCGATCCACGTCCTCGCAGATGCCGGTATCGACTGGTCGCACGCCGAAAGCAAGACGATCGACCGATTCCTCGATCAGCGCTTCGACTACGTGATCACTGTGTGCGACCGCGCCAAGGCCACGTGCCCCGTCTTCCCCGGTTCCGAGAACACCCTCCACTGGGGACTCGACGATCCCAGCGAGGTGGTCGGAACGGAAGAGGAGAAGCTCGCGGCCTTCCGGCGGACCGAGTTGGAGGTGGCGGCGCGGCTGCGGCCGTTCATCGAGGTCGCCCTGCGGGCCGCCGGACGGCGACGGGCGAGCTCGCTCGCCTGAGAGGGTTGCCGTCAGGCCGGGGCCGCCATCCAGACCCCGCCCTGGCCGCCTTCCTTGATCTGGTACATCCCGCGGTCGGCTTCCCGGAGGATGTTGGGGCCGGCAGCCTCATCGATCAGCTTGACGCCGAGCGAGGCCCCGATCGTGACCTCCTCGCCACCGATCGTCATCGGCTCGCACAGCCGCTCGTGGATTCGGGTTGCCACCAGGTACGCGGCTCGCGCATCGGTGACGCTCGAGAGCAGCACGACGAACTCGTCGCCGCCACGTCGCGCCGCAACATCGGTGTAGCGGATCGCCCCACGCATCCGCCGAGCGACCTCCTTGAGGACCTCGTCGCCCGCATCGTGGCGCATCGGGTGCGTGTCGTTGACCTGCTTGAACTTGTCGAGATCGATCATCACGACGGCAGCCAATCCTTGGCCCCGCTGGACGCGGCGCAGCGTTGCGTTGAACCTCGACTCGAAGCCGCGGCGGTTGAGCAACTCCGTCAGGGGATCGTGGGTGGTCAAATCGTGCTCGTCGTTGGCACGCCAGATGACGGCAACGAGCAGGAAGCTGGCGATCGGGGCCCACCAGGCGATGGCGACGTAGACGACCGCGAGCAGCCAGCCGAGGAGGACCTCGGCGCCGAGGGTCTGCCGGAAGGAACTGTTGAAGACCGCGCCGAGCTCGTCGAAGCCGAGCTGCTCGCGGAGGGCGATCGTCGTCGCGCTCATGGCGACGTCGATGGCGCACAGGGCGAGCGCGCCGGAGGCCGCGGCGACGAGGGTCGCGAGCGAGGGATCGATGACGGTGCCGAGCGCAGCGCGCAGTTCGACGGCAACGAGGCCGCCGACCACGCCGCCGAGCGCGACGATGGCGTGGTTGCTCAGCGTGCCGAACCAGGGCACCTCGCGGAGCTCGCGAAGCTCGAGCGTCGCGATCGCGGCGACCCAACCGCCGGCGACCGGTCCGCCGAGCGTCATGGCCGCGACGATGAATGGCAGGTGGAAGGTCAGGACGGCGCGCCCGTCATAGCCCTTGGTGCGGAATGAGCCGAGCAGGCCGATGGCGATCCAGAACAGCAGCCCGGTCACGCGGTCATCGGCGGCGATGTGCGAAAGACCGTCGGTGGCAATTCCGGGCGCGAGGGGCAGGGTCACGGTCGTCCAGGCGAGCGCCGCGACTCCGGCAACGATGGTTGTCGTCACCCACAGCCCGAGTGGCAGCGTCATCCTTCGCCGCTCGACGAGGGGCATGCGTGTCCGGGTTCGATCGCCTTCGGCGGCGAGCTCGGGCGAGATCTGCGTAGGTCGCGATGTCGCATCCATCAGAGGGCACTCCAGCGGACGACAATGAAGAAACGATCGCGGTGACTGCGGGGACTCATGAGACGGCGAGGGCTAGGGCCGTGGGCCACCTGCCTCTCGCGCTCCAAACCGCTGCGCGGCCATGCAGCGACCTCCATCGGGGAGCGTCCGCGGGCCCCTACTGGGGTACGGGTGCGGACCGCTCTGCTGCACGTATCACCGCACCTCGCCACCTCCTGGGCCAGCACCCGAAAGTACCGGTCGAAACCCGCATTTGGTGCACTGCCGGCAGGTCCGGTGGGGAAAGCCATGCGCTTGCGACGGACGGGGTCGTCGCGTTTTCGGCCGGCGATGGGAATGTATGGCATCGTTGCTGTAGCAACAAAACCGGAGGACTGCCCGAATGACCGACACCACGACCACCACTGAGAATGCCGAAAGCGGCTGGGACGAGGGGGCCTGGGAAGAGGCGTTGATCGCCGACCTGCGAGCGAATGGCGGGCGGCCCTCGCACGGCCCGCTGAAGGGTCATCCGATCATCGTCCTGTACAGCACCGGCGCGAAGACCGGCGAGCGCCGCCGGTCCGTCCTGACGATTTCCCGCGACGGCGACGCGTACGTCGTCGCGGGCACCGCCGGTGGTTCGCCGACCACGCCGTCATGGGTCGCCAATCTCGACGCGCACCCGGACGTCGAGTTCGAGTTCGGTGACACGACGTACCGCGCTCGCGCGGAGGTCATCCGCGAAGGCCCCGAGCGCGATCGGCTGTGGACGCAGCACGTCGAGGCGCTGCCGCACTTCGCGGACTATCCGAAGCAGACCGGGCGGGTGATCCCGCTCGCGCGGATCGTGCCGACCGGCAACTGAAGCGGCAATCAGGCGGGAATCGACGCCAGGGCCCGCACCGGGAATGTGCCCGTGCCGCGGACCGGCGCCGGGATCGCGCTGAACAGCGCGCCCTCGACGGGGATCGCGGCGAGGTTCGTGAGGTGCTCGCAGATCGGGATGCCGGCGCCGAGCAGACCTGAATGGGCGGGTCGCGCCAGGTCCGCGGGGTCGTCGATGTTGAGCGAGTCGATACCGACGATCGCGGCACCTCCGCGGACCAGCAGCTCGGCGGCGGCCGCCGTCAGGAACGGGTTGTCGTGTCCATAGGCTTCGGTGCCCCAATGGCGATCGAAGCCGGTGTGGACCAGGACCGCCTTGCCGGCGAGGTCGTAGGGGAGCAGCGCGGGCGCGTCCACCGCGCGCGTGGCGGCACCCGTGACGTCGACGCGTACGGCGGGCACATCGAGCAACCGCTCGAGCGGCAATCCTGCGAGGTCCGGGCCGTCGCCGTAGCGATGGAACGGGCTATCGACGTACGTCCCGGTGTTGCCACACAACGTGAGCACGTCGATCGCGAACGTCACCCCGGGAGCATACCGTTCGACGCTCGCCTCGCGCGTGAGATAGGGCTGGATCTCGGGAACGGGCAAACCCGGGTACGTCGTCATGCCGTCCTCGATGGGATGGCTCAGATCGACCAGCCGACGGGCCGTCGAAGGGGCGCTGTCCGTTGCCGCCGCCCCGGAGCCTCGCTTGTGCGGCTCGTGGATGGTCCGCCGGCTGGTGATCCGGACGGCGCCAACCATCAGCAGGCGCAGGTCGCGCACGAGTGCATCGGCGATCCAGGCGTCGGTCACGTCCGCATCCGGGACGTCGAGCCGGAACGCCTGGCCTTGCAGCCCGCCGCCGTTGGTGAACTCGATCTCGAAGTCGAACTCGACCCGCTGATCCATCGTGACTCCTCGCTTTCCGCGGTCACGGTACCCAGTCGGCGATCACCTCGCGTCGCCCGCCGTCAACGAGCGTGGCGCTCCCGCGGCGCAGGTCGACCTCGAGCGCCAGGCGGGCGTCGCCACCCTCCCAACCGAGACGCAGTGAGGAATCCGACTCCGACTCGACACACAGCTCCCCCTCGAACGCAGGATGCGTCATGCGCAGGCGGACGAGCTCGACGACCCGACGCACGACTGGTCGGCGGAGCTCGCTCTCGATCTCGGCGACGGAGTAGTTGTGACGATTGATCGATCGACCTTCGCCGCTGAGCTCGAGCGCTGCGTGGTCGTTGCCACCCGCGAGCAACCCCACGTAATAGACCTGCGGTACGCCCCGCGTGAACAGTTGGACCGCGCGCGCGGCCAGGTATCGCTCGTCGTCCTCGCCGAGGGCCGCGTAGTACGTGCAGTTGAGCTGATGAACGTCCACGCCACCCGCGTGCGCGTCCGAGAGGATCCGGTTGACATTGCCGCCACGTTGGGCGATGTGCTCGGCCAGGCTGAGCATCTCGCCCGGCTCGAGGATCCCGTCGAGGTCCGGGCGCACCGGGATCCCATCGTGGCAATCGAGCATCGTGAACTG
>DASTYU010000163.1:0-5292 GCA_035764655.1 Candidatus Limnocylindrales bacterium
CAGTGCGTCCGCTCCTTGTCGATCGACGCGTAGACGCAGCTCGCCCGCGTGATGAGGTAGAGGACGGCCTTGCGGTTGCGGTTCGTCTCGCGGGTGATCACCTCGTCGGGCGGGTAGAAGCGCGTGATCGTGGAGTTGACCGACTTCGATGGGTACATCTCGAAGGTGTACATGAAGATGCGGTGCACGCCGTACGCCCAGTCGATCTCGTCGCCGTCGGTGATGTACAGGGAGCTCGACTGCTTCGGCGTGTACCCGTTCGATGACGCCATGCGCTTGCCCATCGCGACGAGCGCGGCGTGGTCGTCCGCGGTCATGTCCGACGGAATGTCCCTGAACGTGTAGCCGTACGGCCACAGGACTTCCTCGCCGGCCGTGTGGAAGGTGATGGCCGTCTTGATCTGCTGGCGGCCACCGACGACGCGGCTGTTGATGAAGTCCCGCACGGCGCGCGTCTCCGGAGCGGAGAACGGCTTCGATCCGCGATAGGTGTCGGAGGACTTCGAGCCCGACGAGCCCCCGCAGCACGCCCACCGATAGCCGTAGTTGCGGTTGAGGTCCGTGCCAATGGCGGTCGTCCCCGAGTTCGGCTGGCGGTTCTTGCGCCAGCGCCGGTACGGCGAACCGGTCAGGTCGTACTCACCGCCGTCGGGGTTGACCATGAAGATGATCCAGACCTCGCGCGTATCGACCAGCTTGGTGATTTCTGCGTCCGAACCGTAGCCGTCGCTCAGCCAGCGCAGGATCGCCAACGTCTGCTCGACCGTGAGGTGCTCGCGGGCGTGGTGCAGGCCGTCGAACAGGATTTCGGGCTCGTTCTCGTCGTCGGCCACGTTGTCGGACACCTTGGCCGCCCAGATGTCGCGACCCTTGTAGCTCTTCCCGATCGAGAACACATCGACGATGTCCGGGTGGTCGGCCTCGGCGTCCTTGATCTCGGCCACCATCTCGGCGTAGTTGTGATAGCCGCTGTCCTTCGGGGGAAAGTCGGCCGCGGCGGCGGTCACCGGGGCGGCAAGCCACAGCAGGCACAGGCCGAGGACGGCCACGAGCGCGGTTCGGCGGTTCATGCGGGCGAGTGTCCCGAGATCGCGGCGCGTGCTCCATCGGTCGATGGTGCTAGGACGCACCGGGACCCCACCGAGGGAACCGTCGCGGCGCTTCGCGAGTCTGACGGGCAACAGGGAGACAAGCGCGACGCGCAGGAGACGGATCGATGTCCAAGCGATCGAGAACCCTTGGGGCGGCGGGTTTCGCGGCCCTCCTGCTCCTGGCCCTCGCGGCAGCCCCGGTGCTGGCATGCGGCGGGCTGATCGGGCCGAACGGCGCGGTCAACCTGCTGCGCACCACGACGCTGGCCGGCTACCACGACGGCGAGGAGCACTACATCACCGCGTTCCAGTTCGCGGGTGGCGGCGGGGCGTTCGGTTCGTTGACGCCACTCCCCGGCGTGCCCTCGAAGGTCGAGAAGGGCGGCGACTGGACGCTCCAGCGACTCGTCCGCGAGACCGAGCCGGTCCCCGAAGCGGCGGTGTTCCTCGAGGCGGCACGCGCCGCCGGCGATGCCGAGGTCCTCATGGAGGTGCGCATCGACGCGCTCGACGTCACGGTCCTCCGCGGCGGAGCCGACGAGGTTGGTCGCTGGGCGAAGCAGAACGGGTTCCGGCTCCCGCCGGACGCGCCCGAGGTGCTCGAGTTCTACGCCGAGCGCTCGCCGATCTTCCTGGCTGCCGTGTTCGACGCCGATGCAGCCGCCGAGCGTGGCCAGGCGGTCGGCGACGGCACGCCGGTCCACGTCACGATCCCGACCGACAACCCGTGGGTCCCGCTGCGCATCCTGGCGCTCGGCAAGACGGGCCAGGAACGGGTCGACGCCGACGTATATCTGCTCAACGACCAGAAGCCGGCGCTGCTCCCCGCGCCGACCGGCGACAACGGTCTGACCCTGCTCAACGACGAGCCGGCGAGCGATTCGCTGCTGGCCGACCTGCGCTCCGACCGGGGCATGGAGTGGGTACCCACGTCGGCGTGGCTGACGAAGGTCCGCATCGATGCGTCCGCCGACCAGTTGGGCTTTGATCTCGCGATCGACGCGAGTGGTGCCGGTGCTCCGTCGTACGTGGACGCCGGGCTGGCGCTCCCGACGCCGGGCATGACGCCGATGGAGGCGTTGCGGGTGATCTTCGGGCTTGGCTTGATTGGGATCGCTGTCGGCGGGGCGCTGCTGCTGGTTTGGTGGCGCCCGCAACCGGTCGCGTCCTGAGGGCTCCGGCCGTGGGCCGCACCGAATTCGGGATCCTCGGCGGGATCGTCGTCGCGCTCGCGATCGCGGGCGCGGCGGCGGCCTGGACCGTGGCTCGTGGTGCGACCGGGAACCCGCAGGTGACGATCGACATCCGGTACTCGCACTTCGAGCCGTCGGAGCTGTCCGTGCCGGTCGGGGTCCCCGTGACGGTGGTGCTGAGCAACCGCGACATGATCGACCACGAGTGGATCCTGGGCGACGACGCGGTCCACGAGCGCCATCGCACTGGCACCGAGCCGGTCCATGGTGCTCGGCCCACCGAGGTCACGATCCCGGCCGGGGAGACGCGCCGGACCACGATCGTGCTCGACGAGGCGGGCACGTTCCGCTACATCTGCCACCTGCCCGGCCACGAGGCGTACGGCATGGTGGGGGTGCTGGTCGCCCGTCCCTAGGCAGGCCATTCGGCACGAACAGGACGGGCATGTCGGCGGTGGCCGGCTCCATCGGCCGCCGCCAATGCTGTTCACGATGCGGTCTCTGCCGGCTCCATTGGACGCGCTCGCGACCGGGCGGCCCGCCACGGTCGATGTGAGCGGGCCTGCGCTGCTCGGCAACCGCCTTCTGACAAAGGACCTCGCGTTCCCGCCGGAGGAGCGCGACATGTTCGGGCTGCACGGCCTGCTGCCCGAACGCGTGCTCACCATCGTGGAGCAGTGCGACCTGGAGGTGGAGCACCTCCGGCGCAAGGACGACGACCTGGAGCGCTACATCGGTCTCGCCGCGCTCCAGGACCGCAACGCCACCCTCTTCTACCGGCTCCTCGCGGAGCATCTCGAGGAGTTCCTGCCGATCGTGTACACCCCGACGGTGGGACGTGCCTGCCGGGCGTTCAGCCACATCCTGCGCCGGACGCGGGGCGTCTTCATCACCCCGTCGGATCGCGACCGGATCCCCGAGCTCCTGCGCAACGCCCCGTATTCCGACGTCCGCCTCATCGTGGTCACCGACAACGAGCGGATCCTTGGGCTCGGGGACCAGGGAGCTGGGGGCATGGGCATCCCGATCGGCAAGCTCGCTTTGTACACCGCCGCCTGCGGCATCTACCCCGCACTGACCCTGCCGGTGTCGCTCGACGTCGGCACGGACAATCAGCGCTTGCTCGACGATCCGCTCTACGTGGGCCACCGCGCGCCGAGGCTGCGTGGCCCGGCGTACGACGCGCTCATCGAGGCGTTCGTCGCCGGCGTCGAGGAGGTCTGGCCCGGCTGCGTCATCCAATGGGAAGACTTCAAGCACTACAACGCGCTGGGCATCCTCGAGCGCTACCGCCACCGCGTGCCGTCCTTCAACGACGACATCCAGGGCACCGCCGTGGTGGTCGTGGCGGGCGTCCTGGCTGCGCTGCGCGCGCAGCGCGCCACGCTCGCGGATGTGCGCGTGCTCCTGGTCGGCGCCGGGGCGGCGGGCATCGGCATCGCCCGCCTGCTCAGGGATGCGATGCGAGACGCCGGGCTGTCCGGAGAGGCCATTGGGCGGCAGATCGTGCTGGTGGACTCGCACGGCCTCGTCCACAGCCGGCGGGCGGACCTCGACGCATCGAAGCGCGAGTTCGCGATCGACGCCGAGGCGCTCCAGGCCGGCCCGATCGCCGACATGGGCAACGGGACGGGCGTTTCGCCGGACGACCTCACCGCCATCGTCCGCGCCCTGCGGCCGACCGTGCTGGTGGGGACCACCGCGACGGCGGGCACGTTCGGCGAAGCGATGGTGCGCGCGATGGCGGCCGGCGTCCGCCAACCGCTGATCATGCCGCTGTCCAATCCGACGTCGAAGGCCGAGGCGAAGCCGGCAGACATCCTCGCCTGGACCGATGGCCGCGCGCTCGTCGCGACCGGGTCTCCCTTCGGGCCGGTCGTCCACGCGGGCGTCCGGCACGAGGTCGGACAGGCGAACAACGTCTTCGTGTTTCCGGGCCTCGGACTCGGCACGATCGTGTCCGAGAGCCGCGAGGTCAGCGACGCGATGCTGCTGCGTGCCGCCCACACGCTTGCGAGCCACGTCAGCGGGCAGCGGCTGGCGGCCGGCGCCCTGTACCCCGCGATCCACGAGCTTCGTAGCGTGTCGCGCGCGATCGCGTTCCAGGTGGCTCGCGAGGCGGTCGCGGCCGGGCTGGCGCGCAGCGACGCCCGCACGGACGAGGAGCTGGAACGCGCCGTCGATAGCGCCATGTGGTGGCCCGAGTACGTTCCGTATCGGCGGGCGGGTGTCCTGTCCGGGGCCTTCGCGGCCGTCGGGGACAGCTGAGCGGGCGACACCGCTATCCTCCGATCCATGCCCCGCGCCGCCGTGCTCGACCGACCCGGGTCGCCCAGCCGGATCGAGGAGCTCGAGCTCGGCGAGCCCGGTCCCGGTGAGGTTCGTGTTCGCATGCTCGCGTCGGGCGTGTGTCATTCCGACCTGCACGTGCGCGACGGCGAGTGGGAACGGCCGGGTCCGCTCGTCATGGGTCACGAGGGCGCCGGCGTCGTCGAGGAGCTGGGTCCGGGAGTGCACGGGCTCCGCGTCGGTCAGCTCGTGGCGCTGTCGTGGCTCGTGCCGTGCGGGGTGTGCCGCCAGTGCCGCTCGGGACGACCGTGGGCCTGCCTCGAATCCCTGTCCTTCCGCCACCGCATGCCCGATGGCGGGACGCGCTGGCGACGGACCGACGGCCAGGAGGTGCTGACCTACTGCGCGATCGGCACGCTGGCCGAGGCCGAGGTCGTGCCGGCGGCAGCGGCCATTCCCATTCCCGACGGGATCGATCCAGCGGCGGCGGCGCTCATCGGCTGTTGCGTCGCGACGGGCGTCGGGGCGGTCACCAAGACCGCGGAGGTGCCGGCGGGCAGTTCGGTGGCCGTGATCGGGCTCGGTGGTGTCGGGTTGTCATGCGTGATGGGCGCCGCCCTGGCCGATGCCGGAACGGTCGTTGCCATCGATCGCGTCCCCTCCAAGCTCGAGGCGGCCACCTCGGTCGGGGCCACGGCCACCATCCTCGCGGGCGACCC
>DASTYU010000164.1:0-2114 GCA_035764655.1 Candidatus Limnocylindrales bacterium
GTCGTGGCTGTCCCACTCGGAGATCGTCGACACGAGGCCGGGCGTGTTCTCGTCCTCGTACACGCCGCCTCGCTTGCCGCCCATCTCCTGCATCATCGGTGCGAACTTCTCCGACGTCGCGACGAATCGGTCGACGTCCGAGACCTTGACGATGTACTGCACCATCACGGACATGCGATCCCTCCTCCCTGAGCGCGGACGGTCATTCCCGTTTCCCATAGGACTTCACGGTGCGACTGTCGAACTCAAGTCCCTCGTACGGCTGGTCTCCCACGACCCAGGCGTCGTGCCCTGGCTGGATCTCGTACGCATCTCCCGCGGAGATCTCCAGTTCCTGCCCGTCCGTGGTGATGACGTGCAACGTGCCCGAGAGGGCGTAGCCGACATGGTGCTGCTGGCAGCTCACGCCCCCGACGATCGGCTTTACGCTCTCCGACCACCGCCACCGCGGCTGGAACGTGGCTTTGGCCGCGGCCGACCCCGCGAGTTCGACACCGGCGACGATGCCGTTTGGAAACTCCCTCGTCTCGTCAGGCTGATCGAATCGTTTGCGAACACCACCCATCGGACCTCCCGATCGACGACATGAGTTGACCATCGGCACGGTCACGAGCGCAAACCAGACGCCTTCAGAGCGAAACCAGGGCGAGCCTAAGGCCTCGGGCCAGCATCGGCTGGACAGATCCGCTCGAAATCATCGCGCTCAAGAGTTGAAGACGGTCTGGTTCCCGATCCCGGCCCTGATCATCGGCACGGGGGGTTCCCGCGCCCGACCCGCGCTGTCATCATCACGCCCGTGGTGACCGAGGCAGTGGCCGACGCGCTCGTCCAGGGGGAGGATGCGCTGCGGGCAGGTAACTGGTCGGCCGCCCGATCGGCCTTCGAAGCGGTACTCGAGCGAGGCCCCGCGGCGCGAGCCGAGGAGGGCCTGGGTCACGCCCTGTGGTGGCAGCACGACTTCGACGGCGCCCTCTCGCACGTCGAGGCGGCTTACGCCGCCTACCGAGTGGCGGGCGACGACCTGGCGGCCGCCCGGGCGGCGATGTGGCTGGCGAGGGAGCAGGCCGCCGTCTTCGGCAACCTCGCGGCGAGCGGCGGCTGGCACGCCCGGGCCGAGGGTCTGCTGCAGGCCGAGACTGACGGCGCCGAGCGCGGGTGGCTGGCGATCGCTCGGGCCGAGCGGTCGGGTGCCCCGGCCGAGCTCGGCGTCCACGCGGAACAGGCCCTCGCGATCGCGCGTCGGATCCGCGACGCGGACCTGGAGGCTGCGGCGCTGGTGCGCGTTGGGTACGCGGCCGTGGCCGCGGGGGACGTCGAGTCCGGCATGGCGAAGGTCGACGAGGCGATGACCGCGGCCACTGGTGGCGAGGTGAAGAGCCTCGACACGATCGGAGACGTGATCTGCGTCGGGATCGCGGCCTGCGAGCTCGCGTCGGACTGGCAGCGGATCGAGCAATGGGGCCAGGTCGTGCAGCGGTGGCTGGAGCGCCACGAGCACGTCGCGGTGCTCGGCTTCTGCTACGCGTGTTGCGCCGAGATGTTCGTGGCGTCGGGCCAGTGGGAGATGGCGGAGGGCCTGCTCACCGAGGGCCTGGGCGCGATGGAGTCGGCGCGGCTGCGCGCCCGATGCGTCCACCCGGCGGCCAAGCTCGCCGAGCTCCGGCTCCTTCAAGGTCGGATCGAGGAGGCGGGGCAGCTCTTGGCCGGGTACGAGGACCTGCCCGAGGCCACGCATGCCCTCGCGTCGCTGCACCTCACGAAGGGGGAGGTCGCGATGGCAGCCGCCGTGGTCCACCGCCGGCTGAACGTGATCGGCGAGGACAACGTCCTGGGCGCGCCGTTCTTGAACCTGCTCGTCGAGATCCAGTTGACGCAGGGCGACCTGCCGGGCGCGATAGCGACGGCGGACCGGTTGCAGGTGGTGGCCGACCGATCCTCGCTCCCGCGGATCGCCGCAATGGCGGGTTTCGCCCGTGGTCGCCTGGCCGGCGCGGCCGGCGACCCCGCAGCAGGGCCGCTGCTGGAGGCGGCGATGACCGCGTTCGCGTCCCAGGGCCTCGCCCTCGACGCCGCTAGAGCCCGCCTTGCACTCGCAGAGGCGGTCGGCCCGGATC
>DASTYU010000165.1:0-7529 GCA_035764655.1 Candidatus Limnocylindrales bacterium
CGACGGGAACGACAGGTCGATATCGCCCGCGACGATGACCATCGTGAGCGGCAGCGCCATGAGCGCGAAGAACGGCGTGGTCTGCGCGAATGCGAGGTAGATGCGTTCGTTGAGGAACGTGCCCGGGGCCAGCACGATGAACGTGGCCCACAGCAGCAGGAACGCGACCGTGATGCCGATCTGCGACGCCCACGGCCGGGCAAATGCGGCGATCGAACGACGCGGCCGCGGTTCCGTCGTCGTATCGGCGACGGAGTTCACGACACGCCCTCAGGCAACCGGTAGCGCTCCGGCTCGCCGAACGCCCCGGTGGCCGCGACCTCGCGCATGATGCCCATCAGCTCCTCGAGCGAGTAGCGGCTGGTCGGGAACTCGCCCGCCACGCGTCCCCGGTCGAGCACCACGATCCGGTCGGCGACCGAGTAGACGTGGAAGATGTTGTGGTCGATGAAGATGCACGACTTCCCGGCAGCCCGGATACCGCCCACGAAGCGCAGCAGCTTCTCGGTCTCCTTGAGCGAGAGGCCCATCGTCGGCTCGTCGAGGATGATGATGTCCGCCTCGAAATGGAGGGCACGCACGATCGCGAGCCCTTGGCGCTCGCCGCCCGACAGGCCGGTGACCGACGTGTCGGGTGTCAGTGCGGCCGATGTGAAGCCCATCGACTCGCCCATCAGCTGCGAGGTGATCTCGCGCATCTCGCGCACCTTGAGGAAGCCGAACCGCCCACTGATCGGGCGGCCCATGAAGATGTTCCGCCAGAGCGGGAGCTGCTCGGCGAGGGCCCGCTCCTGGTAGACCGTTTCGATGCCGAGCGCCCGGGCGCGCTTGACGTCGAGGTCGTGGACGGGCTCGCCGTCGAACAGCATCTCCCCGGCATCCGGGGGGTGGACGCCGGTCAGGATCTTGATGAGCGTCGACTTGCCGGCGCCGTTGTCGCCGAGCAGGCCAACGACCTCGCCGGCATCGAGATGGAAGTCGACGTCGTCGAGCACGCGGACGCCGCCGAATGACTTCGACAGCGCCCGCAGCTCGAGCCGCCGATGCGGGGTGTGCGCCGGCTGACCCTCCGCCGAGGGCGGAACGTCAGCCGGGTCGCTCTGAACGGGAAGCTCCGATGTCACCGAACCTGCTGCTCAACCAGCGGGGCGAGCACGTCGATGTTGTCCTTGTCGGCGAAGCCGCCGCCGGTGTTGATCATCAGGCCGGAGAAGCCGAACTTGTCGGTCATACAGATCTGCATGACCGAGAGGAAGCCCTGCAGGAACTGCTGCTGGTCGATGACCAGGTTGATGTAGCCGTCCTTGACGCCCTGCACGGTCGCCGGCGAGAGGTCGAATCCAGCGGTATAGACGCTGCCGGGGTCGAGGCCCGCCGCTTCCATGTAGGCGGGGATCGTGGAGGTGACATTGCCGTGGTCGAAGAAGGCCGCCTTCAGATCCGGGTTGGCGGTGGCCATGCCCGTGAAGGCCGGCACGCCGGCCGATGGGTCGGCATTGGTGGCGTCATCGATCTCGAGGTACACGACCGTCAAGCCGGCTGCCTCGAGGCCGTCGATGATGCCCTGCGTGCGCTCGCCGCGGCCGGGCTGTGCGACCAGCCCCCACACGAACGCCTTGTCGCCCGACTGCAGGCCGCCTCGCCGGATCGCCTCGTTGGCGAGGGCCATGCCGGCGTCGTGGAGCACCGCGCCGACGTAGCCGAAACCACTCGTGGCGTACTGCGCCTGGAGTTGGGGGAGCTGCGTGTTGGTGCTGGTGACGATGATGCCCTTGCCCTCGGCCTCATCGACCGCCGCCTTGTACGCGTCATCGCCCGGATGGCCCATGATCGCGATGCCGTCGGGGTTGGTGGCGATCGCCTCGCCGAGCTGGGACACCATCTTGGCCGGATCCCAGTCCGACCACTGGTAGGTGACCGTCGGGCCGAACGCGGTCTCGGCCGCCTTCGCGCCGTTGTAGACGACGGTTTCGAAGCCGCCACCCGGCGTGCCGCCGGGGAAGAACACGATCTTCGTCCCGCTGCAGAACTGGCCGGCCACGGGCGCGCCGCTGGCGGCCGCTGCCGCTCCGCTGCCAGCCGGCGACTGGCTCGGGTTGGGACTGCAGGCCGAGACGACGACCAGGGCGGCGGTCGCCAGCGCGGCCAAGCCGGACCAGCCCGTGCGGCCATGTGCGATCCGCATACGCATGTGATGTCCTCCGTACCGTTCAGAGCCTCAGGCAGCCAAGGTCACAGGGAAGCGGACGGTTCGACAGGACTGGGGGCGCCGAGGAGTCCTGATCCGCTCCCCACGACCTCGAGCAGCGTCTGCGTACGAGTGGGTCCCGATCCACCTCCTCTCGCGGGACGCCGGTCTGGTTGGGCCCGCCCAAGTGGATTCACAGGAATGATGACGTATGCGGTCAATGGTATGTCGCGAGGACCATCGGCTGCTAGCCGTCGATCAGGCACCTCAGTCGACCAACGACATCGACTCCTGCACGTAGGGAGCCGCCGCCTCGGCGACGCGAGCGCGCGGCGGCCCCGCCGCCGAAATGAGCCACTCAGCTGTCAGATCGGGCGGAGCCGCACCACTCGGCAGAGGCCGCGCGCCGAGTGCCAGCAGCTCACGATTGCCGCTCGGAACAGCGCCATCGACGCGCACAAGAACCGGCACCCAGTCGGCCTCCAGCGCCTCTGCAGCCCCGGTCCAGGTTCCGCCCGTCCTGGCTGATGTGGCCACGACCACAGCCACGTCCGAAAGGGCGTAGATCAGCTTGTTGCGCGCCATCGCTGCGCCTGCCGAGAAGCCAGCCGACGGGTGGTACGGCGAGATCGCCACGCCCTGACCTTCCGCGAGCATGCTTCGCGTTTCGGCATCCCGGATGCGACGCTCGACCCCTTCCGGAAGAACCGCAACGACGGCCCCGCCGGCGCCAGCCGCACCCCGCATCGCGGCCTGGTCGACACCTTTCGCGCCGCCCGACACGACCTGGGTGGCCCCGCGTGCGGCGGCGGCGGCGAGCGCGCTGGCGTAGCTCAGGCCGTCCTCGCTGACATCTCTGGACCCTACGATCGCCACCCCGCCGGAGCTCAACAGGCCACGGTCTCCGGCGCCGAAGAGCAACGGCGGCGCATCGGGACCCAGCCGGTCGCGGAGCCGTTCGGGGTAGCCGTCGTCCGCCTGCGTCACGACCCAGAGGCCCCTGGCGAGGATCCTGTCGAGCTCGACCGCCAGCGGTCCGCCGCGACGAAGCAGTCGGCCCAAGCGAGGCGCATCGACGGCATCCCGCACGACCGTCGCGATCGCGGCTGCATCCATTCCCAGGAGATCGCCCGGAGTGCGCCGCTCGTCCTCGAGCCGCCGGGCGACAGCCGCCCACGTTCGGGGGCCGAGCGGCTTGGCGGGGTCGTCCCTGGGGGCGCCCAGGCTAGAGCACGCCATGAGGATCACCTGCGCGTCGGGGGAGAGAGCAGGGATGTCGAACATCAGGCGTCGCGTTGGCCGGCGATGGCGAGCGCGAAGGGATAGACCGGGCCACTTCCGGAGGCTCTTAGCAGGGCTCCGGCGACGGTCAGGGTCCAGCCAGAGTCAACGATGTCGTCGACGAGGAGCACCGGCTCCGGTCTCACCTGATCCTCGATGAGGCCGACCTTGCGGCGGGCATTCTCGAGCTGCAGCACGCTGTTCTGCATCTCCTTCTGAGCTGCCCCGTCCACGGTGCTCGTCAGGCACTCCACGTACGGTAACCCGAGCTCGCGGGCCAGCGCCCCGGCGAAATCGCCAACCAGCGACGCTCGACCACGCGACGGCACTGCCGTCACCCATTCGGGAGCCGGATCAGGGCGCCAGCGGTCGCGAATAGCCCCCGCAGCTGCGTTGACCAATCCCTGGGAGAAGCGGTGCTCCTCGTACTTGCCGCGGGCGACCTCCTGGCCCCAACCGGGATCTCCGTAGACGCACAAGGCGAACCCCGGCTCGTTGGCCGGGTCGATCTTTCGGCCAGCCCCCGACTGGACATCGACCCACAGGCGCCTGGGCTCGATTGGCCGCAGGTCACGACGGAGAAACCGGAGCGCCGCCTGGACGAGGTCCGGATCGACCGTGGCGGAGAACCCGCGACCCACGTCGTTGGCGCAGCGGCCGCAGGGCCGGGCGTCAGGGTCATCGAGCAGTCGGATCAGGAACTCCATGTAGCAGCCGTCGTGGGCCACGTACTCGCGCATCTGCTGCAGCTCCGCCTTGCGCGTCGCCTTCACGCGTTCGATGCGCTGCTCGTCCTGCTCCCACGGGACGGCCGTCCGTGACCACCTGGATCCCGACTTCGCAACGGCGCCGTCGATCTCGAGGAGCTTCAGCGCCTGTTCGATCTGACGGCGTGGGAGGTTGACCCGCCGTTGAAGATCGGTGACCGTGAGGTCGTCGACCGCCTCGAGGACGTCGAGGATCTCGCGCATGCGGACGGTCGGTGGGAAGGCGGTCCGGAGGAAGTAGTCGGCGATCTCGTCGTCCTCCCGGCCGGACAGGAGGATGCCGTACGAACGCTCCACCGCCCGTCCCGCCCGCCCTACCTGCTGGTAGTAGGCGATCGGCGAGCCCGGGCGCTGGTAGTGGATGACGAAACCCAGGTCGGGCTTGTCGAACCCCATCCCGAGGGCGACCGTCGCGACCAGCGCCTTGAGCTCATTGCCGATCAGCGCCTGCTCGAGGGCCTCGCGGTCGTTCGTAGGCATCGGCCCGCTGTAGGCGCGCGCGTCGATGTCGCGAGAGCGGAGCCAGCCCGTGACGCGCTCGGTGTCGGCAATCGTCAGGCAGTACACGACGCCGCTGCCCGGCAGGCGCGGGATTTGCTCCGCCAGCCAAGCGAGCCGTTCGGCCTGATCGGCGAGGTCGATCGCGTCGAGGCGCAACGTGTCCCGCGCAAGCGGACCGCGGATGACTCGAACGTCGTCGCCGAGCTGTTCGACGACGTCGTCGACGACGCGATTGTTCGCGGTGGCAGTCGTCGCCAGCACCGGCACCGATGCCGGCAGCACGCGCAGGAGCCGGCCGATCCTCCGATAGTCCGGACGGAAGTCATGGCCCCAGTCCGAGATGCAATGGGCCTCGTCGATGACGAACAGCCCGATGTCGCCCATCGACGGCAGCACGCGGCTGGTGAAGTCCTGGTTGGCCAGGCGCTCCGGCGAGATCAGGAGGACGTCGACCTCGTCGGCCGAGAGCCGCTCCTCGACGGCGGTCCACTCCTCCCTGTTGCCCGAGTGGATCGTCACTGCGCGAAGACCGAGCCTGGCGGCCATCTCGATCTGGTTGCGCATCAGCGCGAGGAGCGGGCTGATGATCAGCGTCGGGCCGTGGCCGGCGTCTCGCCGCACCCTCGATGCGATCCAGTAGACGAGGCTCTTGCCCCAGCCAGTCCTCTGGACTACGAGGGCGCGCGATCGATCGGCCAGGACCGCCTCCACGGCCTCGCGCTGACCCTCCCGGAACTCCGCTCCGGGCCCGAGCATCGCAGCGAGGTGCCGATCGAGCGGCGAGGTTGCGTGATCCACGCCCGGAGTATGGCCGGCGCCCTCTGCCAGCTCGGCCGTCACAGGGACTGCGCCTCGCGGCCGGTCAGCGGCGGCCGAACACGCGAGGCAGCGCGTTGGCGAGCAGCGCCATCGAGAGAACGAGGTGAACCGCGGCCAGCACCGCCGTCAGCGCGCGCGGCGTACCGGCGGCCGTCGCCGCCGCAAAATCGTTCGGCAGGTTGGCCGTGCTGCCGGCCATGAACGCCGCCCCGACGAGCGACACCGCGCCGGCACCAACGCGCCCGATCGCTCCATCGCGCCGCGCCGCCGCCGCGCCGACGACGAGGACAACCGGAAGGAACAGCGGAGGGGTCAGCGCCGTGCCCCGCAGGACCATGTCGCCCGGGCCGCCCTCAGGCGTCGCCCCGACGCCCCATCGTGCCGACAGCACCGCACCGGCGATCGGGACGGGAAGGTGGCGAGCACGATCGGCAGGAGGTTCCGGGGTGACGTCCTCAACATTTGGCGACCCAGCTTACGTAGTGCACCGGACCCGGGCCACCCGGCCGACGAGGCGAGCGCTCCCCTGTTCCCGGCGGCCAAATCTTTGCTCTGTTCGGGACGCGCGCATGCAGCGCGTTGAAGGGTCGCGCGGCGGATCAGGCGGGCGCTACCCAGCTTGCTGGAAAACCGTGTACTCCAAGGATCGGAACCCGCAATCCAATAGGTACTCGTATGTCTCGTCGAGCATCCTGATCGGAGGCACAAAGACGATGCATGCGTCGCGACCCCTCGTAAGCAGCACGCGATAGGCATTCAGGCGAAGCTGGTACGGATTGCGCACATCCATCGGACGCTGATACCCGCGGGCATGTCGGTTCGTCCACGTGCCGCCGTCTCGGACGAGATCCGTTCCCCACGCCAACAAACTCGCATCAAGTTCAAGGCCCTGACAGCCGAACTCGGTAACGCACGCACGGAGTTCTCGGCAGGATCGGCCCCGCGGATCGTCGTCGCCTTCCGCGAACCAGGGCCCGTTCTGAACGCGCTTCGTCGATTGGTAGTCATTCGGCACCCCAAACCGAACCAACTCGCGGTCCTTCGACGAGGCGATCAATCCGTACCGCGCATTCGGATCTGACGCGTACCGTTGCCGGAGGTATTTCTTCGCTTCCCCCAGGTCTCTCGTGACCCGGAAGTGGTAACCGCCGTGCTCGAGGCTGTCAGCGAAGGGGCGCGGGGAATCCACAGACTCCTGGAGCAGGGCGCGAACGAATTCGTGCACTTGATTCGCGAGATGGAACCGCAGCTCCTCTGTGAGGATCAGCCTACTGTCGACGATGACTCCGCCCAGGCCGCTGAAGACTTCCGATACGCCCGGCGGCGTGTGCACCGTCCACTCCGCTGCCCTGGCCGACCGCTCAACCGCGTGTCGCCACTGGATGAGTCCGGCTTCTTCCCCGACATGGATCTCTTGGCCGCTCCCGACGAGACCTACGACGACGCACCACCCAGGGACGCGCTCGGCAAAGTCTACGAAGTGTTCGGGCTCTGAACGACCGTCTCCACCTCCGTCGTGTTTCCGTGCAACCTGCGTGGCATCGAAGGCACGTTGGGCTTCGTCGAAAATCAAGACGTGTTCGGGTGGGATGAGATCAGGCCGTTTGGAGTACATCGCGACGTAGGCCTTGACGTCGCGAACGAACGTCTTGCCTCCACCACCGCCACCTCGTAGCTCGTACTGGAGCACCTCCACCAACGGGCCGTTTCCGGACAAGTACACCGCGGGTGCTGTTGGCTTGCCGTCGGGCCGGTTCATGGACAGGTCGTCGAGAAAGCGCGCATGGGCGAGTTGCAGCCCGACGAGCGTTTTCCCCGTCCCAGGAAGGCCGGTGACAAGCACTAATCGACGGGTGCCTGTGTGCGCCGCTTCCCGCGCGATGTCCGAGATGTACTCGAGCGTCGGCCGCGTCTTCTCGTCGATGCTGCCAATCCGACTGACCTCGCCCGCCTCCAGGAGCTCGCGCGCCGCC
>DASTYU010000166.1:0-17476 GCA_035764655.1 Candidatus Limnocylindrales bacterium
AGTCGCCAAGCCAAGGGCATCCCGATCATCAACCTGCCCGGCGTGCAGGTAGAGACCGGCGAGGTCCCGATGGCCACCATCGTGCTGCCGGACTTCGAGCCGGGCCACTACCTCGTGATGGCGACCCGACGCGGCCAGATCAAGAAGACCCCGCTCGAGCAGTTCGAGCGGGTTCGCGCAACGGGCATCCGGGCCATCACGATCCACGACAACGACGAGCTCGCCTGGGTGGACGTGTCGAGCGGCACGGACGACATCATCATCGCCACGGCCGAAGGGATGATTGCCCGCTTCGCCGAGGACGAAGTGCGGCCGATGGGCCGCGACGCCGCGGGCGTCATCGGCATCCGCCTGCTCAAGAAGGCCGGCGACAGCGTGGTCGCCATGACCGTCGTCGAACCCGATGCCGACCTCCTCGTGCTCACGGAGACCGGCTACGGCAAGCGGGTCGCCCTGTCGGAGTTCCGGCGCAAGCACCGCGGCGGCCAGGGAGTGCGGCTGATCGCCCTCGAAGGCAAGAAGACCGGCGTCGTGGCCGCGGTCCAGCAGGTCACCGAGGAAGACGAGGAGCTCCTCCTCATCTCCGCGGGCGGCCAGGTGATCCGGACCGAGACCAACACGATCAACCGCTACTCGTCCGGGGCGCGCGGCGTCATCGTCATGCGTCTTGCCGAAGGCGACCGGGTCGTCGCGATCGCAGCGTTCCGGACCGGGCTTGCGGACCGCGAAGGCATCGGCGACGATGGCGCTCCCGAGCCGGGAGCCCCCAACCCGGCCGGTCCGGGCGGCGCGTGACCAGCTCGTGACGACGTTCGGCGATCGGGAGACGGCGCCCTTGTACGCGGACCAGTTCGAGATCTACCACGGCAACGCCAACCCGGATCTCGCCCGGAAGATCTCGCGCTACCTCGGTTCGGAGCCGGGGCGCGCCGAGGTGTTCCAGTTCGCGAACGAGAACATCTTCGTCAAGATCCTCGACAACGTCCGCGAGAAGGACGTGTTCCTGGTCCAGCCGACGTCGCACCCGGTCAACCAGTCGATCATGGAGCTGCTGATCATGATCGATGCGTTCAAGCGCGCTTCGGCCGGGCGGATCACGGCGGTCATCCCGTTCTACGCCTATGGCCGATCGGACAAGAAGGACCAGCCGCGCGTGCCGATCACGGCCCGCCTGATCGCCGACATGATCACGGTCGCAGGTGCCGACCGCGTCCTCACGATGGACCTGCACCAGGGCCAGATCCAGGGCTTCTTCAACATCCCGGTCGACGAGCTGACGGCCGTGCACATGCTCTCGCGCTACTTCATCGACAAGCACATCGAGGACCTGGTCGTGGTCACGGACCTCGGCTTCGCCAAGCGGGCTCGCCAGTTCGCGGAGATCCTCGAGGCGCCGCTGGCGATCATCGAGAAGCGACGGATCGGCAACCTCGACCGGGCCGAGCTCATGAACGTCATCGGCGAGGTCCGCGGCAAGCGCGCGGTCATCGTCGATGACGAGATCGATACGGCCGGCACGCTCATGGAGACGGTGCGCGCCCTCGAGCGCGAAGGCGTCAACGAGATCTATGCCTGCGCCACCCACGGCGTGCTCAGCGATCCGGCCGTGGATCGGATCCGCGAGAGCTCGCTGCGCGAGGTGGTCCTGACCGATTCGATCCCGCTGCCGCCGGCCAAGCGGCTGCAGAAGATCAAGGTCCTGACCGTGGCACCCCTGATCGGCGAGGCCATCAAGCGAATCCACCGCGGTGAGAGCGTCGGCGCCCTGTTCTCGAGCGAGTTGACGTTCACCCAGGAGATGCTCCTCTGGGAGGAGGGCTCCGAGGATCGACCCGTCATGCGGCGCGATGGCGACGGCGGGGACGCCGTGGGCGACGAGGCGCCGGTGACCAGCGCGCTCGCCCGGGGTGATGGATGAGCCTGCAGCTTCACCGACCGGACGGACAGGGGGGCCTCGAGCCACGCACGGTCTCCGAGCAGAACTGGCGGCGCCAGCTGCGATCCCCGCGGTGGGGCACCGGCCTGCGCGGCGGACGGCTGCCCGAGCACAAGAACACCGAGATGGAGCCCACGTCGCGGGCACGCTCGCTGCTGTTCTGGGCCGCCCTGGCCGCGGCCACGTTCGTGCTGCTCGTCGTCGGCTACGCCTCGGGCTTCTGGGGCGAGGCGCCGGCGGTGGCGCCATCCGAGGCACCCTCGGCCATCGTCCGCGTTCTCTGACGCGGGGCCGGCATTCCGCCGGTGCATGTGATTCCCCCATCCACGCATGCCCGAGTGTCCGACTCGCCCGTTCTGACGTCCCGGCCTGCACGAATGACGGGAAGCCATGCGTACCGGGAATGCGGCTGAACCACCCAGCTACGGACGGCTGACCGCACCTCGGCCCACGTTATGCTCGACCGATGGGCGCCCTTCGACGCGCAGCCGAGTCCCTGATCGAGCGGATCGCCACGATCGGCGCCGACCCGCGAGACGGTGAGGGGCTCGCGTTTCGGAAGTCGCTCCTGGTCGTCATCGCGGTGCTTATCCTGCCCATCGCGCTGCTCTGGGGAACGCTGTACCTGGCGTTCGGAACCCCGACCGGCGTTGTTGCCTACCTGTACGCGGCCATCTCGGCGGTTGCCATCGTCGTCTTCTCGCGGACCCGCGACACGCAGACCTTCCTGCGCATCGAGCTCACGGACATCCTGCTGGCGCCCACGCTCTCGATGATCTTCGTCGGCGGGTTCCTCGCCTCGGGCGCCGTCGGGCTCTGGGGGATCCTCGCCCCGCTCGGCGCGCTCGTGTTCGATGGCGTCCGGTCCGGCGTGCGCTGGTTCGTGGCCTTCGTGGCGGTGTTCCTCGTGTCGGGCATCGCCGGCGAGCTCACCGGTGGCATCAGCGACCTGCCGGCCTGGTTCCAGACCACGATGATCGCGCTCAACGTGACCGTCGCGGGCGCCATCCTGTTCACGTTGCTCGCGGTTTTCGCCAAGCAGCGCGAGGACGCCCTCGCGGCGCTCCGCACCGAGCAGGCCAAGGCCGAAAGCCTGCTGCTCAACATCCTGCCGCGCTCGATCGCCGACCGGCTCAAGGACGACAGCACCACGATCGCCGACCAGTTCGACGCCGCGTCGATCCTGTTTGCGGACGTCGTCGACTTCACGCCGTTCTCCGAGCGCCTGCCGCCGTCGGAGGTCGTCGGGATCCTGGACCACCTGTTCACCCACTTCGACGTCCTCGCCGACCGCTACGGGCTCGAGAAGATCAAGACCATCGGCGACGCCTACATGGTTGCCGCCGGCGTGCCCACTCCGCGGCCGGACCACGCCCAGGCGCTCGCCAACATGGCGCTCGACATGCGCGACGCGATGCGCCAATCCGACGACGTCGCCCATCTCGGCCTGGAGCTGCGGATCGGGATCAACTCCGGTCCGGTCGTCGCCGGCGTGATCGGCCGGAAGCGGTTCCTCTACGACCTGTGGGGCGACGCGGTGAATACCGCCAGCCGGATGGAGTCCCACGGGACACCCGGCGAGATCCAGGTCACGGCGTCGACCCGCGAGCTCCTGCAGGACGAATTCGACCTCGAGCCGCGTGGGACCGTGACGATCAAGGGCAAGGGAGCCGTCGAGACGTGGTACCTCGTCGGTCGCAAGGCGGCCGCCGCAGGGAAGCCGATCGGCGCGATCGTCGCAGCCGATCGTGATGAGGCGGCCGCCGGCTGACGGCCGTTCGGTGCTCGATGGGGGAGACGGCGCACCGGCATTCGTGATCATCGGCGCACCGAGCGCCGGGACCCGAACAGATCGCAGAAATTCATGTGGCGAATGCCGGGGTAGGGGCGACGGAACTCTGCCAGGAACCCCAGCGTGCAGGACCGCGACCAGGTTTGCATGCATGCATGGGGTGACTGTTCAACAACCGTTGCTCGCGTCGCATTCGCGATCTGAATGGCCGGCAAGCCGACCGTTGCTACCAGTCCCAGCGGGACTCCTAACGACGTTCCGGGCGGCCCTGCCCGCTGCAAGGGCGGGGGGCCACGCTCAGCCGTCGCTGGATCGATCGCCTCGCGTCCGGGCCAGGACCTCGAACATGCATACGAGTCCTCGACGGACTGTTAGACACGGCGCTTCTCGATCCGGCCGGCTCGCGTGGGCCCGAACGAACTGCCACCTATACTTGATCGGTCATGAAGCTGCTTTCCCGATTTATCGATTCGAACGACCGTGAGCTGCGCCGGATCCAGCCGATGGTCGACGAGGCCAACGCCCTCGAAGCCGAGTACGAGGGCCTCTCCGATGCGGACATCCGCGCGGCGTTCGCCGAGATCCGCGAGGAGATCCACGAGCTCGCCGCCGGCGAGGAACCGAGCGACGATGAGCTGAACCACCCGGAGCGCGAGCGCCGCAACGACCTGCGCAAGGAACGCCGCAAGCGCGAGAACCAGCGTCTCCAGAAGGCGCTCGACGACGTCCTGCCCGAAGTGTTCGCGATGACCCGCGAGGCCATGAAGCGGACGCTCGACATGCGCCACTTCGACGTCCAGTTCATCGGTGGGGCCGTGCTCCACCAGGGCAAGATCGCCGAGATGCGGACCGGCGAGGGCAAGACGCTCGTCGCCCCGCTCGCTGCCATCCTCAACGCGCTGACGGGGCGTGGCGTCCACGTCGTCACCGTGAACGACTACCTCGCCCGTCGCGACCCGCAGTGGATGGGGCCGATCTACCACTTCCTGGGCGTGAGCGTCGGGATGATCACCCACGAGGCGTCGTACGTCTTCGAGCCCGGCTACCCCACCAACGACGAGCGTCTCGTCAACCTGCGCCCCGTGTCGCGCCGCGAGGCGTACGCCGCCGACGTCACCTACGGCACCAACAACGAGTTCGGCTTCGACTACCTGCGCGACAACATGGTGGTCGAGCTGGACCAGCGCGTTCAGCGCGAGCGCTCGTTCGCGATCGTCGACGAGGTCGACAACATCCTCATCGACGAGGCGCGCACGCCGTTGATCATCAGCGGCCAGGCCGAAGAATCGGCCGACCTGTACTTCACGTTCGCCCGCCTCGTCCCGCGCATGAAGGCGCGTCCCGAGGGTGCCGAGGAGGGCGGCGACTACTTCGTCGACCTCAAGGACCGCGCGGTCAGCCCGACCGAGGAAGGCATCGGCAAGATGGAGGGCTGGCTCGGCATCGAGAACATGTACGACGCCGACCCCCGCCTGGCCCGCCACTTCGAGCAGGCGCTCAAGGCGCACGCCCTCTACAAGCGCGACCGCGACTACATCGTCAAGGAAGGCGAGATCGTCATCGTCGACGAGTTCACCGGGCGGCAGATGCCCGGACGGCGCTGGAGCGAGGGCCTCCACCAGGCGATCGAAGCCAAGGAGGGCCTGCGCGTCCAGCGCGAGAGCGTGACCCTCGCCACGATCACGTTCCAGAACTACTTCCGGCTGTACGACAAGCTGTCCGGCATGACCGGCACGGCGATGACCGAGGCCGAGGAGTTCTACAAGATCTACGAGCTGGACGTCACCGCGGTGCCGACCCACCGTCCGATGATCCGCGAGGACGCGGCGGACCTCGTGTACCGCCACGAGACCGGCAAGTTCAACGCCCTGATCGACGAGATCGAGGAGCTGACCGAGGAGGGCCGGCCGGTGCTCGTCGGCACGGTGTCGGTCGAGAAGTCGGAGATCCTTGCCACGCTGCTCAAGCGGCGCGGCGTCAAGCACGAGGTGCTGAACGCGAAGTTCCACGAGAAGGAGTCGGGGATCGTCGCGCAGGCGGGCCGCTCCGGCGCCGTGACCATCGCGACGAACATGGCCGGTCGCGGCACGGACATCCTGCTCGGCGGCAACCCTGCCGGCCTCGCATCCGACCTTCTCCACCAGCGCGGGCTCAACCCGGCCGAGGTCGACAAGGCCACATATGACGAGGCGTTCGCCGAGGCCAAGCGCATCACCGACGAGGACCACGAGCGCGTGGTCCAAGCCGGCGGGCTGCACATCATCGGCACCGAGCGCCACGACTCGCGGCGCATCGACAACCAGCTGCGCGGCCGTGCCGGCCGCCAGGGCGACCCCGGCTCCTCTCGCTTCTACCTGTCGCTCGACGACGACCTGATGAAGCGCTTCGCCAGCGAGCGCGTCGCCGGCCTCATGGAGCGCCTCGGTCTCGACGACGAGACCGCGATCGAATCCGGCCTGGTGTCGAAGACGATCGAGTCGGCCCAGAGCCGCGTCGAGGGCTACAACTTCGACATCCGCAAGCGCGTCGTCGAGTTCGACGATGTCATCAACAAGCAGCGCGAGACGACCTACGCCGAGCGCGACAAGGTGCTCCGCAACGAGGATCTCACGGAGACGGTGCGCGCCTTCCTCGACGAGGAGGCGGATGCGCTCGGCGACACCTACCTCGCCGCCGACAGTGGCGAGGAGTGGAACCTCGATGGGCTATCGAACGCCCTCCACGCGATGGGTCTCGAGGGCGAGGGCACATCGGCCGACGAGCTGTGGGACCTCGGCTCGCGCGATGCGATCGTCGAGCACATCCGCGACCTGGCCGACGCGCGGCTCGAGGCGCGCGAGGCGGAAGTCGGCGAAGAGGGCTGGTCGATGGTCGAGCGGCTGGTCCTGCTGCGCACGATCGACTCGCTCTGGGTCGAGCACCTGACCGAGCTCGACGACATGCGTCGCGGCATCGGCCTGCGCGGCTACGCCCAGCAGGACCCGTTGAACGAGTACCGCCGCGAGGCGTTCCGGATGTACGAGGAGTTCCGCGACCTGATCCGCCACCAGGTGGCGTCGTCGATCTTCCGCGTCACGGTCCAGATGCAGCCGGCCGGCGGCGGCGATCCCGCCGGAGCGGCCCAGATGGCGGCCGGCATCGCCGCGCTGAGCGGCGCACGGGCCGGCGGCGCGCCGGCGGGTGGTGCAGTGCGGGCAAGCGGAACGGCTGCTGCGGGGGCGGCGGCGGCGGCGGCGAGTCCGTCAGGAGTGCGCAACGTCCAGGAGCGGCTCGGCGACGGGCCGGCGACGAACGGTGCGGGCCAGGCCCGCCCGGGGTACACCCCGACCGGCGAGCGCATCGGGCGCAACGACCCGTGCTGGTGCGGATCGGGCAACAAGTACAAGAAGTGTCACGGCCGCTGACGGCCGCGATTCCCGCACGAAATCGGCTGTTTTGGGGACGCCCAGGGCGTTTCTCCCTCTTGGCAATGGGACATTGGCCCCGTACACTGGGCCAACCCGCGGTGCGTAACCGCAACCACATGGCGAAGCTCCTGCCCAGGCATCGCCGCGTGGTCCGTCATCCGCCGAGAGGGAGCCGTGAAGCAGGCCGAGGAAGCGTCCTTCGTCGATCTCATCGCCTGCGAGCGTGATTGCCGGAACTGTAGCTACGCCGCCGCCCTCGATTGCGACGGCAATTGCGGGGTCTGTCCCCACAACTCGTACTGCCCCTGTGTCAACCCCGTCGTCGCCCGGAGCAAGACTGCACTCCGGATGATCGAGCTGCGGCCGATCCTGCTCCAGGATCTCCGGGAGCGGAACTAGGTGGATCCATCCGCCATCCGCGACCTGGCCGAGCGGATCCGAGCGACCTCGGGGAGGCTTTGACCTTCCGGCAAAACACGATCGCGTAGCAGAGCTCGACGCACTCACCCAGGAGCCGGGCTTCTGGGACGATCAACGGTCCGCGCAGAAGGTTCTCCGCGAAGCGGACGGACTGCGCGAGGAGATCGCGCTCTGGGAAGGCCTCATCGGCCGCGCCGACGACCTGCTCGCCGCCGTCGACCTGCTCGCCGAAGCACCCGACGCGGAGCTCGAGGCCGAAGTCGAACGGGACACCGCCGCCCTCGAAACGGACTTCGCGCGCGAGCGAACCTCGCTCCTGTTCTCCGGCGAGTACGACGAACGGCCCGCGCTGCTCACGATCAGCGCCGGCGCGGGCGGCACCGAGGCGACCGACTGGGCCGAGATGCTCCTGCGCATGTACCTGCGCTGGGCGGAACGCCACCGCTTCCCGACCGAGATCATCGACCAGCAGGAAGGGGAGCAGGCGGGCCTCAAGAGCGTCACCGTCGCCGTCGATGGCCGGCGCGCCTACGGCTGGCTGCGACCCGAACGTGGCGTCCACCGCCTGGTGCGCATCAGCCCGTTCGATTCGCAGAAGCGCCGCCAGACGACGTTCGCGCTCGTCGAGGTGCTGCCGGAGGTCGAGGACGACATCGAGATCGAGCTCGACTGGGACCAGATCCGCGTGGACACCTACCGCTCCCAGGGCGCCGGCGGCCAGCACGTCAACAAGACCGACTCGGCGGTGCGCCTCACCCACCAACCGACCGGCATCGTCGTCCAGAGCCAGAACGAGCGGTCGCAGACCCAGAACAAGGAGAACGCGACGAAGGTGCTCAAGGCACGGCTGCTGGAGCGAGCCCTCGAGGAGAAAGAGGCCGAGCTGCGCGCCATCCGCGGCGAGCACGTCGATGCCGGCTGGGGCAACCAGATCCGGAGCTACGTGCTGCACCCCTACCAGATGGTCAAGGACCTCCGCTCCGGCCACGAGACGGGGAACACCGGCGCGGTGCTGGACGGCGACCTGGATTCCTTCATGCAGGCCGAGCTCGAGCGGCTCGCCACCGGCGGAGAACCGGGCGGAGACGCACGCAGCGGCGACGACGCCGCGTGACGCAGGCGGGGGGACGGCCGGCGCTGCCGCCGATCGACTTCCGGCAGGCGCGCGATGAGGACATCCCGCGCTGCGCCGAGGTGTGGTGGACCGCGACGAACCACTACGTCACCGCGCTCAACCAGCCACCCCTCCCGGACGACCTGTCGATCATCGGGAAGCTCTACGTCCACTTGCGCGCGACCGATCCCGAGCGCTTCGTGGTCGCGCTGACGCCCGACGAGGCGGACCCCGGAGCGGATCGGGTGATCGGCTTTGCCGTCGCCCTCCAGCGCGACCACGTCTGGTTCCTGTCGATGCTGTTCGTGCTGCCCGACGTCCAGCTCCGCGGCCTTGGCCGCGAGCTGCTCGCGCGCGTGCTCCCGCAGGACGGCCAGGTCACGGTTCGGGCGACCGCCACCGACAGCGCCCAGCCGATCTCCAACGCGCTCTACTCGACATACGGCATCGTGCCCCGGCTGCCATTGCTCAACCTGGTCGGCCTGCCGACCCGGCCGGAGGCGTTCGAGCCCTTTCCGAGCGGCGTGACGCCGGTCGCCTTCGAGGCGATCGTGGAGGGTGACGGGGGCGATGGTCATCGGCTGCTGGCCTCGACGGTCGACGCGCTCGACCGCGAGCTCCTGGGCTTTTCCCGGGCAGTCGACCACGCCTTCATGCGCCAGCAGGACCGGCGCGGCTGGCTGTTCCGCGGACCTGACGGCAGCCCGCTCGGCTACGGCTACAGCGCCGCGAGCGGCCGGCTCGGACCGATCCTCGTGCGCGACCCCGCGCTGCTCGGCCCGGCGATGGGCCACCTCCTGGGTGCGGTGCAGCCACGCGGTCCGTTCATCACGTGGATTCCGGGCGCGGCCGACCGGGCGCTGCTGCCGGCGCTTGCCGCCGGCCTGCGACTCGATCCATTCCCGATTCTGCTGTGCTGGGACCGCCCGCCGACCGACTTCGAGCGCTACCTGCCCATTTCGCCCGGCATGCTGTAGGCCCTTGATCGCGTGGCGGGGATCCCCACGGGGTGGTAGCCTCTCGACCGACGTGGCTCCTCCCAGAATCGACCCGCGGACGGAGTACACCCGCGCTTCCACCGTCATCCCGACCGCGGAGCCGAACGTGACCATGGCCGCCGCACCCCCGCCGGTGCGCTCGATCCGTGAACGCCTCATCCGCCGCGCCGAGCCGCGCCTCGACCACGACCGCGCCGTGCTCGTCATGCACGACGTGACGATGGAGTACCCGAACGGCAACGTCGCGCTGCGCGACGTGGACCTGGTGATCCCGGAGGGCGACTTCGTGTTCCTCGTCGGCCCGTCGGGCGCGGGCAAGTCCACGCTCATGCGCCTGATCATCCGCGACGAGGTGGCCACCCACGGCCAGGTCGTGCTCGACGGCGCGGATCTCGCGCGGCTGTCGCGCCGCAACGTGCCGAAGATGCGCCGCAAGATCGGCACGATCTTCCAGGACTTCAAGCTGCTACCGCGCAAGAACGTCTGGGAGAACGTGGCGTTCGCGCTCGAGGTGACCGGTACGCCCCGGCGCAGGGTCCGCCCGGCAGTGGACCGCGTGCTCGCGCTCGTGGGCCTGACCGCGCAGGCGAAGCAGGTCCCGGCACAGCTGTCGGGCGGCGAGCAGCAGCGGACGGCCATCGCCCGCGCCCTCGTGCACGACCCGCGGATCATCATCGCCGACGAGCCCACCGGAAACCTCGACCCGCTGATCAGCTGGGAGATCCTCCAGCTCTTGCTCCGCATCAACGAGCTGGGCGTCACGGTGCTCATGGCCACCCACAACGCCGAGGTCGTGACAGCGCTCCGGCGGCGTGTCGTGGCGCTCGAAGAGGGCCGCATCATCCGCGACGAGGTGGGCGGTGCGTACCACCGCGAAGACTGACGCGTGATCGGCTTCGTCGCCTTCAGCCTGAAACGCGCCTGGCAGGGCTTCTGGCGCAACGCGGTCATGAGCTTCGCCGCCACCGCGACCATGGTGCTGATGCTGCTCCTCCTCGCCGGCTTCTGGATCGTGCAGACCGGCCTGCTGGCGGGCCTGCAGTTCACCGAGCAGAAGGTCGAAGTGGTGGCCTATCTGCACACCAACGCCAGCCCTGTCCAGGTCGACCTGCTGACGCAGCGGATCGAGGCGCTGCCCGAGGTGGCATCCGTCACGTTCGTGAGCCGGGACCAGGCCCTCGACAACTTTCGGAGCTCGCTCCAGGCGCAGGGACGCGAGGACCTCACGCGCTACCTGGACTCGAACCCGCTCTACGCGAGCCTCGAGGTCAAGCTCACCGATCCTAGTTACAACCGCACCGTGACCGCTGCGCTCGAGGACGAGGTCCTCGTGCGCAACGTGTTAAGAGTGCAGGACCTCGTCGACCGGCTTCTCACGGTCACCGGTATCCTGCGCACGGCCGGCACCGGGATCCTCATCGTGGTCGGGCTTATCGTGCTGTTCATCATCGTGAACACGATCCGCCTCGCGGTGTTCGCCCGCGCCGAGGAGATCGAGATCATGCGCCTCGTCGGCGCGTCGGACGCGTTCATCCGCTGGCCGTTCGTGTTCGAGGGCGCGTTCGTCGGCGTGCTTGGCTCCGTGCTCACGCTCGCGATCCTCGCCGCGGCGTCCGATCCACTCTCGACGTTCATGACCGGATTCTTCAACGTGTTGCCGCTGCAGTTCGGCACGTTGACCCGCGACCTGGTTCTGCTGGTGACCGGCGCGGGCGTCGGGCTGGGCGTCATCGGCTCGTGGCTGTCGGTACGAACGTACCTGATCCGCTGACGCAGCTGCCCGGCGGCTCGGCAGGGGAGTGCGGTGTACCCTAGCCGCCCGTACGACGCCTCGAAGGACCCGAATCACCTCATGCTCCCCGACGATCCACAGCAGCCTGCCGGTCCGACGCCACCGGCCGAGCCCGAGCCAGCGTGGCGCCTCGACCCGGCACCCGTCACCCCGAACCCGCCGCTGACCCCGCCGCCGCCGAAGCGGCGCCTGCCGGTCCTTCCACTGGCGATCGTCCTCGTCGCGATCCTCGCCGGTGGCGCGCTGTTCATGTCGGGCTACACGATGGGCCGCCAGATGGCCCTCGAACCGGGCACGCCGCCTGCGGCGAGCGACCAGTTCGAACCGTTCTGGGACACCTACCGGACGATCACCCAGCGCTACGCGGGTGGCGACGTCGACGAGGAGGCGCTCATCCAGGGCGCCATCCGCGGGATGATCGAGTCCCTCGGCGATCCGTACTCCTCGTACCTCACGTCCGAGGAGTATCGCCAGAGCCTGCAGGGGATCTCGGGCCAGTTCGAGGGCATCGGCGCAGAGATGGCGACGGAGGCGCCCGACGGGACGCAGGGCTGCGCCACGCTCGGGCCGCAGTGCTCACTGGTCGTCGTCGCGCCGCTCGAGGGCTCGCCGGCTGAACAGGCCGGCCTCAGACCCGGCGACTTCGTGATCGCGGCGGACGGAGCAGGCTTCGATGGGCTGACCGTCGACGACGCGCTCGACCGGGTGCGCGGTCCCAAGGGCACCACGGTCGCGCTGACCATTCGGCGCGGCACGGATGACCCGTTCGTGCTCGAGATCACGCGTGACGTGATCCAGGCGCGCGAGGTCCGCGCCGAGCTGCTCGACGGGAACATCGGCTATGTGCGCCTCGCCGGTTTCTCGGACGCGAGCGCCAACCAGCTCGAGGACGAGATCCAGAAACACCTCGACGCGGGCTCGAAGAAGCTGATCCTCGACCTGCGCGGCAATCCCGGTGGCTACGTCACCGCCGCTCGTGACATTGCGAGCGAGTTCGTCTCGGAGGGAGCGCTGTTCTACGAGGAGGACGCGCAGGGCCGCCAGGTGGAAACCGATGCCGTGCCGGGCGGGATCGCGACGGACCCGTCCATCGAGGTCATCGTCCTGATCGACGAGGGCAGCGCCTCAGCCAGCGAGATCGTCGCGGGCGCCCTCAAGGATCATGAGCGCGCGACGCTCGTCGGCCACACGACGTTCGGCAAGGGCACGGTGCAGCAATGGCAGGAACTGCCCGGCGAAGGCGGCGCCTTCCGGCTCACGATCGCCCGTTGGCTGACGCCGAACAAGGCATGGATCCACGACAAGGGAATCGCCCCGGACGTGGCGGTGGCGGTGCCGGAGAACCTGCCCGCGGACTCCGATCCGATCCTCGATCGGGCGGTGGAGCTGCTCGGCGGCACGTCCGCCCGTGACGTGCTGCGCGCCGCCGCCTGAAGGGCCGCCCTTGCACGCTCCGCGAGCGTCGGCTAAGGTGCTCGGGAACGAAAGGAGGTGATGTGCAGTGAGAGACGATCGTAGCTGCACCACCTCGCAGGAGATGGCCGTCTAACCGGACACCCCTGTGGGTGGGAATGCTTTCGGACGCCGGCCCGAAACGGGCCGGCGTTCGTGCGTCCGGAGAGGAGCGACCGAATGGGCGAAGAGGTAACCATCGCCCTCAATCGAAAGGCACGCCACGAATTCTCGATCGACGAGACGTTCGAGGCCGGAATCGTGCTGACCGGCTCGGAGATCAAGTCGATCCGGGCCCACAAGGTCAACCTGGCCGACGCCTACGCGCGCGTCGAACGCGGCGAGGCCTGGCTGATCGGGGCGCACATCGCGCCATTCGAGCAGGCCAACCGCAACAACCACGAGCCGAAGCGGCAGCGCAAACTGCTGCTCCATCGCCGCCAGATCGACGAGCTGCTCGGGCGGGCGAAGGCGAAGGGCCAGACGATCGTGCCGTTGCGCCTGTACCTCAACGAGAAGGGGCGCGCCAAGGTCGAGCTCGGCCTCGCCCGCGGCAAGCAGCTCCACGACCGGCGGCGCGACATCGCCGAGCGCGACGCCCGACGCGACGTCGAGCGCCAGCTGGCCGACGCCCAGCGCGGTCGCTAGGGCATCCGCGATTCGGGCCGAGGGCGCAGACCTGACGGGTCTGTCTGCCGCCGAACGCGCGGTCCCAGGCCCGGGTATCGCCCCGCGCATGCCGCGCGTGCATCGGAACCCGGGTGTCGGCCTGTTTCACGGCCCGTTCATCACCGGATAGACCTGGGGCGGATGCGGCCGCCGAACGAAGAGCGGGGCTAGCGCGCAGGCGCGAGGGAAACCACCGTCGTGTCGGTGGTGAGCCGGCCCTCACGGGCGCCCTGGACACGAGCGAACAGCACCACGCCGATCGCCGCGACCGCTGCGCAGGCGACGAGCGCGCCCGTCACTCCGAGGACGCCCAGCTGGACGAGCCCGGCCGCCAGGAACGGCGCGGCCAGGCCCCGTGCCCCGGTGATGGTGTTCCAGCCGGCCAACGCCCCGGCGCGATCGCGCAGGTCCGTCTCGTCGCTGATCGTCGTGTTGATCCCGAGATCGATCGCCGCGCTTGCGGCGCCCGCGAGGATCGTCGCCGGCCACAGGACCAGGACGGTCGGCGTGACCGACACCGCGAGCAGCGACACGAGCCCGAGCAGGCTCCCGGCGCGCAACAGCAGGATCGGCCCGAAGCGGTCGGCGGCGGCGCCCCACGCGTAATACGACACGGTCGTCGCGCCCGCGGCGAGGATCCCGACGATCCCGACTTCGGTCAGCGTCATGCCCAGCCGATCGATGTAGACGAGGGCGTAGAGCGGCGCGGCGGCGATCAGGCCTCCCCCATAGAAACCCTGGGCAATGATGATGCGCTCCAGGACGGGGCGCTCCCTGAGGATGCGCACCGCCTCGCGCGGGGAGAAGCGCGGCGGCGGCGCCGTTGGTGGAACGCGCAGCCCGGCATACGCCGCGGCCGTAGCGACGCCGATCAGCGCGCCGACCGCGATCACCGTCGTGCCACCGAGCCGGTCGGCCAGCACACCGGCGACGAGGGCCGCGACCGCGGCCGCCGCGGCGCGCCCGGTCCCCACCGCCCCGACGACCCGGCCGCGCAGTCGCGACGGGTACATCGCTCCCCACAGGCGCAGCTGGAATGGGGCGCTGATGGACAGGCTCAGCCAGAAGCCGAGGGCGGCCAGCACCAGCACCGGCGGCGCGGCCGTCACCAGCAGGACCCCCAGGACTCCCGCGCCCGCCCCCCGGACAAGCCCCGTCTGGCGGTGCGACTGCGGGCCGATCCGCCCGGCGAAGCCGCTCAGGAGGTTGGCCAGGAAGGGCGTGGCGGCGAGGGCCGCGAGTCCGATGGGATCGAGACCGGCCTTGCGCGCGACCGACGGCAGGATCGAGCCGACGAGCGCCAGCGTGACGCCGACGCCGGCCGCAGCCGTCAGGTCCAGCCCGAAGTTCCGCCAGAAGGCTCGCTCCACGAGCCGTGGCCAGCCGCTGGGTTCCACGCGCACCTCGATACCGCCCGCGCGGCCTGCGAGGTGAGCTGACGGGCTCGGCGGCGGGAACCGCCGTCGCGACTGGATCGCGATTCGCCCCGGTGGACGTTGGGTCCCCCGTCCTCGATGAAGAGGTTCGGCCAGGGGCCACTCTACCATTGGCGTCCTTCGAAGCGGGAGCCGCCCATCCGTACCGGTCGTCGATGGGGGTCTTGGCGGTCGCCGAGCCGCGTGGTAGCATGACCGCGTACGTCGAACAGACGTTCGGTCCTGGGGATGTGTGGATTCGACAGGGCTCGGACGTCGAGGAACGCGAGCCGAGGTGCCGTCAGGCCTCGTTAAACAGGCGGCAAAACGAAGTACCTGGCAACCGCCAGTCGACTCTCGCCCTCGCCGCGTAAGCGGTAGAAGAGTGAGCGTGGAAGCCATCTCCTCCCCGCGGATGGTGGAAGCGTCATGCAGCGGGGATGCGTCTCGGATCAGCGTCGCGTAGTCCGAGCTCAAGCCCGATCTAGGGGCACGTGACTGGACCGTCCGGCAGGGTGCCGATGCCCGTCCGGGCGGTCGACGACAAACCATCGGACACGCTCGTAGTGGTCTTCGGCAAAGGGTTCTGGACGGGGAGTTCGACTCTCCCCCATCTCCACCACGTTGTTCGGACGCAGCCTTCAGGCGATGAAGCGGTAGCCCAGCCCTCGCTCCGTCCGGATGTAGCGCGGCCGCTCCGGATCGTCCCCGAGCTTGTCGCGCAGGCGGCGGACGTAGACGCGCAGGTAGTCGACTTCGTCGACGTACTCCCGGCCCCACACCTTGGCAAGCAGCGTCTCGTGCTGGAGCACGTGCCCCGCGTTGCGCACGAGGTGGTAGAGCAGCTTGTACTCGGTCGGCGTCAGGTCGAGGCGCTCGCCGCGCAGGCGCGCCTCGTGCGCCGCGAAGTCCACCTCGAGATCACCCGCCTGAAACGAGGGGGCGCGGCTCGTCGGCGTGGGCATCGACAGGCGCCGCAGCACGGCCTTGACCCGCGCCATCAGCTCGAGGTGGTTGAACGGCTTGGTGATGTAGTCGTCGGCGCCAAGCTCGAGGCCCTTGACCTTGTCCATCGCGTCGTCACGCGCGGTCAGCATGACCACGGGCACATCGCTGAACGCTCGGATCCGCCGGAGCACCTCGAAGCCATCGATATCCGGCAACCCGATGTCGAGCAGCACGATGTCCGGGTGGTCCTGCTCCACGCTGTCGAGGGCACCTTCGCCCGTCCCGGCTTCGAGCAGCTCGATCTCCCGCCACTGCAGCTCGAAGCCCAGCCGGACGGACTCGACGAGGTCGGGCTCGTCGTCGACGACCAGGATCTTCATCCGTCCCGCTCCTCGGGCTCCCCGGGCCCTTCGACCGGCACGACGAGGGTGAACGTGCTGCCACGCCCGAGCTCGCTGTCGACGTCGATGGTCCCCCCGTGCGCCTGGGCGATCGCCAGGGCCGTCGGCAGGCCGAGACCGACGCCTTCCCGTGCGGGGCTGCGATCCCCGCGTCCCACGAAGAATCGTTCGAACAGGCGCGCCCTGTCGGCCTGGGCGATCCCGGGCCCGCGATCCTCGACCCGCCAGCGCACCAACTCGTCGCCCGACTCGACGCGGACGGCAACGTCGGCGCCGGCCGGCGAGAACTTCTGTGCGTTCGATACGAGGTTCACGAGGGCCTGCTCCAGGCGGCGGTGATCGCCGAAGACGGAGACGCGCTTGTCGCAGCCCGACAGCGAGATCGAGACGTCGTGGGCGCCGGCCAGCGGCCGGAGCGTCGCGATCGCCGAGGCCGCCAGCTCGCAGGCATCGAAGCGACGGAGCTGGAGCCGGATCGATCCGGACCGGAAGCGCGCCAGGTCGAGGATGTCGCCGATGAGGCGCTGCATCCGGTCGGCGTTCCGTTCGATCGTGGCAACGAGGATCCGGCGCTGTTCCTCGGTCGGCGAGGAGCCTGGATCAGCGAGCAGCCCCACGCTGGTGCGCAGCGCGGTGAGGGGCGTGCGCAGCTCGTGGGCAATGGTCGACAGGAGATCGGTCCGCAGTCGCTCCAGTTCCTCGAGCCCGACGGCACCGACGCCGTTGATCCCGTCCGCTCGAGCGTTCCGGCCGAGCGACGTCGGGACGAACAGCCGCTCCTCTGCGGCCGAACGCGCGATACGGACGAGCCCCAGCTGCAACAGCCGGTCGAGGAGGCCTTCGGCGAGGGCGGTATCGATGGTGGCGCCGGCGTCCCCGAACCGCTCGGCGAGCGCAGATGGCGTCGCACCTTCGTCAATCAGGGCGAGCGCAGCTGGGAGGAGCGCGCCGCTTGCCGCCTGCGTCGGTACGGTCATCGGCGCAGCATAGGCGTCGCCGTCAGTCGACGAGCACGAGCTCCAGGGTGGTGGGCACTTCGTGGCCGGCGGCGGTCGGGGAGTCGTCGTCGTACGAGCAGGTGCACGGCCCTCCGGCGACGCACCCGGCACAGCAGAAGACGACGCCGACGTGG
>DASTYU010000167.1:0-13753 GCA_035764655.1 Candidatus Limnocylindrales bacterium
GCGCCTGTCGACCGACCTCGATCTCGACTCGCTCCGACGGGTCGAGCTGCTCGGCGTCATCGAGGAGGAGCTCGGCGTATTCGTCGACGACGACGCGCTCCAACCCGATGCGACGGTCGCCGACCTCGCCGCCCTCGTCGAGGCCGCTCGAACCGCCAAGGCCGGGTTGCGTGCCTGGCGCTGGCCTCTGTCACCGGTCGTCCGGGCGGTCGGGCTCGCGTCACAGGTGCTCCTGATCTACCCGTTCGTCCACCTGTTCTACCGCGTGCGCGTCAGCGGGATGGAACGGATCCGACCCGACGACGGCCCGTACCTGCTGACGCCCAACCACTGCCTGCACCTCGACAACGGGATCATCCTGGCGCGGCTGCCGTTCGCGATTCGCTGGAAGCTGTCGGTCGCCGCCGCCGCCGACACGATCTACGCGAACCCGGTCCAGGGCGTCCTGGCGTCGGTCCTCGCCAACGCGTTCCCGCTCCAGCGCGAGGGTGGTGTCCGCAAGAGTCTCGAGTTGCTCGGCCAGCGACTCGACAAGGGCTACAACATCCTGATCTATCCGGAGGGCAAGCTGACCGTCGGAGGGCCGCTCCAGCCGTTCAAGGCAGGTGCCGGGCTGATCGCCGTGGAAGGCGGGACGCCGATCGTGCCGGTCAAGCTCAAGATCCACAAGATGTCGATCATCGATCGGCGCCGCTTGCCGGCGTCCCTGCGCGGCGACGTGGAACTCGTCATCGGCGAGCCGATGTGGTTCGACGCCGAGACCGACCACGCCGCGGCCACGACCCGCCTGGAGGCTGCCGTCGCCGCCCTCTGAGCGAGGTCTCCGAGCCGGCGCTGGGCGTTGTGGACCCACGGCGGGCGCGAACGACACGCCGCCGTGGTCCGTTCTCGATCTGACCTAGCGGGCAGCGCCTGCGAGGGCCTTGAAGCCCTCGGTCACCTCGCCCTTGTGCGCGGCGAACGCCGCGAGGACCTCGCCCTTCTCGCGGGGCGGGATGCCGAACGCATCCAGGGAGCGGGCCAGCTCGGCCGCGACCTCGTCGAATTCGTCGGGCGAGATGTGGAGCTCCCGATGCGCCTCTTCGAGGCCGAGCGCGGTTCGACCGGGCCGCGTAGCCGTGAACTGGAACGGACCACCGGCAACGTTGCACACCCACAGGGTGCGCATGAACTTGAGCCCCGGGAGCCGGTCGAGGCTCCTCGTGTGCCACTCGTTGAGCTCAGGGTTCTTCGAACCCTGCCCAACGACCGGGTTCTTCACCAGGGCATCACTGAAGTGGTTGACGACAGCAGCGATCGCGAAGGCGCCACCCAGTCGATCGTAGAGACTTGCCTCGGACATCGTTGATCACCTGCCGAACTTCACCGACGTTGAACGGCCGGCAGGATCGCTCGCCGGCGGAGCGGGTCCGGATCTCAGCGCTGGGCATCCTCCCCGGGCGAGGCGCCCGTGAGTCTCTATCGCTAATACGCGTTGCTCGCGAAGGTGGATTGCCGCCGGACTTGTGCCTACGCCGGAGCCGCGTCTGCGATGACTGACGCGCGGCCCCGCACGCGGGGCACGGCGTTGTAGAGCAGCGCAAGTGACAACGTGAGGTGGATTGCCGCGAGGCTCACCGTGAGCGCGGCAGGTGTTCCGGCGGATCTGGCTGCTGACAGGTCGTTCGGGAGGTTCGCCGTGCTTCCGCCGAGGAACGCGACGGCAACGGCTGAGACCAGCCCCGCGCCGACTCGCCCGCGGGTCCCCGGCTCCCGGGCGAGCGCCGCCCCGGAAAGCAGGACGACCGGCAGGAACAGCGGCGGCGTCAGTGCGGTCCCGCGCAGAACCATGTCCTCCGCACCTCCTTCGGGCGTCGCACCGACGTCCCAGATCGCGGACAGCACGGCGCCGACGATCGGCACGGGCAGATAGGCGGCAACAATCGGCAGCAGGTTGCGTGGCGACGATCCGAACATCCCGGGACCTCATGCTCGATCGGTGGGCGACGAAGGGATCGTTTTCGGCGCGTTCGATGGTGGCATCGGTCGCTTGACGCGAACTTGGTGGCGTCAATTGTCCAGGCCGTGGCGTTCCCGCTGGTCGGCGAGGCGTGCGTGGGCGAGGGTCAGGAGGGGAACGACGACCTCACGGAACGTCCGCTCCGTCGGGTTCACGATGCAGATCCAGCGCTGGGCGGCGTACACCGGGTGGGGCATCACGCGATCGAACGCGGTGTATTCGGGATCGGGTCCCGCTTCGGCGGCGACACGCTCGAAGGTCACGCGATCCACGCCGATGTTCAGCCGGAACGTATGGGGCCGAGACAGGTTCGAGGCGTCGTCATGCTCATCGGTCGTCACGAGCGTTGCGTAGTTGGGCCAGTGCTTCTCCGGATCGAGCGAGAAGAACCAGGCGTTCATGGCCTGGATTACGTCGGTCTCGGGCCAGGTCTCGACGATGTAGGCGACAACGTCGTCCGGGGTGCATCGGGAAGGTTCGTCATACGTCATGTCCCGATCGTGCACGATGCATGTCAAGCCCGTGCGCGGCATGCCTGTTGGAGGGTCGCCACGGCGAGCGCGAGACGGGATCGCGCGCCCTCGACGGCATCGAGCGGGGCGAGGCCACGATCGGCGATCTCGGCGCGAACTTCGCTGCTTACACGGTCGCGCACGTTACGGGCCCAGCGCTGTCCGACCCACCCCGCGTGCATCCCGACGAGTCGTGCCAGCAGGTAGCCGATCAGCAGGAAGGCGACGAGCGTGACGAACGGCGTCGGCACCGCGCCGAGCAGGGCCACGGTCATCGTGCCCGAAGCCGGTCCGCCGAGTGCCATGATGACGAGCCACGCGACCGACAACGCGATCCCCACGGTCGCAAGTGACTGGAGGAGCCCGAGGACGGGCCACCAGCGGCTCGAAGGAGGTTCCAGCCGGCCAAGTCCGCGGATCGCGCGATCGACTGCCCGTTCCAGACCGCCACGGAGTTCTGTCGGCTCCATGGCCGTGGCGAGGATCGGGCGAACCCGCGGCCCGGCGGCGCGCACGGACGCGCCGAGCTCGTCGCGCAGGGCCTGGACGGCCGGCGAGAGGGACCCGCGCTCCCGCCAGCGAAGCAGGTACGCGTCGGGGTCCGCAACATTGCTCGAGCGGCCCGACGCTCGATAGACGAGCGAGGTGAGCCTTCCGACCGGGCCGGTGCCTCGCGCCCGCGCACGGTCTCGTGTCGCCGCCTCGGCCTGGCGCCCGAGACCGCGCATGTCCACTGCCCGAAGCACGGCATTGGCGGCGGCATCGACGGCCGCGTTGCGCGCCTCGGACGTGACGTAGGGGGTCGACGCTGCCGTCGGATCGACTCCGGCAGCTGCGGCAAGGTCGCGTCCATGCGACAGGGACGAGGCCGCCACCCGGCCGCGGATGACGGCCTTTGCCGTCACTTCCTCGGCGAGCCAGTGGCGCACCTCAGCCACCTCCGGCGGCGGTGTCTTGCCATCCGTTGCCGCCGGTGCGGCGCTGGCCAGGACGACCGGCACACGCTGCACCTCCGAGTCCACGCGGGCGATGACGAGGTCGTGCTCGAGGTCGTTGCGGATCCGGATCGCGTCCACGTGCGCCAGCCGATCGGCCTTGTTGACGATCACGATCTGACGCGCCAGGCGCGGCAGCCACGCCCGGAGGAAGTCGTCGGCCAGGACCGCATCGTGGTACTTCTCCGGATCGGTGACCCACGCCACGGCGTCGACCCGCGGCAGGATGGCCTCGACTCGCTCGCGGTGCCCAAGTTCGAGCGAATCCATGTCCGGCAGGTCGAGGATCGCGACCGGTCCGAGCGAACGACCCTCGTGCTCACGCACGTCCCGCACCCCGACCCAATCGAGGAGGGGACCAAGCGCCTCGAGGTCAGCAGCAGGCACCCAGGCGATCGGGTGGCTGGTGGTCGGCCGGCGAACCGAAGCGCGACTGATATCCGAACCGGCCAGGGCGTTGAGCAGGCTGGACTTGCCCACACCGGTCCCGCCGACGAGGGCGAGCACGTAGACATCGGCCGGGAACCCGATCCGGCGCACTCCCTCGGCGTGCGCGTCGCGAACGACCTGGCTTGAGATGCCCAGGTCGTCGGCCGCATCGGCGGCAGCGAGGAGGGCGTCGAGGCAGCGGCTCAGCGGGTCCTGCGCGTCGAGACCGGATGGGCCCGAACGGCTGATCGTCGTCATTCGGGAGTGGGCAAGGCCCGCAGCTCCGCTGCGACCGAGCGGAGGTCGTCTGCCACGCCTTGCAGCGCCCCGTCCGGCGGCAGCAGGAGATCGAACCGCCCTCGCTCTTCATCGAACGTTGTGCGAAGCAGCTCCTGCAGCCGATTGCGCGCGTCGGTGACCAGCTCCGTCATCGCCGCCTCGCCGAACAGGGCGGACAGCAGCTTCTGGTTGAGGAACGCCGTCGCTGCGGCGACGCCGATCTCGGCGCCGGTCAGCCCTCCGGTGTGGAGGAAGGATGCGAGCATCACGCCGGTCCCCAGCACGTTGACCCCGAGCGTCCCGCCCCGGGCCAGGGTGCGCTTCGGTCCGCCGCGGAGCTGGATGTCGGCGACGATGCTGTCGATCCATCCTTCGAGCCTGCCGCGCAGCCGGTCATCGAAATCCGCGGTCGGCAGCCACAGGTCGGCCTCGGCCGAGACCGCTTCGCCCATGCCCGGCCAGTCCGACCATGTGCTTGCCGTGCGCCGTGCGGCTTCTGCGGCTTGCAGGCGAGCAGCACCCAGCAGATCGTCGGTCGTCGCTGCACGCACCTCGCCGACGGGAGCGGTCGCCGGGCGGAACACCGCCTGGATCGCTCCCCGGACGCGTCCGATGCCCTCGGAGAAGAAGCGCGTGATCTGGTCGGCTCCGACGAACGCCTGCCAGTGGCGCAGCGCCTCCTCTCGAAGGAACGCTCCATGGCGCACCTCCTGCTCGAGGTCGGTCAGGCCGCTGTCGTACGCGCGGTCGGCGGCGCGTCGCAGCGCGTCCACGTCGATCGCTTCGTGGTCGGCATCGTCGGCCACCCGCTCGATGCTCTCACCGAGACCCCCCAGCGATCCCATGAGCGCGCGTGCCGCCAGTTGGACGCGCGCTTCCCGATCGGCGCGCAGGCGTCCGATCTCGTCGGTGAGGCGGCGGATGGTCGCCGGCGCCAAGCGATCGCCCCCCGCTTCGAGATCCCCCTCGCGAACGCCAATCAGCTCGGTCTCCAGCCCGGCTTCGGCCATCAACCGCGCGACGTCCGACAGGATCGCGGCCTGGTCCGCCTCGTCCGCGGGCATCCGGTTCACGACGACCATCAGCGGCAGGCCTCGTTCGCCCACTCGTTCGAGGACTGCCCATGGCACGCGGTCCGCGTAGCGCGTCGCGGTGGTGACGAAGACGGCGAGGTCGGCCGCCTCCACGAGCCGGTCGGCAAGCAATCGGTTGGCGTGCTCGACGGAGTCCACATCCGGCGTATCGACGAGTGCGACGCCGGGCGCCACCTCGTCGTCGGCGACGAACCGGATGGAACCGGCCGACATCCCGGCCAGCGCACCCTCGCGCAGGCCCTCCCGGTCGGTGGGGTGGGCGAGAACCACCGCGCTTCGGGTCGTCGGCCGCAGGACGCCCGTCGGACTGGCATTCCGCCCGACGATCGTGTTGAAGATGGTGCTCTTGCCGGCGCCCGTCGGTCCGACGAGCAGCACCACCAGCGGCGCGTCGAGCGATTGCGCTCGAACGCGGACGTGGCCGTGCAGGTGGTCGACGAGCTGGCGAGCCCGCGTCGCGGCGGGTTCGCTCCGGGGCCGGAGTGCCACGCGTCGCTCGGCGAGCCGTTCGAGCCGGTCGACCAGGGCGCGCAGTTCCCCGGGAGCCGTCCCGATCATGCGCAGACGTTATCCGCCGCCGGATCCTGTATTGGCGACAACGACGCGCACAGCGGTGGCAGCCGGATTACAGACTGGTGCCGGTATAGGTATGGCATTCGGCGAGCGCACACCGCAGACTGGTCGGCAGCGGTACGCCCCGACGGTTGCCGCCCGCCGTCGGCCTCGGGGAGCGTCCAGGGCCGCAAGGGAGGAAGGCCTCGATGGGATCGAGGACACGCCGCGCTGCGCTCGCGGCCAGTCTCGTGCTGCTCGCCACCATCCTGCCCGCCGGCGTATCGGCAGGCCCTGGATCACCGCCCGTGTCGCCGGCGTTGTGCGACGCCCGCCCGAACGACAACTTCAAGAAGCTGCTCGAGTGCGTGACGGTCGAGGGCGTTCGCGAACACCAGGCCGCGCTCCAGGAGATCGCAAACGAGAACGGCGGGACCCGCGTCTCCGGCACAGCGGGATACGACGAATCCGTCGACTACGCCGTCGACGTCCTGGAGGCACGCGGCTACGCCGTGACGGTCCAGGAGTTCGCGTTCGTGCGCTTCGAGGTGCTCAGCCCGTCCGTCCTGCAGCAGATCGCACCGCCTCCGGCCGCCGATCTGCCCCACATCATCATGAGTTATTCCGGATCGGGCGACGTCACCGCGCCCGTGGCGAGCCCGAATCCGGTCACCGGCTGCTTCGCGGCCGACTGGGCTGGATTCCCGGCCGGAAGCATCGCGCTCATTCAACGTGGCGGGTCGACCGCCCAGGTCACCTGCACCTTTGCCCTGAAAGCGCTCAACGCGATCGCGGCTGGGGCTGTCGGCGTGGTGGTCTACAACAACGCTCCAGGCGACCTGGCCGGCACGCTCGGCAATACGTTCACCGGAAACCTCCCGGTCGTCGGCATCACGCAGGCGCTCGGCGAGCAGCTTCGCGCGACGGCAGGGCTCCAACTCCGGATCAAGACCGACGTGCTGCGCACGCCCGCGACCTCGTACAACGTGCTTGCCGAAACCAAGGGCGGCAACGCGAACAACGTCGTGATGGTGGGCGCCCACCTCGACTCCGTGAGCGCAGGGCCGGGCATCAACGACAACGGCTCGGGAACGGCCGCGGTGCTCGAGACGGCCGAGCAGATGTCCCGGGTCAACCCCAGGAACAAGGTTCGCTTTGCCCTGTGGGGCGCCGAGGAAGCCAGCCTCGTCGGCTCGACGTTCTACATCAACAACCTGTCCGAGGAGGCCCACGCGCAGATCGCGCTGTACCTCAACTTCGACATGGTGGGCAGTCCGAACCACGTCTTCTTCATCTACGACGGCGACGATTCTGACGCTGTCGGTGCCGGACCCGGACCGGCAGGTTCGGCGGAGATCGAGAAGACGTTCGAGCGGTTCTTCGAGTCGCAGGACACGCCGTACAAGGGGACCGATTTCACCGGCCGCTCCGACTACGGTCCGTTCATCGCCACCGGCATTCCGTCCGGTGGGTTGTTTACCGGCGCCGAAGGAATCAAGACCGCAGGGGAAGCGGCGATCTGGGGTGGCACCGCGGGCATCGCGTACGACCCGTGCTACCACCAGGCCTGCGACACCTACGACAACAACAACAACGCTGCGCTGAGCATGAATGCCGACGCGGTGGCGTATGCGACGCTGCAATACGCCATGAGCACGTCGGACGTGAACGGCGCGAAGGGCAAGGGCAACTTCAAGTTGCCGACCACCGAGGACATCACCGGCCTCTCCGCGAAGTAGCGCGAGGCTCCATCACGGGCGGCAACGTAGCCGGGCGAGGTGCCTCGCCCGGCTACTTCATTGGCCGCAACATCCCGCCGGTTCGCGCGTCTACTGGTGTGTCGCGCGTCCGGCCGGGGGGCCGACGCGGCTGAGCTGAGGGGCGACCAGTGGTGTTCGCACTTGGACTGGGGTTGTTGGCAAGCCTCGCGTTCTTCATCAGCGGCAATGTCTACGCGTACGCCGCCTCGTTCATCGCAGGACTGCTCGCGGCGTGGCTCGTCGACGATCGAAATCGAGGACTCGGCGGCCTCGTCCTCGGGATCGTGGCGGCCTATGTGGTCTACGGCGCTTACGCCGTCGCGCAGCAGATCGATGCCTGCGGCGACAACTGTGGCGGGTTGAGCTCGCCAAACCTCACCGCCGTGATCGTGGTTGTCTTCGGGCTGATCGGCCTGTGCATCGCTGTCGCGGGGTTCGTCGGCACTCGTGTCGTTCGACGGCTCGCGACCGGCCGGGCACAAGAACCGGTGTGAGGCAGTCGCCTCGCTGGTTGCTCGCGGCGGCGGCTGCCTGGTTCGGGCTCGCGGGCGCCGTCAGCGGGATCCTGGCGTTCGTGGGAGCGTGGAGCGCTTCTTCCGCTGGCCTGAGCGGATGCCTGCTCGAGGTGGCTGGCGTCTCGGTACGGCTTCCGGTCGCGCCCGATCCGCTCGGGTGCATGCAACGCGTTGACGTTGTTCCGCTCGTCCTCGAAGCGCTGGCGAGTGTCGCGCTGCTTGCCACGCTTGGCTGGCTTGCCGGCTCCGGGCGCGGGAAATGGTTGGTCCCCTTCGGAGCCGTTGCCTCGGTGCTGATCGGGCTGCAGCCCCTGATCCTGGTGCTCTGGTTCATCGATCGAGGGAACCTCGCCGCTGGGCCGATCGAGCTGGCAATCGGCATCGTCCCGCTGGCGTGGTCGGTCGTCAGCGCAGCCGTCGCGCTTGCGGCCTGGAGAGCGTCCCGGGCCTAGCCTTCGCCCTCAGATGCACGCGTTGCCGTAGTAGAGCGGGATGTCGACCGCCACGTGGAGGGCGATGGGGATCGCCAGTGAGCCCGTGCGGACGACGATCCATCCCGCGACCGCTCCGCCCGCGATCATGAGCGCCACCACGGGCAGCGGCGAGCCGATGAAATCCTGGCTGGCCCCGTGGGCGAGTCCGAACACGACTGCCTGCGCGGCGATCGCCGGCGCGATGCGAGCGGTGCGCGCCACCCACGCCTGCAGCGCCCCGCGATAGATGATCTCCTCCATGACGCCATTGGACACGGCGAACAGGAGGGCCGGAACGATGGCGAGCAGGTCGCCGGTGCGGATCGGGAGCGGACCGAAGAACGGCTCGGACAACGGCGGACCGAGGATGAGGGCCAGTGGTCCGGCCACGATCGCCCCAACCACCGCGATCGCAGCGACGGCGGATGACGGTCGACGGAGGCCGAGCTCGGCAAGCCCACGCCCCACGACGCCGTAGACGACCGCAAGCGCGCCAAGGGCCAGCACCGCCTCGGCGAGCCGGACTGTGGCAAACGGGGCGCCGGGGCTGGCGCAGGTCGACCCATCCGTGGCGCTTGACGGCAAGGGGATCAGCCCGAACGCGAGGCTCACCGCGACGGGGATGGTCCCTGCCCAGGCGGCCACCTCGGGTCGCCGGACGCGCCACGCGACCAGGAAACCGGCCGAGAGCACGACCAGCGCCGGAACCCGAACGGGCGGGAACGCCGCGGCGATGCCGACGATGAGGACCGGTAGGAACGTCATGGCGTCGCTATCCTGCCGCCCGTGCGCCTCGTCCCCGTCCCAATCGTCGAAACTGTCGCCCCGTCCCGGCTCGGCCGCAGTTTCCGCTGGCTGCTCGCGTCATCGCTCATCTCCAACGTCGGCGATGGCATCGCCCTTGCCGCCGGCCCGCTGCTCGTTGCGTCGCAGACGCGTGACCCGCTGCTGGTCTCGATGGCCCTGCTCGCCCAGCAGCTGCCGAACCTGCTGTTCGGGCTGCCCGCCGGCGCGATCGCCGATCGCGTCGACCGCCGCCGCGTCGTGGCCGGCGTCAACCTCGTCCGCGCGGCGGTGCTCGTCGTGCTCGCTGCGACCATCATGGGCGGCGCCGTCAGCATCGCGATCGTCCTTGCGGCGCTCTTCGTCCTCGGCACGGCCGAGATCTTTGCCGACGTCAGCAGCAGCAGCCTTGTGCCGCGGGTCGTGCCACGCGCGCACCTCGGGGTCGCGAATGCGCGGCTGACCGCCTCGTTCCTGCTCACCAACCTGCTCCTGGCGCCGCCGATCGGCGCCTTCCTCTTCAGCATCGGGATGGCCCTGCCATTTGCCGCCAATGCAGCGTGCTTCGTCCTCGGGGCGGTGCTCGTCACGCGCGTCGTGACGGACGTTGCGGACGCTGCGGCCGAGCGGGGGCGCGCGCGTGGCGGCCTGCGCCGCGAGATGGCGGACGGCGTCCGCTGGCTGATCGCCAATCCGCCGATGCGCACCCTGGCGCTGACGATCACCGCGTTCAATGTGACGTACGGCGCCGCTTGGGGAGTGCTCGTGCTCTACGCGAGCGAACGGCTGGGGATGGACGCCGTCGGGTTCGGCCTGCTCACGACGGCACTGGCCATCGGCGGCATCATCGGGACGACGTTGTACGGAGGCCTCGAGCGGCGCTTCTCGCTGGCGGACATCATGCGGGTCGGCCTGCTGATCGAGACATTCACCCACCTTGCGCTGGCGCTGACAACGTCGGCGCCAGTCGCCCTGGCCACGATGGTGGTGTTCGGCGGACACGCGACCGTGTGGGGAACGACCTCGACCGTGGTTCGCCAACGGGCCGTCCCGGACGAGCTGCTGGGCCGGGTGACGGGGGTCTACCACATCGCGGTGATCGGCGGGATGGTCGTCGGGACGCCGATCGGCGGCCTGCTCGCCCGGGAGTTCGGCATCACCGCGCCGTTCTGGTTCGGGTTCATCGGGTCGGCCATCCTGGTCGCCGTCCTGTGGCGCCAATTCGACAAGATCGTTCACGCGAGCGAGATCGGCCCGCATGCCGACGTCGGCGTCGCCTCGGGCGAGCAATCCTGAGTCGCCGGCGAGACGGCGTTCTGCCACGCTTGTTCCATGCGCAAGAAATCGTATGGCGCGCTCAGGGTCCGGGCCATCTCGGGGACCCATGTCGTCTTCCTCGCCTTCGACATGAAGGAAGCCGATGCCGCGGGGCTGATGGGCTTCGGCATCCAGCGCACCCGGCTCAGTGACGGCGAGCGCATCTGGCTACGTGGCAACAAGCGATTTCCGGGCATCGAGCCGTCCGGCTTCGAGGACGCGAGCAGCCACGAGCATCCGTTCCAGGCATTCCAGTGGGCCGATTACAGCGCGGAGCCCGGCGAACGCTACCGCTATCGGGTGATCTCGCTGTTCGGCCAGCCGGGCGCACTGACCGATGGTCCGGCGACCAGCGTCACGATCGCCACCGAGCCCCTCGTCGGCACGCAGCACGACGTCCACTGGAACCGGGGAGCTATCGCATCGCAGGCCTTCGTGCGGCGATTCCCGGGCATGACGCTCGACGAGGCTGGCGCACCCGCCTACGAATGGCTCGCACGTGACCTGCTCCCGGCATTGCTGCGGTTCATCACGTCCGCCAACGACGCGACCTGGAGCCTGCGGGCGGCGATCTACGAATTGCGCTGGCCCGCCGTGCTGGCGGCGTTCCGCACGGCCCATCTCGCCGGCGCCGATGTGCGGATCCTCTACCACGCAAAGGCGGACAACACCGGTGCCGACAACGACGCCGAGATCGAAGCGGCCAAGGTCAAATCGCTCTGCGTGCCACGCCGGAACGCGAAGCTGATGCACAACAAGTTCATCGTCCTGAGCCGCAACGGCGCCCCGGTCGCGGTCTGGACCGGGTCGACGAACTTCAGCCGCAACGCGCTGCACGGCCAGCTCAACGTTGGGCACGTGATCCACGATCCGGGACTGGCCCGGCGGTTCCTCGACTATTGGGAGGAGCTGCGCGCCGACCCGACGCCAGGGGAACTGCGGGACCGCGTCGGGGCGATCAATCCACTGCCACCGCCGGACGAGCTCGACCGGTACACGCCGGTCTTCTCGCCGCGCCACGGGCGAACCGTCTTCGACTGGTGGATCGGCTATGCGAGCCGCAAGAAGCCGCTGTTCATGACGTTCCCGTTCGGAATCGTGAAGGACTTCCGGCCGGTCTTCGACAAGAAGGACGGGATCCTGCGCTTCGGCCTGCTCGACAAGTACGTCAACGGCGGCAACGCAGCATCTCGCCAGGCGGCCATCGCCGAGATCGAGCGGATCCGGCGCCACGCGAACATCGGCATGGCCCTGGGCAATCGGATCTTCGTGGACTGGATCGACGGCTGGCACGAGGAGCACGGGGGGATCGGTGTCAACGTCAACTGGATCCACACGAAGTTCATGCTCGTCGATCCGCTGGGGTCGAAGCCCGTCACCCTGACCGGCTCGGCCAACTGGAGCGAGCCGAGCGTCACCGACAACGACGAGAACGTGCTCGTGATCCGCGGGGACACGAGGGTCGCGGATATCTACTTCGGCGAGTTCATGCGGCTCTTCGCTCACCACCGCTTCCGCGAGTCGGTCAAGCGCCACCTCGAGGAGATCGGGACGGCGTCGCCCGAATCGTGGCGTCCGAGGGACTTGTTCACGGATTGGAAGGACTGGGTGCCGAGTCACTTCCGCTCGGGTTCGGAGCACGAGATCGCGCGGCGCTACTACGCGGGTGGCTATCCGATCGGCTGACGGGCCTCGTCGGATGACGATGCCGCCGTGCGACGCTCGCCGGTTGGCGCGCTCGTCGCATCCGCCCATGGTTGTCCGATGGCAGCGCACACCACGACGGCACGACCGTCGTTCTCGATCGTCGATCTCGGCTCTCTCCTGTACCTGGGAGCCGTGTGGGGCGCTGCCTTCCTCTTCTTCCGGATCGCGGCACCACAGGTGGGCGCGGTCTGGGCCGCGGAGATCCGCCTGGCGATCGGGGCAGCAGTGCTGTTGGCGATCGCCGGACCGCGAACCGCGGCCGCGATGCGCGGCCGCGTCGTGAGCTTCGTCCTGCTCGGCGCCCTGTTCGCGGCGATTCCGTTCACCCTGATCTCGTACGCCACGGTGACGTTGCATGCGGGCTTCACCTCGCTGCTCGCCGCAGCCACGCCGCTCTTCACCGCGGTGATCGCCCTTGGGTTCATGGGTCAGCGGATCAGCGTCCGCGTCGCCACCGGGCTCGCCGTTGGCGTCCTGGCCGTGGTCGTCCTCGTGGGTTGGTCGCCACTGGAGCCAGGCGTCACGACGCTCCTCGCCGTTGCGGCGGGCCTCGGCGCACCGGCCAGTTACGCGGTCGCTGGGAACTTCGTGCGCGCGAAGCTGGCCGATGTGCCCCCGCTCGAGCTCGCGACCGGGATGCTGACGACCGGCGCGCTGGTGGTCCTGCCCGTGGCGCTCCTCACGGGGGTGCCCGGGACGCCGCAGCTCGACGGGCTCGTCGCGTTGGTCGCCGTCGGCACGGTGTCCACCGCGCTCGCCTGGCCGATCTTCTTCCGCGTCCTGCGGCGCACGACGCCGGTGGCCGCCAGTACGGTGACCTTCATCGTCCCGGCGTTCGGCGTAGTCTGGAGCGCCATCCTGCTCGCGGAACCGGTCGGCGCGGGCCTCGTCGCGGGCTTCGGCCTGATCCTGCTGAGCCTGGTGCTCGTGCTCGGGATCATCCCGCCGATCCGCGTACCGGCGTTTGGCCGCTCGAGCGAGCGCCCGTCGGTCGCCTGACCTTCCCGCGACCAGCCCGTATCATCTGCGCTGCTGAGCCGGGATCCCACTCGGATCGGGTTCGACCGCAGGAGGAGCGAGGGGCATGTCCGAATCCGAGGCCCAACGAATGGGTGAGGGCTCGGCCGCCAGTCTGCTTGCGAACTGGCGGGCTGCCGAGCGGGACCACGCGGCGGCCGTCGAGTCCGCCGACGTGGCGGACCTTGCATCCGCGGCTGCGGAGCGTGCCGCCCATGCAGCGCGTGAGACCGCAGACGCAGCGAAGCTCAGCCTTGAGGCTGCCCAGCGGGCCGACAAGGCGGCCCGCGAGACAGCTGACGCAGCCGATGTCCTGAGCGC
>DASTYU010000168.1:0-10282 GCA_035764655.1 Candidatus Limnocylindrales bacterium
GTCGATGCTCATCGAGCCCATCCTCGGTGAGGGCGGCTACAACCCGGCGCCAGCCTCATTCCTGCGCGCCCTGCGGGCGCTGTGCGACGAGCACGGGATCCTGCTGATCGCCGACGAGATCCAGACGGGGATGGGCCGGACCGGAAGGATGTGGGCATTCGAGCACGCCGGGATCGTCCCCGACGTCGTGTGCGTGGCCAAGGCCATTGCCAACGGCCTGCCGCTATCCGCCCTCGTATCCAGCCGCGCGCTCCAGGAGCGCTGGGGCAAGAGCGCGCACGGAACGACGTTCGGGGGTAACCCGGTCGCCTGCGCGGCGGGCCTGGCGGTGCTCGAGGTCATCCGCGAGGAGCGGCTCGTCGAGAACGCCGCGGCGCGCGGCGTCGAGCTGCGCGCCGGCCTTGCGCGGATCGCGGCGGAGGACGATCGGATTGGCGACGTGCGCGGCCCCGGGCTGATGGTCGGCGTCGAGCTCGTTCGGTCACGCGACGGCGCCGAACCGGACGGCGCCGCGGCGGACCGCCTGATGGCCGCCTCCGCCGACGCTGGCTTGCTCGTGCTCCTGTGCGGGCGCGATCACCATGTGGTGCGCTGGATCCCGCCGCTCAATGTGACCGCGGCCGAGATCGCCGAGGGTATCGAGATCTTCGGGGAGAGCCTTTCGTCGCTGCCACGCAACTGATCGGCGCGGTCCCGCCTCAAAGGCGGCCGAGGATCTCGTTCCGCTTTGCCTGGTATTCCTCGTCCGAGATGAGGTTCTGCGCGCGCAGGTTGTCGATGGCGGCGAGCGAAGACGCGGTGTCATTCGCCGGTGCTGGCGGCGGTGTCGCCGGGACGACAACGTCAGGGGTGGCCGGCGGCGTGGCGGTGCCGCCCGTGAGCATCGCCGCCTTCTGCTCCTGGATTGCCGTCCGCAGCTCCTTCGCCCTCGCGACGGTCTTGAACTCGTCCTCGCCCGCTGCGCCTGACGCCGTCAGGATCCGCAGGTTCCCGAAGCCGAGCATCCGGCCGAGCGCCGGCTCGTCGAGGCGGACGTCGGTCAGCGTACTGAGCATGGTCTCGGACGAGCTGCGGCGAAGGAGGCCCTCGTAGCGCAGGACGCGCATGTTCGTGACACCGAAGTGCGCGGAGAGGAATTCCGCGACGTTGTAGCCGACCCAGGCAATGCCGGCGATCAGGAGCACGATGCCGGCCAGGTCCATCAGGCTGCCGATGAACCCGAGGACTCGCTGGCCTTCGGGCGCGAACCAGCGAAGCGCGAGAGCCCCGATGAGAATCAGGATCGCGATCAGTGACGTCCTGACGGGCGAGAACCAGTGCTTCCTCGTCTCGAAGATGACCTGCTCACCGCTGAGCAGGTTCTTGTCGAGCTCGTTCACGCGTGACCCCTTCCCTCCGCGGTGCCGTGGCGGCCGAATGCCAGCAGGATAACGGGCCGGATGGGAGCCGCCGGACACCAGAAAGCGCCTGCCGGGCCGGCAGGCGCCTGTGCTGGACGCGAGAAGGCGGTTAGCGGTTCTGGGCGAGGAACTTCATCACGTCGTCAAGGCGAAAGCGGCGGTCGCCTCGCTTGCAGACGCGATAGAACGGCAGTTCGCCGCGGTCGCCGAGGCGCTTCACTGTGTTGACGTGGAGATGGAGCATCTCCGCGACTTCGGTTGCGGTGAGCATCGGCCCAAGTTCGTTGACGGCCATCGAAGCCATGTGTTGGTCGCCTTTCGTGAACGGTTATCGGCGGCCCGGGCTCCTGCGGTGCTCAGGGGTAGGGTTCGGCCCGCTTCGAGGCGGAATGTATGAGTGAGGGTTGCTCGCGCCAAGCCGTACTTTCGGACACCCGCGAGTACCAACTCGCACGGCGCCAACCTCGCCGGCCGTTCGTGGCCAAAGTTGCACCCGAGGGCCCTTAGGCCATCTCGGCAACCCCAGGGACGCCAGAAACTGCCCGTGACTCGGCCAGATTCTCACCAGGTGCCGCATCTGGCCAGATTCGGCGTCGATTCAGAGGTCCCGACCCGTCCCGAGTTGGCCGTTGTTTCCCTGCATGGGAATTTGGCCAAGCTCGCCTCGGACGACCGCTAGTCCGCCGTCGATTCGAGCGCCGACAGGGCGATCCCGACTCCCAGCGCGGCCAGGAACAGTCCGAACGACGTCCCGGGGGCAAACCCGCTGCGCCGCTTCGGAACGCGTGGGCGGACCGAGCGACCGCCCGAACCCGCTCTGCGCGGTGCGGCAACACTGCGCTGGCGAGGGCGAGCCACGCTCATCTCTCGGCGTAGCCAGCCTGCCATGTCCTGGCCCCACGAGCACCCGACGGTGTCCACGCCCTCGTTCGAGCGGAACGAGATGAACGACGGACACGCCGAGCAATGCGATCGGCTCACCGGGACGGTGTCCATCGGACACGGCTCCCCGACGCTGAGATGGCGCACGGCAACCCCTCGGTTCGACGCGGCCCGTGACGGCAGGACGCGGTCCGGCGGGAGTCTGCCAGATGACCGGGTCGTCGCGCCATAAGTCGAACGTCGTATCCGCAGGGAATTGAAGGAATTGCCCCGAGGCCTCCTCATACTCCGCAGATGGCCCGCCGCGGGCCGGAGTCGCAGGGAGCAGGGTGCTGCGAGAGCTCGTCGAGCGAGCCGCGAACGGAGACCAGGAGGCGTTCGCCTCGCTGGTTCAGGCCAGCTCGGGCCGGCTCTATGCGGTCGCCTATCGCATCCTGCGCGACCCGTACCTCGCGGAGGACGCCCTCCAGCAGACGCTGATCACCATCTGGAGCGAGCTGCCCCGATTGCGCGACCCCGACCGATTCGAAGCCTGGAGCTACCGGGTCATCGTCCGAGCCAGCACCGCCGAGGCGAAGCGGGGCAAGCGGGCGGCGACAACGCTTCGGCTGCTCCCCGATGACGCTGACGAGGCCCGGGGGCCCGACGAGTTCGGCGCCGTGGCCGATCGCGACCGGCTCGACCGCGGGTTCAAGAAGTTGAACGCAGACCAGCGAGCGGTTCTCGTCCTGCACCACTACGTCGGGCTCACGCCGGTCGACATGGCCGAGGTGCTCGGGATCCCGGTCGGGACTGTCGGGTCGCGCCTGCATTACGCAACGAAGGCGCTGCGCGCCGCCATCGAAGCAGACGAGCGGGCGACCAGCACGGAGGAGCGATCGGCATGACCGGCTCGAACGACCTCGATCGGATGCTGGCGTCGTACCTCGACGAAGGTCCGCGCCGCGCTCCCGAACGCACTATGGACGCGGCCGTCGCGTTCGCCGCTGCGCACCCCCGCCGGCGCGATCCCCTGCTCTTCCTGAAGCCCGACGTGATGGCCCGACGTGGGTCGCTTTTCGGGCCGCAACTCGTGTGGGCGGCGCTGCTCATCGTGTTGACGCTGGGGGTTGTGGCTGCCATCGCGATCGGCACGCGGCCATCGCAGGAACCAGTCGTCCCACCGCCATCCGCCCTGACACCGCCTTCCCCGTCCCCCTCGATCGCGCCGCGCCCCACCGAGTTTGCGATCGAGCTCTTCGATCCGAGCAACGAGATCAGGACGCCGATCACGATCCAGGACGCTTCCGGCACGCTCGTCAATGCCGAACCGGGCGAGCCACAAGACGCGGAACCCGTCGATCAGATCGCGGCCACGACGGATCCGGCCGACCCGACGCGGTTGGAGCTCGTCTGGACGTTCTGCGGCGCGGGCTCGGACCAGACGCTGACGATCGACGAGAGCGGCCTGGTATGGCGCCTCGCCCGCGTCTTCCCCTGCGACACGCTCGGCGGCGCGGACCTGCGGATGACGCTGACGTTCTCCGAACCGGTCGACGCCACCACTCTCGACATCGAGCTGGTCGACGTCCCGCAGTAGGCCTCGGCGACGAGGTCCCCGGCTCACGATCTGCCAAACATCAGCCCGGGTATTCAAAGTCAGCAGCGTCAGCGTGGTTTTCGGCCAACCATCAGCCCGCGTGCTGAACGGCTGTCAGGTTGGGCCCAATGCCGCCTGAGTCGCAGTCAGCTTCTGACTCTCACTACTCCGGCTGATCGTTGACCACAAACCGGGCGCGCACGGAAACGCGGGACCCACAGGCGGGGCCCCGCGTTGCATGAGCGACGGAGCAGTTACGCGGCGTCGTCGCCCGGGGTGTCGAGACCGCCCTGCAGGAAGCCCTGCAGGTCGCCAGCGGAAATCGGCTCCTTGAAGGTCAGGATCAGTTCGCGGTCGAAGCCGACCGCGTCGACGTCAGTGTTCGGCTCGGGCTGGACCATGACGAGCACCTTGCCGTCCTGGAAGAGGTACAGCGCAAGCGTGTTGTCGATCCCGAAGTCGACCCAGGTCAGCTTGAGCGTCCGCTCGTCGAGGTTCTCGATGTTGAGCGTGTACGGCTCCACCGACATGCCCTCGGCCGGATGGCCGGATTCGGCCCCGTCGAGGAGATGCGCGATCTCGCTGAGGTCGACAGTGACATCGTGGCCGTCCGCGGTCTCGAGATCGATCACGGTCGGCACGTCGCCACTGTCATCGGTCGGCTCCGGTACCACGGAGGGATCGGGCGTCTCGATGGGCTCGGGCACCACCGTGGGCTCGGGCGCATCGGTCGGCTCGGGGGTCACGACGGGACCCGGCGTCACCGGGGCTGGCGTGACCACCGGGGCACTCGGCGCGGGCGAGGCGGGATCCTCGCCGCTCGCCGACCCCCGGCCGTTGAAGGCGGCCGCCGTGGCGATCGATCCGCCGAGGACGAGCGCCCCGACAATGAGGACGGCCCCCGTCCGTCGGAGGCCGGAATTGGTTCGAAGCTCATTCACGTCTGGTTCCTTTGTCGCTGTCGGGCACCTTGGGCATTCGTGGTGCTCTCGACAGGTATGAGGAGGAACCTGGCGCGATTCTTCAGCGGCGAAGGCCGCCCCGACCCGATTGCGTACGTCCGTCCAGCGGGGGCACGACGATTGACGTACGGAATCGAAAAGCCCGGCGGGTGGGACCCGCCGGGCTCGTTGCTCGGAACGTCAGCGGTTAGTAGCTCGACCGCTGCGACTTGAAGCAGTCGCTGCAATAGACCGGCTTGCCGCTGGTCGGACGGAACGGGACCTGGGCCTCGCGGCCGCAGTTGGAGCACGTCGCCGAGAACATCTCGCGAGGTGCCCGGTCGTAGCCGCCGCTCGAGTAACCACCCGAGCCGCCGTCACCCCGTGCCGCCTTGCGGGCCGCACGGCACGACGGGCAGCGGCGAGGCTCGCTGAACTGACGATCGGCGAAGAACTGCTGCTCGCTCGCCGTGAACGTGAACTCCTGGCCGCAGTCGGCACAGGTGAGGGTTCGGTCTGCTGTGTACAAGAAAACACTCCTGCTCGTGCGGCCTCAGCGAACTATCTCGCCGAAACCAGTGAGAGGAGTGTCGTGTGCCGCGTTTCTGTTGGCGCCATTCCATTCGAGCGCCACCCCGACAATACCACGCCGAGCGCGGTCAGGGCGACCGAACATTCGATCTTGGGTGAATCGGGCTCACCCGAGCACCCTATCCTCTGATCGACACCCCGAATCGCAGGCCCGCTGTAGCCGAGGGCGATATGCGCGCGACGCGCTGGTGGGAGACCGCCGCCGTCTACCAGGTCTATCCGCGTTCGTTCGGCGACGCCGACGGCGATGGCGTCGGCGATCTCGAAGGCATCCGCCAACACCTCGACTACCTCGAGTGGCTCGGCGTCGACGCGCTCTGGATCTCGCCGTACTACCGGTCGCCGATGAAGGATTTCGGCTACGACGTCGCGGACTACACCGACGTCGACCCGCTGTTCGGGGACCTGGCTGCCTTCGACCGGCTGCTGGCCGACGCGCACGCCCGCCGCCTGCGGCTGATCGTCGACTTCGTCCCGAACCACACCTCCGATCAGCACCCGTGGTTCGTCGAATCGCGAGCGTCGCGAACCAGCTCGAAGCGCGATTGGTATGTCTGGCGCGACCCCAAGGCGGACGGCTCCCCGCCGAACAACTGGATCAGCGTGTTCGGCGGTTCCGCCTGGGCGTGGGACGAGAAGACCGGCCAGTACTACCTGCACTCGTTCCTCGCCGAGCAGCCGGACCTCGACTGGCGCAATCCTCAGGTCAAGGCGGCCATGTTCGGTGTCCTGCGGTTCTGGCTCGAGCGCGGCGTCGATGGCTTCCGGATCGACGTCGCCCAGTTCGTCGCGAAGGACCCGGCGCTGCGTGACAACCCGCCGAACCCGCATCCCGAGCGGATGCGCCATATGGGCGATTGGTCGAAGCAGCTCCACCTGTACGACCACGGCCATCCGGACCTCCACGGGATCTACCGCGAGTTCCGCGCGTTGCTCGATTCGTACCCGGGCGACCGGGTGAGCATCGGCGAGTTGCATCACGAACAATTCGAAGTCTGGGCCGGTTACTACGGTCAGAACCTCGACGAGATCCACCTGCCGTTCAACTTCCACCTGCTGTTCTCGAATTGGGACGCGACGTCCGTGCGCTGCGTCGTGGACGCCATCGAGGCGGCGCTCCCGGCCGGCGCGTGGCCGAACTGGGTGCTCGGGAACCACGATCAACCGCGGCTGGTCAGCCGCGTCGGCGAGGGCCAGGCGCGCGTCGCGATGATGCTTCTCCTGACGCTTCGCGGGACGCCGACGATCTACTACGGCGACGAGCTCGGGTTGCCGAACGCCGTGATCCCACCGGACCAGGTGCGCGACCCGTGGGGCCTCGTCGAGCCAAGCCAGGGACGCGATCGCGCTCGCTCACCGATGCCCTGGGACGGCACGCCGAACGGCGGGTTCACCGCCCTTGGCACCGAGCCATGGCTGCCACTCGCGCCGGGCCACGAAACGGTCAACGTCGCCGCGCAACGCGATGACCCTGGCTCGATGCTGGCCATGACCCGCCGGCTCATCCGCTTGCGACGCGCGCACCCGGCGCTGAGGGACGGCCTCCATCGAACCGTCGACGGCACGCCGGAGGGCACCTTCTGCTTCCTCCGCTCGCCCGACGGCGACTCGGCTGGCCCCTCGGTCCTGGTCGCCCTCAACCTCACCGCCGAACCTCGGTGGCTGGCGCTGCGCTTGGGCTCCGCCCGGGTGCTCGAAGCGACACACCCCGGGCGCCTCGGCGCGACGGTGGACACGGGCGCGCTGGAACTGCGCCCCGACGAAGGGTTCGTGCTTGAGGTCAGCGACCGGCTCAGTTGAGGAAGCGGAAGTCCTCCCAGGCGTCGGGCCAGCGGACGCTTCGGCCACGGCAGACGTGAATCGCCTGGCCTCGCTCCTCGTTGTCGATGTCGACGCTGTTCTCGATGAAGCCCGCGGTGCTGCAGACCCCCAGCGCGCCGTTCAGCCGGGTCGTGTTCCAGTTGCCGATCAGGATCGTGATGTCGCGGTCCTCCGGCGGCGGTCCCCAGAAGCCATAGGCGTTGTGGCCCGAATAGACCGGCGGGAGATCGTCACCGAGCAGCACCAGGGCGGAGGCCTCTCCGTAGTTTCCGGCCAGAACGACGGCATCGGCCTGCTCGTCGGGTGACAGGCCCGTCGCGACCTCTTCGACGGTCGCCACCAGCTCCGGCCAGCCGATCTGCTCGGCGGACTCGCCGTAGATCTCGGGGAACGGCGAGTTCGCCAGCACATCAGCGGGCAGGACCGGCAACGTGAGCACCGCCACGAAGGCGAGCGAGACCACGGCTGCGATGGCGAACGCGACCCGTCGCACGATGACGCGGCCGCGCGACAGCCAGCGGGCCAGCGGTATCGCTCCGGCGGCGAACAGCACGGGCAGGAAGCCCAGCGCGTAGTAGCCCTTGCCGGACGTGGCGAACAGCAACACGAGCACGATCAGGTAGGCGGACGCGATCGGCCGCCACGGGCGTCCTCCGGGCGCGCGCAGCAACCACCACAGCCCGGCCAGCAGGACCGGGAACAGCAGGAAACCGCCGAGCACGATCTGGGTCGGAATGATCATCGCGCGCTCGTCCTCTTCGGCGATCCGGCTCGCCATGGTCAGCTGCGGGAAGTCGTTGACGGCCTGCCAGGCCAGGTTGGGCGCCCAGAGGAGGATCGCCAGCCCGACCGCCGCCCAGGTCCACTGCGAGCGGAACACGGCCCAGCGCCGGTCGAGCAGCAGCCCGGCCACCAGCCCCACTCCCAGCAGCACGACCGTCTGCTTGTTCTGCAGCCCGAGCCCTGCCGCGACTCCCACTGCCAGCCACCAGCGCGGATCGGCCCCGCCCAGCAGGCGGACCACCAGCCACGCGACCAGTGACCAGACGAGGAGATCGTAGGTGGCGGTGCTGTCGAGGTGTCCGGCGGTCAGGAGCCCGGAGCACGCCGCGACGAGCGCCGCAAGACTCTGCGCGCGCCGATCGCCGCCCATGTCGCGTGCCATCAATGCCGCGAGCAGTACACACGCGCCGATCGCCAGCGCCGGCACGATGCGGACGGCGGTCGGGGTGACCCCGAGCAGCGTCGTCATGGCGGCCGACAGGAGCGGGGTGAACGGCGGCTGGTCGGCGTACCCCCAGTCGGGATGGCGGCCGGCGACGATGAAGTACAGCTCGTCGCGATGGAAGCCGTACCCGCCGGACAGCAGCAGCAGCCCGAGCACGGTCAGTGCCGCGATGGCCACCGCCCACGGGCTGACGTCGACGCGGGGAACCGCAAACGTGCGCGTGCGCGTGCGCGTCGCGAGCGATTCAGCCAACGATTGCCCTTCGGAAGCGGATCATGGCGAGCGCGAGGAGGGCCGCCGCAAAGCCGCTCAGGACGAGCAGCTGCGGGAGGACGCCGGCCAGGTCCTTGTTGCGCAGCGCGAGGTCGCGGAACGCGTCGATCGCCCAGGCATGCGGCGTGACATGCGACATCGTGCGCATGACGTCCGGGAAGACCTCGGGCGGCACCATCGCCCCGCCGAACGCCGCGAGCAGCATCGCGACCCCCACGCCGATCGAGCTGGCCTGCTCGGGGTTCCGCGCGACCGATCCGATCAGCATGGCGGCGCCGGACGACACCAGCGCGAACGCGACGAGGACGAGGGTTGCCGCCAGCGGGTCGCCCCAGTCGACGCCGAACGCGATCGCGGTCGACGCGAAGATGAACAGACCCTGGATCATCGCCACGCCGAGGCGCCCGAGCGCCTCGCCGACGATGATCGTCCGCGCGCTCGTCGGCGAGGCGAACATCCGCCGCGAGATGCCGAGCTGGCGCGTCGCGATGAGCTGCGCCGCAGCGGTCAACGAGATCATGAACACGAACATCACCAGCTGGCTCTGGGCGCCCATCAGGTAGCCGTTCATACCCGGCTCGATGAGCTCCTCGGCGGTCGTCTCGGCGAGGACTGTGACGCCCCCGACGCGGGTGGCCTGGTCGCGCGCCTCGGCGATCGCCTGATCGAACTCGAGCCCGCGCTCGGCCATCGCGTAGCGGCCGGCCTTGACCAGCGCTGCCTGGCGGTGCAGGACGTCGTCGACCACGGGGCGGAGCGCCGCGCCGATCGGCTCGCCGGGGCGCATCACGTACTCGATCGTGGCCGTCCCGCCGGCTCGCAACGCCGCGTCGTAGCCGGCCGGGATCACGACGCCCATGTCGACCTGGTTGCGCTGGACCGCGTCGCGCAGCGACTCGCCGGAATCGAACCGACTGACGCGCACGGGCCCGTCGTCGCGGTCGAGCAGGTCGACGACCTCCCGGGAGAACCCAGCGTCGTCGAGATCGGCCACGCCAACCTCCCACTCGCCTCCCTGGCCACCGAATGCGAGCCCGAACACGACGATGATGGCGATCGGCATCGCGAACACGAAGAACAGTCCCTGGCGGTCCCGGAACAGCCGCACGATGTTGAACCAGGCGATCGTCAGTGCTTTCATCGGGCCACCAGGAACTGCGGAGCCCGGGCCATCGCGATCGCTCCAGCCGCGACGCCGAAACCGATCAGCACCGCGATCGCCGGCAGGATGTCGCCGAACGTCGTGCTCGCGGCCGACATGTTGTCGATCGCTTCGAGGAACCAGGCGTGGGGCGTGATCCGCCCGGCCAGGCGGAGCAACTCGGGCGCCTGGGTGAGCGGCACCATCGCGCCGCCGAGGATGGCGAACGTGATGGCGATCATCGCGTTCCAGCCGGCTGCCTGTTCGTCGGTCCGGGCGAAGGTACAGACGAGCATCGAGATGCCCATCGCGGCGATGACGGCGGACGCACACAGCGCCGCGACATACAGCGGCGGACCCCAGTTGGCACCGAGCAGCAGCGTCGTCGCCATGAAGAGGACCGTCATCGACGCGAGGCCCAGCACG
>DASTYU010000169.1:0-19240 GCA_035764655.1 Candidatus Limnocylindrales bacterium
GTGTCGGCGTCGGCGTCGGTGAGGGCTCCTCGGTTGGCTCCTCGGTTGGCTCTTCCGTCGGCTCCTTGGTCGGTTCCTCGGTGGGCTCGCCGGACGGTTCGGGAACGGCGAGCGCCGGCGGTTCCGGCCGTGCCAGCGTCACTTTGATCGCCCCGCGCAGGTCGGTCAGGTGGATCACGGGGCCTTGCGTGTCGACCAGGCCAACGCCCTGGAGGGCGTCGAGGAACGCGGTCTCCTGGTCCATGACGTCCTGCTCGCAGGCGATCCGGGTGGTCGCCAGCGCCCCGATCCGAAGCAGGTTGCCGTTTGTCCCGTAGGTCCCACTGAACGAGTTGCAGCCGGCAAAGCCACCCACGCTGCCGATCCCGAACGTGACGTCGATGTCGGTTCCTTCGAGGGGCGACGTGACTGCATCCCGCCCATTGTTGAAGGCGGTCACCTGCCACTCCCCGAGGAGCGGGTTGCGTGGCGCGGCATCGAAGACCAGGAGCTCCGTGTGTCCTGGCCCAAAGATCGTCAGGGTCTGACGCCGGGCGGTGTAGAAGCGGCTCGCGTCGAGTGCGGCGAGGAACGCCCCCTCGAACGCCATCGCCTCGTCGTCGCACGCTTTCAGGGTGACCGCGGGCTGCGAGATGAACAGCGTTCGGCCGCCTGCGCGATAGAGCGCGTCGAACGAGTTGCAGCCGGCGAAACCGCTGACGCGGCTGGACCTGAACTCGGCGTCCGCGAAGAGGTTGTCGGGAACGAGCGTCAACGTGCCGTCGAGGTCATACGAGCGCAGGACCCAGTCGGTGCCGTCGAGTTGGCCGCCGCTCTCCGGACCTGGCGAGCAGGCGGCGATCACGAGCCCCAGCGCCGCGAGCGCGGCAATGCGACGGATGCGCATCGTGGTAATCGCGTCGCCGTCAGGCGGCCTTGCTCGCGACGTACAACGCGAACAGTCGCATGGTGTAGCCGAGGCCCAGGACCAGGACGGCGAAGAAGAACGGCAGCCCGACCTGGCTGAGCGAGATGGCGAGCGCCTCGAGAATGTTGAACGCCTCGCGCTGGGCGAGGTCGATCCACCAAAGCACGCCCGCGATGAGCGCGTAGATGACGAAGATCCAGCCCACCACGATGAAGTAGGTGCCGATGCTGGCGAGCCGGCGTGCGTCGTTGAGCAGATCCATGGGGCTCCCTCTGTGGGCGGACGTGACAGAGCGGACGGCGTTCGGCCGTCCGCTCCATTGACGCCCCGGCTCACGATCCGGACATCACCCGGATCGCATGAGGCCTCGCTACGGGACGAGCGTGACCGGGTAGCTGCGCACGTCCTCGGGGCTGCCGTCCATGGCCGACAGGTTGTACGTGGTCACGCTGCCGGGCTGGCGGCTCGAGACGTCGTACGGGATCGTCACGTCGAACGTGCCCCAGCAACCCGTGCCGCAGGTGGCCATGACCCGCTGCTTTGCGAGGACCTGACCGTCGTCGTCGCGAACCTCGACGAAGAAGACGGCCTCGAACACGTTGGCGATGCCGCTCACGCGGACCGGGTTACCGATCGTGGCGCCCCACGTCGGCCTCTCGACGAACACGGACGGCAGGAAGGACTCGTAGTCCATCCGGTCCGACGGGCCGTCGAGGACGATTCCCTCGCCGGAGAACACGGTGACGGGCTCGCCGTCGAGCTTGAACGCCACGCGATCGACGGTCGGGAACTGGGTCAGCGTGTACACGACCTGGGCCAGCCGCCCGAACATCGAGGCGCTGCCGCCACCCGATTCGAACTCGCGCGAGAGGTCGACCGTGGCGAGTCCGTCCGCGATGTCGAGGCCGAGCAGGATCGTGCCGTCCGGGATGCTGGTCGTGAGCGGCGGCGACGCGTTGGCTTCCGCGCGACTGGGCCCCTCGAACAGCGCGTTCAGGGAGGCACGCCCGACGGCGCGCGTGGCGTCGATCTGGCGGCGCACCGGGACGAGCGTCCCCTCCATGAACAGGTAGATCTTCACCGAGGTGGCGCCCGACGGTTCGGTCGTGGGCGTGGGCTCGGCGGTTGCCGGCGCTTCGCTCGCTTCGGGCGGCTCCGACGGCCCGGGCGTTGGCTGCTCGGGCGACGGCGCCACGGACGGCTCATTCGACGGTTCGGGCGAGACCGGGGCGATGGTGCCCGTATCGGGCGAGCGCGGGGTCAGCGTGCCGCCGCTGCCGACGTTGGAGCAGGCAACCGTGAAGAGGGCAATGAGGACAGTGGTCCAGACGAGGCGACGTGCAGGCATCGGGATGCCTCCGGGTGGCGGGTTCGATGCCATCCACGATCGACTCATTCGGTAACCAGCTCATCGCCTGCGGGTAACGGTCGTGTCACAGGTAGCCGAAGCTCGAATTGCATGCCTCCGCCAGGTCGTACCTCGGCGAGCAGCGTGCCGCCCAGGAGCTCGGCGTGCTCGCGGGCGATGGCAAGTCCGAGCCCGCTGCCACCGCGGCTCCGCGATGGATCGACCTTGTGAAACCGCTCGAACAGGTGGGGCAGCTCGTCCTCCGGGACACCGGGGCCTCGATCGGCGACCTCGAGGCGCAGCTCGTCACCGTCGATCGCGAGCGTGACCTCGACGCCGGCTGCCTCACCGTGCTCCCGGGCGTTGTCGAGGAGGTTGCCGAGGATCCGTTCGAGACGTCGTCGGTCAAGGACGACGCGGACCTCCTCTGGCGGGACGTGGAGGGCAGCGCCGGGGAGCCGATCCCCGACGACGGCCCGCACGAACGACGTCGCGTCGAATTCGGTCGGTGCCGCCACCTCGGCTGCCGCATCGAAGCGGGAGATCTCCATCAGGTCGTCGACGAGGGTGCGCAGGCGGGCCACGTCGCCGACCAGCAACTCGCCCGCGCGACGGCCGCCGGGCGGCAACGCGTCGAGGTGGTCGCGCAGCAACGCCGCCTCGTGGACGAGCGCGGTCGTCGGGGTGCGCAGCTCGTGCGACACCTCGGCCACGAACGCCCGCTGGCGATCCTGCGCGACCTGCAGCTCCGCGACCGTCCCGTCGAGTGAGGCGGCCATCCGGTTGAACGTCCCCGCCCACGTCCCGAATTCGTCATTCGAGTCCACGGCCAGTCGCGCCGACAGGTCGCCTGCGGCGATCCTCCCCGCCGCCTCGCTGGCTTCCCGGACCGGCCGCAGGATGCCGCGTGCCAGGAAGCCGGCAGCCACGACCGCCAGACCGGTCAGCAGGAGTCCACCGACCAGCAGCGCCTGCCCGAGCTGGGCAATCGCCGCCTCGATCTCGGCCGCCTCGAACAGGAAGTAGAACGCGGGGCCGCCGCTGGCCCTCCGGGCGCCGGTGACGAGGTACGGCCTGCCGTCCCCGAGGGTCAGCCGTTCGAACCCGATCTCGCCGCGCTCGACGATCGCGGTCAGCTGCGGCGAGAGGCGCGGGAACGCGTCGGCGGCGACGAACCCCGACGTGACCGGGTCGCCGTCGCCGAGGTCGACGATCGTGCCCGCGCCGCCACGCAGCTCGAAGGCGGTGATCAGTCCGCTGTCGGCCAGCTCCTCGCGAGAGGGGTCGGGTGGCAGCAGCTGGTCCGCCAGGACGCCGACGTTGAAGTCGGTCTGGGCGACGGCCTCGTCCTGCTGCTGGTCGCGGAGCGATGTCGCCACGTACAGGTATGCCGCCACCCCGAGCACGATCGAGGTCAGCGCGACGAGGCCGACGATCGTGACAAGCAGTCGCCCGCGAACGCCCCTCACCGGTCGTTCACTTGCGCGCCTTGTACCCGACTCCGCGCACCGTGAGGATCAGCTCCGGATGGGCCGGCTCGGCCTCGACCTTGGCGCGCAGCCGCTGGATCGCCACATCGACCAGTCGTGAATCGCCGAGGTAGTCGTACCCCCAGATCTGCTCGAGGAGGAGCTCTCGGGTGAACACCTGCCCGGGCCGCCGGGCGAGCTCGGCGAGCAAGCGGAACTCGGTGTGGCTGAGCGAGATTTCCTGCCCGTCCCGACGAACCGTGTGCGAGGTCTCGTCGATCTCGAGGGGGCCCAGCTGGAGCGGACCGCCGGTCTCGGCGGAGCCGGCGCGGCGCAGCACGACGCGCAGGCGTGCCACCAGCTCCGGCAGCTCGAACGGCTTTCGAACGTAGTCGTCCGCGCCCGCTTCGAGGCCGGCAACGACGTCGAAGGCATCGGTTCGGGCGGTCAGCATGATGATCGGGACGGCCGACCCGAGCCGGATGGTGCGGCACACCGCCAGCCCGTCGAGCACCGGCAGCATGATGTCGAGCACGACCGCATCGGGCTTGTCGGCGGCGAAGCGGTCGAGCGCCTCCCGCCCGTCAGCCGCGGCGATCACCTCGTAGCCGGCCGCGTGGAGCCCGATCGTCGTCAACTCGCGGATCGAGGGATCATCCTCGACGAGCAGGATGCGGTGCGCCATCAGCCGCGATCGTGCCACATGGCAGGGCGCGTGAACGGCTGGGTGGGCCCTCCCTGCTATCGTGCGGCCGTGGAGGCAACCCTGATCGCGCCGTCTGACGGCGCCTCGTCCGATCACGCGCACGGGCGTCTCGAAAGCCACTGGCTGGGGCGGATCGAGTACGGCCGGGCATGGTCGCTGCAGAAGCAGCTTGCCGCTGCGCGCGCCGACGGCCGGATCGCCGATCAGCTGCTCCTGCTCGAGCATCCACGCGTCCTCACCCTCGGTCGCACGTCGGATCCGTCCCACATCCTCGCGTCGCCGGACGCCCTCGCGGCACGCGGCATCGGCGTCGTCCGGGTCGAGCGCGGTGGCGAGGTCACCTACCACGGCCCGGGCCAGCTCGTGGCCTATCCGATCCTGGCGCTCGGCCGGCGGGGCTTGCTCGTACGACCGCTGGTCCGGGCGCTCGAGGACGCGATGATCGAGACGTGCCGAGCGCTCGGCGTGGAGGCGGCGCGGCGCGACGGGCATCCCGGATGCTGGATCGATCCCGACGGGCCGGTCCCGCGCAAGATCGGCGCCCTCGGCCTTCGTGTCGAACGCGGCGTGAGTTACCACGGGATCGCGCTCAACGTGTCGGTCGAGCTCGCGGATTTCGGACTCATCGATGCGTGCGGGATGCCGGGCGTGGTGTCGACCTCGATCGCGGCGGAGCGGGGGAGCGCCGCGCCGCCCACCACGACATCGGTCGAGACCGCTGCGCGCCTGTTCGCTGCCGCCCTGGCGTCACGGCTCGGCATCCAGGGCGACGCCGACCTGCCCGACGTCCTGCCCGATCCGACGTCCACGATCGCCGCCCTCGAGCGGACCCTCGACGCGGTCGGAGCCTGACGTGTCGGCCGGACTCTTCGAGCTGAGAAAGGACCCGATCACGAGCTGGTGGGTGGCGACGGTCGTGGACCGCCAGTTTCACCGGGATCGGTTTGCCCGAGCCGCCGAACCGGTGGATGACCGGATGTTCGGCTGCGCCAACTGCTCGTCGCCGCCAGGGGGCGGTGTTCGAACCCGGATGCTCAAGGACTTTGCCTTTCACGTCGTCGGCACCGACAATGACGCGCGCGCGCTCGACCGCAACCTCGCGCAGGTCGCGCTGGCGCAGGCACGCGCGAGCGGCAGCTGGCGCACGGTGGTCGCCCCGCCCGAGGAACACCGGCCACTCCATGCGGTCGGCAACGAGATCATCGTCGGCCTCGTCGAGGGAGCCCGAGCTGCCCTCGCGGACGCCCGCGATTCGGCCCAGACGGACTACCTGCAGGTCGTGCAGAACTGGGGTGCCCAGGCGGGCGCCCGGACCAACCACCTGTGCCTCGACCTGTACGACCTGCCGCAGATCCCGCACCGGATCGCGGAGGAGCTGGGCGGCGCCGCTCGGTTCGTGATCCGCGAGGGAGAGTGCCCGTACTGCCGGCTCGTGCGCGAGGAATCCAACCGCCCCGAGCGGCTCGTGTGGCTCGACGACCACAGCGTGGCGTTCGCCCCATATGCCTCTCGATCGCCGTTCGAGGTGTGGATCGTGCCGCGCCGCCACGGCGCGGATTTCGGTCGGGCGACGGCGGCCGACATCACGGCCACGGCCGAGGCGCTCCGCCAGGTGCTCGGTCGGCTTGCCGCCAGCCTCGACGGACCCCCCTACAACCTGGTCCTCCACACCGCACCGCTCCGCGAAGCGGTAGACGCGACATACCACTGGCACTGGGAGATCCACCCGCGGCTCAGGGAGATCGCGGGGCTGGAGCTCGGGACGGGATTGTCGGTGAATCCCGTCTCTCCCGAGGACGCCGTGGAGGAATTGCTCGGGCGAGCGGTCGCGGAGACCGACGGAACGGGGCGATGAAACGTCACATGAGGGGCTGCGCCGCCGTCAACCAGCCGACGAGCGCGCGACCCCCGTCGTCAAATTCATCGTCCGGCCAGTCGGAGCCCGCATGTCCAGCGACCCATCGATCCTCCGCGTCCTTGGCCGCGCCCTTCCGGCGCGCGCCGCGATGGGGCGTGCGATGAGCGAGACGTGGGACCAGGATGAGGCCGCCTCCTTCATCGAAACGCTGTTCGCCAAGCACCATTCCGAGATCCACGTCTACCTGCTCCGCATGGTGCGTGACCCGGAGCTTGCCGCGGATCTGACGCAGGACGCGTTCGTCAAGGCGTACCGCAACTACGACACGCTCGAGAAGCCCGAGAACGCTCGAGCCTGGCTGTACCAGATCGCCCACCGCGTGGCGCTCGACGAGATCCGCCGGCGCAAGATCATCCGGTTCCTGCCGTGGACCGGAGAATCGCGGGGCGCCGCGCCATCCGCGGAGCACACGGTCATGGACATGCGCCTGTCGGCCGATCTCCAACGGGCGCTCGACAAGATCCCCGAGCGCCAGCGCGCCGCCCTGCTGCTCGCCGAGCTCCACGACCTGACCGGCCTCGAGCTCGCCGCGGCCCTCGGGGTGAGCCACGTCGCGGCACGCGCGCTGCTGACGCGCGCACGGGAGAGCCTCCGCCAGGCGCTCGCCGCCGAACGTGCCGCGGACGCCAGTGCCGATCGCGGTCCGCGCACGGACGCACGGGTGGGCCAGGATCGATGAACGTGTTTGGGCTCCGGAAGCGCCAAGCCGAGGACTGGGCGTCGCCCCACGAGCGGGCACGAGCGCGCGCCGTACAGCGCATGGACGGGCCCCTCGGCGCGACCGAGGCCGCCTGGCTGGATGGGCACCTGGCCGAGTGCAAGGCGTGCCGCCGACGGGCTGCCGAGTACCAGGAAAACCGGGACCTCCTGCGCACGCTGCGCGAGGTCAACCCATCACCCCCGCGCGACCTCTGGGCGCGCACCGCCGCCGCAATCGAGGTCGAGTCCCGACGTGGGCGGCGCGGGCCGGTTCGCGGCGTCCCGATCGGCGCCCTGTCGGGGGTCCTGGTGATCGCCGTCGTGCTCGGCGCTACGCTCCTTTCGAATACGCCGACACCGGTGATCGCACCGGAGGCGAACGCGCCGGCTTCCTTCCCGCCCGCAGCCGCGACCGCATCGCTCGCACCCGGGCCGGTCGGCACGCCACTGGCCGTGGCCGCGGGTGACGTACGAGCGGTGTGGGGTGACGCCGACGGGAATCTGGCGGTTCGGAATCTGCGCGTCGAGTCGGTTTGCTCGAAGAAGTCCGACGCCGACTGCCCGACGGTCGAGGATCGTTCGGCGACGGACGTCGCGTTGACCGCGCGACCCCAGACGATCATCAGCTCGCCGGACCACAAGCAGGCGGTCATCGTCAGCAAGCCCGATGAGTCGAACGCGAACGAAGTCATCGTGTTCACCTTGCCCACCGAGAGCACCCCCGTCGAAACGCCTGAGCCGTCACCCGAACCGCCCGGGACGCCCGAGGTCTCCGAGCCGCCGAGCACCGAGAGTGCTGCCCCGGAGACGCCCGCTACCAGCGCCGAACCGAGCGACAGCCCGGTTCCGAGCGGAACGCCGACCGAATCCGTAGAGCCGAGCAGCGAGCCCGCCTCGCCGACGCCCCTCGAAACCGATCCGCCGGACGCCACGCCGACACCGGAAGCCATCGCGATCGCGAGTGGGCTGATCGTCGTGGGGCAGACCGAGGCGTACTCGGCTGACGGGAAGTGGTTCGCGTTCACGGCGCGACCGGCCGACAGCGACCTGGGGCCCGACATCTACCTGTGGCGGGTTGGGACGCAGGAGGCGGCACCGGTCACCCGCGACCATCGGAGCGTCTTCGCGTCGTGGGACGGCGAACGGATCGTCGGCAGCCGGCCCTCGGCAGACGGGCCGGCCGTCGAGGGCGTCATCTTCATGATCGATCCTCGAACGGGCGAAGAAACCGAGCTGGGAGTCGGCTGGCGGCCGATCGTCGCACCGGACGGAAGCCAGGCGCTCGTGTTCGACGGTTCCGTTGCGGCGACCGACGGTGGCCGGCACATTGCTCCAGCCGAGGGAACCCTCGAGCTACGGGACTGGGATCCCGACACGGGCACCGCGTCCAGCCGGGGCGACGCGGTCATCGACGTCGCCGGATCGATGTTCGATGCCCGATGGGCCGAGAACGGGATCGCCTTCGCGGTGTGGGTCCAGGACGTCGCCGATCCGTCGTTCGGACGGCTCAGCCTGTACTTCGTCGATCCTGACACCGGCGAGCTCGACCAGCCCGAGAACGCGCCACGCGAGGAACCGGCCCTGCCGGGGTTCTCCATCGGTCAGGGCCGGCTCGCGTGGGCGACGCCGTCAGGCCAGGGCGGTGAAGGCAGTCGCGTCCAGATCGTCGCCTGGACCAAGGACGGTGTGGGCAGCGCCGAAACCGCGCCTGGCGATCAGGTCGTGGTGATCCGCTAGGGGCACGAGATCGCGGGGTTCCACTGGGAGAACAGCCCGGACGGGTTGTGTTTTGCCAACCAGACATGCAGGTCGTAGTGGATCGGCATCTGCGGGTTATGCCCGAGCATCGGACCGTCGAACGGCTGGCCGAAGATCGACGGCTTGTCGGAATTCGTTCCGAGGTTCTGGTCGCCGTCGACCTGGAAGTACTCCGCGGCGACGAACTCGAGCGAGCCGTCCTTCCGTGGCACGTACAGCAGGACCTCGGGGTGCGCCGGGTCGATACCCGGGCCGAACAGCGACATCTTCGCGTAGTGGATCCCCATGGCGCCGGCCGGCGATGACTCGCACGGGCTGACTGGCACATACCCATCGGCGAGGGCGTTGTCGACCGAGTTGTAGCGCGCGAGCTGTCCGCGCACCGCCTGGACGTCCGCGGGGAGGCTCCGCCCGCCGCCCGCGGCGACCACCGCGGCGAGGACGGATGTCGCGAGGACGGTGAGCCCGATGACGGCAACCGCCCCTCGGGCGAACCTGCGGTTCAGTTCCTTATGCATCGTCGATCTCCTTGCTATGGGCCTGCCGGACGTTGTCGGGCACGAACCGCACGGCCTCGACGATCCGGTCGGCGGGGATTCCGGCGGTGCGCAGGGCCTCCGCAACGGCCTCGCTCGAAGCGGCGATGAACGTCGAGAGCACCGTCTCATCGGACGGGATCCAGATGGACTCGCGGTGGCGGACCCCTCTTGGACCATCAGCCCCTCTGGCGGCGCGACGCGCGATCAGCACGCCACGCGTCAGCCGTTCGAGGGTTGCGTCCGGCAGATAGCGCTCTACGACGAACAGGTGTCCGGCGTCGACGACGGTTCGTGCCATGCCACCGAGGCTGCAAGCGGGCGCTCGCGGACGAAAGCGGAGAAACCCTCGATCAGTCGGGCCGCGCCGGTTCGAGGCCCGCGAGGCGCGTGCCGAGTTCGGCCCGCCGTCGGATGCCGAGCTTCTGGTAGGCGCGGGCCAGATTCGCCTCCACGGTCTTCTGGCTCAGGAAGACTTCCTGCGCGATCTCCCGGTTCGAACGGCCAGCCGCAGCCAGCCGCGCGATCCGCAGCTCCCCATCGGTCAGCGTGAGGGGTGCTCGGGGCCGAAGCCCGATCCGCGCGCGTTCCGCCTGCGTCTGGCGGATCCACGCGACCGCCCCAAGACGCTCGAAGATGCGCAGGGCCTGGACCAGCGTGTCGTCCGCGGCACGCTTCTCGCGTCGCCGACGCTGGATCGAACCGAGCACCAGGAGGCTCCGGGCATGGTCGAATGGGACGGGCATGGCCGATAGCGCTCGCACGGAGGTGCGCGCGGAGCCGACGGCGGCAGCGAGATCACCCTCGGAGGCTTCGATCAGGGCCCGGCACCTGGCAACGACGGCGAGCGCGCGACGCCGGCGACGCGCACGGGCTCGGCGTTCGAGCTCGCCCGTGAGGGCTCGGGCCTGGTCGAGACGTCCGAGCCGCGCAGCCGCTTCGGCCTCGATACCGGGCCACGGATCCAGCGCCGGGTCATCCGCCCGCCCGGCGTGCGCCACCTGGGCGCTCAAACCGAACGCGGCCGCTTCCAGGTAGCGCTCTGCGGCCAGCGCAAGGAGGGCGCGGCACTTCAGCGCAACCCAGCGCAGGAATGGGTCATCGAGCTTGTTGGCGATTGCCTCCGTCGCCTCGAGGTGGTGGCCCGCCCGTCCAAGGTCGCCGGACAGCCCATGCGCCTGGGCCAGTTGCATGTGCGCGAGCCCGGCCCAGATCAGTGCGCCGGACATCTCGGCTGCACGCAACATCTCGATGCTGATCTCGCTCGCGCGTCGCCAGTTTCCGGCACGGATCTCGAGATGACCGAGCTGGGCGTCAATGACGACGAGCGACCCTTCGTCGCCGCCTCCAACGGCCTCCTCGCGCAGCGTCTCGAAATCCCGGCGGGCCGCATCAAGCTCCTCTTCCATGAGCAGGAACCAGGCACGGGCGAAGCGGCTGGCGTCCACGAGCGATTCGACCCCGCCCTCATCTTCGAGCGCCACGGCGGCATCGAGCGCCTTGATCGGCACGTGCCGGCCCGCCTGCGACCGCCACAACGCCGCCATGGTGATGGCCCTCGCGCGCACCGCCGGCGGGCCTGACGGCCCGAGTGCCCTGGTCGCGCGGCGCGCGTGACGGAGACCCTCGTCAGGCGTCACGGACACGTCGCTCAGGATCAGTTCGGCTCGAGCGACCGCCTCGATGTCGCCAGCCGCCAGGCGTATCGCCTCCTCGCAGATGGGGCGGATCTCACTCGCCGGGCGGGACGCGCTGAGCGTGCTGGCGAGACGTAGGAGCAGCTGAACCCGTTGCGCCGGATCGACCGTCTCGGCGAGTGCGGTTTCGAGGAGCGCCGTCGCCGTGGTCGTGTCGCCTGACCGGAGCACGAGATCGACGTGGCGGAGCAGTCGCCCGTCCCGACGTGGGTCATCCGCTGGGGTTCGCTCGAGCGCGAGGCCGGTGAGGGCGACCGCCTCGTCGGTGGCTCCCGCGGCGAGAACCTCCGAGACCGCGGCGTCGATCGCGCTTGCCATGTCGGCGTTGGCCGCCGGCGCTGCCTCCGCGAGGTGCCGGGCTCGCACGTCTGCGCGGACCGTGAGGTCTGCGATCGTGCGGTGGACCACCATGGCTTCATCAGGCGCCGCGGCTGCGAGCACGGCCTCCGCGAAGAGCGGATGCTCGAACGCGATCACGTGGTCCCGAATGTCGATCAGTCCGGTCCCGGGCGGGGGCGGTTCGAACGGCCAGCCAAGCGCGGCGTGGGCGGCACGCGCCTGATCCAGCGATCCGCCTTCCACCAACGCACCGACGAGCAGCGTTCGGCGTTGTGCATCGCTCAGCGTGGCGATCCGCCGTCCCAGCAGTCGCCGCACGTTCGGGCCGGCGAGCGGCGCTCGCTCACCCGGCTGAAGGCCGGTGCCGGTGGACAGCACCGAGCGCGCAAGCTCGATCGCGAGCAGCGGATTGCCCTTGGACAACGTTGTGATCCGCACGAGCGTTGGTCGGGGGAACGTCGTGCCCAGCGCCTGGTGGAGGACGTGATGCATCGCCGCGACGCTCAATTCGGACAGGCGCACGACACGCACGCTCGATCCCGGCGGAGCATCGCGCTCCACATGGCCCGTGCTCGCGTTCTGCCGGCGCGCGCCGACGACCAGCAGGGGGGCGCCCTCGATCCGGCGCAACGCGAATCCGAGCGCGCGCATGCTCGAACGGTCCATCCATTGGAGGTCGTCGGCCGCGATGCAGAGCGGCCCCTCGCCGGCGAGCGCGGCGAGCACCGCTCGGAGGCCCGCGGCGGCGGCGTGTTCGGGGACCGATCCAGCGCCCTCTTCTTCCTGGAGCGCAGCGAGCACGGCGTGACGCTGGGGTGGAGGTAGCCGGGCAAATCGGTCGCGCTCGACGTCGCGCAGCACGTCGGCGAGTGCCGCGTACCCCAGGGCTGCCTCCTGGGCGACTGGTGCGCAGGACAGGACCCGGAACCCCGCTTCGTGCGCAGCTCCGACTGCGGCGCGCCACACCGTGGTCTTCCCGGCGCCTGCGGCGCCCACGAACGTGCAGACGGACACCCTGCCGCCCAGCGCGTCGTCGATGGTCGAGCGCACCGCGCCGAGCTCGCCCTCGCGACCGGCGGGGTGAGTGACTGGTTCGGAGGGCCGCCGGGTCGTCGGCGCACCGTCCCGTGTCCGCATGGCTCCGAGTATCCTTGACGGCGACCTTTCAAGGCGCGCCCCGTGAGGCCGCAGCGTGGCCCCGCGAGGCCGGGAAGGAGCGAGTGAACGGCCGTCAGATCATGACCGCGGACGAGATCCGCCGGGCCACGATCCGGATGTCGCACGAGATCGTCGAGAAACAGGCGGGCACCGAAGGCCTGGTCCTCATCGGTATCCAGCGGCGCGGCGTTCCCCTCGCGCGGCGGATCGCGGCGGGCATCCGCGAACACGAGGGCGTCGACGTGCCGGTCGGGGCGCTCGACATCACGTTCTACCGTGACGATCTCTCGCTCGTTGCCCAGCAGCCGGTCGTGAAGGGCACGGAGCTGCCGGTCGACCTCAACGGCCGCACCGTCGTCCTCGTCGACGACGTCCTGTACACCGGGCGCACGATCCGCGCGGCGATGGACGCGCTGGTCGACTTCGGGCGACCGCAGGCGATCCGGCTGGCGGTGCTCGTCGACCGCGGCCACCGCGAGCTGCCGATCCGCGCCGACCACGTCGGCAAGAACGTGCCCACCTCGCGCGAGGAGACGGTCCAGGTTCAGCTCGCCGAGATCGACGGGAGCGACGGGGTCGAGATCACGCGCGTGGCCGAGCGCGCCCAGGCGGAGCCCGTCGCATGAACGTGGCCGCGACCGACGAAACCCGCCGGGCGTCCGTCACCGACCTTGCCGTTCCGGCGGTCGACGCCGACCCGCATGAGCAGGACGTGCCGTGGCGGCACCGTCACGTCCTCGACGTGGATGTCCTGTCCGCCGCGGACCTCGAGCTGGTCATGCGCACCGCCGACGCCATGCGCGAGGTGCTCGGCCGGCCGATCGCCAAGGTCCCGGCGCTGCGCGGGAGCAACGTGACGATCCTGTTCTACGAGGCGTCGACTCGCACGCGGGTGTCGTTCGAAGTCGCGGCGAAGAACCTCAGTGCCGATGTCGTCAACATCGCGGCGGCCACGTCGTCGGTCGCGAAGGGTGAATCGCTGGTCGACACGATCCGGACCGTCGAGGCGTTGGGTGCCCGGATGCTCGTGATGCGTCATTCGGTCTCGGGGGCGCCGTATCTCGCGGCCGAGGTGTTCGGGGGGTCCGTCCTCAACGGCGGGGACGGCTGGCACGCCCACCCGACCCAGGCGCTGCTCGACCTGTACACGATGCGCCAGCGGCTGCCCGGCGGCACGGTCGATGGCCGCAAGGTCGTGATCCTCGGCGACGTCCTCCACTCGCGCGTCGCCCGCTCGAACATCTGGTCGCTGACCGCTTCGGGCGCCGACCTGTGGCTGTGCGGCCCCGCGACGCTGCTGCGCGGCTTCGAGGCGTGGGCGGCGCGTGGCGCGGCCGCGGGGCGCCGCTTCCACGTGACCTCGTCCGTAGACGACGCCCTGCGGGATGCGGACGTGGTGATGGCGTTGCGGATCCAGAAGGAACGGATGGCGTCCGGGCTGCTGCCCTCGCTGCGTGAATACGCGGCTCGCTTCGGGCTCACGCGGAAGCGACTGGCGCTGGCTCGTCCCGATGCGCTGGTGATGCACCCCGGCCCGATGAACGAGGGCGTCGAGATCGCCCCGGACGTCGCCGTGTCATCGCAGTCGGTCATCACGGACCAGGTGACCAACGGCGTGGCGATCCGGATGGCGCTGCTGTACCTGCTCGCGGGGGTGCGCGATGGCGGTTGAGGTGCGAGCGGCCGCCGGCGAGGTGGGCCGGATCGTGGCGGAGCTGGACCTGCGCGCCGTCTGGGCGGTGGATCCCGGGGCCGGCCGCGAAGGGCCTGCGGACCTCGTGATCCGCGATGGCGCGATCGAATCGGTGACGTGGCTGGAGGGTGCGGACGCCGAGGGCATCGACGCGAACGGTGTCGTCGTCACGCCCGGCTTCATCGACATCCACGCTCACCTGCGCGAACCAGGCAACGAGGATGCCGAGACGATTGCTTCGGGGTTGGCCGCCGCCGCGCACGGCGGCTTCACCACGGTCTGCGCGATGCCGAACACGGATCCCGCGCTTGACGAGCCCGGCGTCCTTGCGCTCGTACGGGCCGCCGCCGCGGCGAGTGGATCACCGGTGGAGTTGCTGTCGTACGGCGCGGTGACGGCCGGTCGGAAGGGCGAGCAGCTGGCGGCGCTCGGTGAGCTGGGCGACGCCGGGGTCGTCGGCTTCTCCGACGACGGCGCGCCGGTCCGGTCCGCCACGATCCTGCGCAACGCCCTGGCGTACGCCGGCTCGGCCGGGTTGCCGGTCGTCGATCACGCCGAGGACGCATCTGCCACCGACGGCGCGGAAGCAAACGACGGGTTCGTCGCCACGGTCCTCGGATTGCGTGGCTGGCCGGGCTCGGCCGAGGCGTCGGCCGTCGCGCGTGATCTTGCGATCCTCGCCGACGTGGTGCGCGACGTGCCCGGGGCACGCCTGCACCTCACCCACCTGTCGACCGCGCGAGCGCTCGAACTGGTTCGTGGCGCCAAGGCCGCAGGGCTGCCGGTGACCTGCGACGTCACCCCGCACCACCTCGCGCTCACCGACGAGTGGCTCGCCGGTGCCCGACGCTGGGCGTGGGACGCGACCGGCGATCCGTGGGGCGACAACGCGATCGAGGCCCAGCCCTTCGATCCGTCGCTGCGGGTCAACCCGCCGCTCCGTTCAGTGGAGGATGCCGGTGCCGTGCTGGCCGCGCTGCTGGACGGCACCGCCGACGCGGTGGCGACCGATCACGCGCCGCACACGGAGGTCGATAAGGCCGTCGAGTTCGGCTACGCCGCGAACGGCATCAGCGGGATCGAGACCGCGCTCGGTCTGCTCCTCGCCGCGGTTGACGCGGGTCGACTCCCGCTGGCCCGCGCGATCGCGGCATTGACCAGCGGGCCCCGGGCGGTGCTTGGATCGCGCGCCCGGCGGGAACAGCCGGGACTGACTGAAGGAGCCGCTGCCGATCTCGTCGTCTTTGATCGAGGCGATCGCTGGACGGTCGGCGCCAATGGGCTGTTGTCACGCGGCAAGAACTCACCGATGATCGGTCGGACGCTCAGTGGTCTCGTCCTCCTCACGGTGGCCGGCGGGCGGATCGCCTACGAGGCTGCGGAGGCCTGATCAGGGCCTACGGTGCGGCGCCGCCGACGCCCGTTCCGAGCACGGCATGCGTCCGATCGTCGATCACCGACCAGGCCACGGTCGCCGGTCCATCGAGGCCGAGCGGGGACTGCCAGGCGATCGTCCGCAGGTACCAGAAGGCTGAGTTCGCAGCCGGCGCGCCGATCTCGTCCCAGGCCGCCGCGTCGAGGAGGCGCAGCGTCCGTGCGTCCACGACGGCCAGCAGCAGGGTCGCGCCAGCGCCGTCGATCGCGTCGCGCGCCGCCTTCTCGGCCGCCTCGCGGGTCCATGTCGCCTCGAGCGAGCCGGGTGCGGTCAGCACGGGCCGGTCCCGGGCGGCGGTGCGCAGCCAGGCCAGCCGTTCGATGGTCAGAACGAGGTCGCACCGGATCAGAAGGCCGCACGCCGACGGCTGCTCGTGAAGGCGGCCGACAAGCGCTACCCGGTTCGGCACTGTCCACGTCCCGAGGCTGGGGCTTTGGCGGGTTAGCCCCAGGAGCGGCGTCCCGGGCAGCGTTTCGACCGCGACCACGGGTCCATCGGGTTCGCGCGTCCCTGAGAGGGTGCCGCGCCGCGGACAGGCGATCACGGGGAGTTCCGTGCATCCTTCCTGGTCCGGCGCGACGGTCAACCAGCCCTCGACCGCCACCACCTGGCCCTGATCGACTCCGCTTTCGACGAGCCGCTGCAGGGCGCCCACGTCGAGCACGTCCAGCCCGAACATCTGCTCGGGAATGGCCACCTGATCGGGTGACGGGGTGGCACTGCCGGACCGCTCGGTCGTCGCCCGGGCTGCGGTCGTCCGCTCCGGGTCCGATGCGAGCACGGTCGCCGTGTCGTCGTCGATCACCGCCCAGCCAACCTCGCCGACCGGGTTGTCGAGGCCGCGTGCGCGGAGCAGGGCCCGCACGTACCAGACCGTGGCGACGTCGCGCCGCGTTGCCGCGTCGGCCGCCGGATCGACGGTGGCGAGGTCGTCGCGTGAGACGATCGACTCGCTCAGGATGATGGCCCCGCGCCGGATCGCCCGATCGACCGTCGGCCAGCGCACCTGGCCCGATGGCACGGGCTCGACCTCGGACGGAAACAGGAGCGGCCGGCGGAGGCGCCAGCTGCCGTCGACCCAGACGACGCGCTCGATCGCGAACGCCGACCGGCAATCCGTGGACGACGCCTGGCACACCGGGAGGCGGGGGTCGCCGAAGCGGCCCAGGACGATCGCCCGCTCCGGCAGGACGACGCGGTCCGGCGCGATCTGGCGGGCGGCGATCGACGCCAGCGAAGGGCCCGGCAGGCCGACCGGCCTGAGCGCCACGGGCGCCTCGCGGAGGTGGCGAAGGGTGCCAGATCGAGCGGCGACAACCGGCTCGGCATCGCCGGCGAGGATCGTCTCGCGACGGCAGGACGCTCCGGTGCCGTACAGGCCGGGACGGTCGTCGATCACGTCGACGCCACAGGCAGGGTCGGGTGGCACGCTGAGCCATCCCGCGACGGCGACCACATCGCTCTGGATGTGACCGTCCTCATGCAGCTCGAGCGTTCGGGCGACCGAGTGAACGGGCAAGCCGAGCGCGCGTGTCGGGAACCCAGCCTCGCGAAGCCCCGCGACGTCCGGCGCGTCGCTGGCCAGGAGTTGCGGCGGCGCAGAAGTGGGCGCTTCGACATCTCGGTCAGCTTGGACGTCGGCTTCGTCCGACGAACCGCCACTCCCGAAGATCGCCGCACCGATCACGGCGATCAGCAGGAACGCGGGCAGCAGCGCGACCAGGAAGGTCCGGGCGCGTGAACGCCGGTCGAGCGTCAGCGACCGAACCGGCTCGATATGCTCCGGGTCCATGGTGGGCGCAGCCTACGACGTGGGCGTCTCGCCGAACACCCTCCCGGGACCTCGTCGCGTGGCGCGACGCCGGTCACGCGGAGACTCCGCTCGGCTACGCTCCGCGAACCATGCCGAGGGGTGGCGAACTCAACCGCGACTACGAACGCCGGCCGTACTGGCAGGCAACGATGCCCGTCCTGCCCGACCGCTCGGGTCGTGACCTGCCGGAGTCGACCGACGTCGTCGTCATCGGTGGCGGCTACGCGGGGATCAACGCGGCCCGTGAGCTGGCCCGGCGGGGAACGGCCGTCACGCTGCTCGAGGCAAACACCCTGGGCTGGGGCGCGTCGACCCGCAACGGCGGCATCGTCCATCCCGGGTACAAGTGGGGTCCGACTGATCTGCTGCGGCGCTACGGCAAGGAAACTGGCGCCGCGCTCTACCGCGATACGCTCGATTCGTTCGCGCTGGTCCGGCGCCTCATCGCCGAGGAAGGCATCGATTGCGACTGGCGGGAAAAGGGCACCCTCGAGCTTGCCTACGCCCTGTCGCATGTCGAAGACCTGCAGCACACCCGCGAGAGCCTCGCCAGCGTGGGGGTCGACGCCCGCATCCTGTCGCGCAACCGGATCCGCGACGAGATCGGGTCGGACGCCTATTACGGGGCGCTGGCGGTCGATGTCGGCGGATTGCTCCATCCGGCGCGCTACTTCGCCGGGCTGGCGGGTGCCGCGGACCGAGCGGGCGCCGATCTCCACGAACGCGTCCGCGCACGCACCGTGCGGCGTCAGGGAGACGGCCGATTTGCGGTCGAGACGGGACGCGGGACGATCCTCGCCTCAGAGGTGCTGGTGGCAACCAACGGCTATACCGACGGCGTGGCGCCCGGGATCCGTCGACGGGTGATGCCGATCGGCAGTTACATCATCGCGAGCGAGCCACTCCCCGGGGACCTGGCACGCGAGCTGTCCCCAACGGGCCGGGCGTTCTGGGACACCAAGTACTTCCTGTACTACTGGCACGTATCGGCGGACAACCGGATGATCTTCGGCGGCCGGACCAGTTTCCTGCCGACGTCGGTCGACCGCTCGGCCGGCATCCTCCATCGGGGCCTGCTGCACGTCCACCCGCAACTGGCGGATTACCGGATCGAGTACGCGTGGGGTGGCAACGTGGGCTTCACGTTCGACCGCATGCCGCATGCCGGTCGCACGAAGGATGGCGTCACCTTCGCGGTTGGCTGCTGCGGCACGGGCGTCGCACTGATGACCGGGCTGGGCACGCAGATCGGTGGCTGGCTCGCCGGCGACCCGGCGCCCGCGATCACGAGGCTCGGCTTCCCGCTGGTGCCGGCGCCGTACGAGGGTCACCCGTGGTTCCTGCCCTTCGTTGGGGAGTACTACCGGATGAAGGACCGCATCGCAGCGTGGCGGTCCCCGAAGGCCGCCTGACGCTCCTCCGCGGACGGCCCCATCCCCATCGACAGGGCCTACCGCGCGAGTCGGCGCAGCGTGTCGAGGAGACGGTCGATGTCCGCCTCGGTGGCTAGGTAGTTGACGATCCCGGCGCGCAGGTAGGTAGCCCCGCGCAGCCGCGTGGTGGTCAGCCAGCCGTCGCCGGATTCTTCGAGCAGGGCCTGCAATCGGTCCTGGTGTGCATCGAGTCCGGCCCTGGTCATGTCACGCCCGGGGAGGTGGCGGAAGCAGACGACGGACAGCTCGGGCACGTCGGGGAGTGCCTCGAAGTCATCGGCCTCCCTGCAGCGCCGGGCGAGGTGGTCGGCAAGCTCGACCGTGGTCTCGA
>DASTYU010000170.1:0-4903 GCA_035764655.1 Candidatus Limnocylindrales bacterium
CCGCCGACCCGGGCCGGCCGGCCGATCCGAGCCTTGCCGCCGATGCCCGGCTGATCCGCCGCGTCCGCCTCCGGCTGATCGCCTGGAGCGGACTGTCGACGCTGGCCGTCCTGCTGGTGCTGGGCATTGCGATGTACGCGATCGCGGCACGGACGCTGGAGGCGGCCGGAACGGCGCAGCTCGAAGCGCGGCGCGACGAGATCGAGGACGCGTTCCAGAGCGGGCGACCGGGCCCTGCCCTCGGGCAGATCTTCGGTGGGCGGGGGTCCGGCACCCTGGCGCTGCTGGTCGACGAACAGGGTGATTCGATCATCCGGCCGGGTCCGGCGACGCCCGAGGGGCTGCCGGTCCAGGAGTCGATCGACGCTGCGGCGGCGTCCGGCGAGGACGTCCGCACGAGCGAGGTGCAGGGCGCGAGCGGAACGATTCCCGTTCGCGTGCTCACGGAACGGTTGGAGACACGGACCGGTCAGCCCGTGTTCATGCAGATCGCGCAGGACAGGGTGGCCGAGCAGGCCACGCTCGACGCGATGATCCGCGTGCTGCTGCTGGGCGGGGCGCTGGTCGTCTTCGCCGCGCTCGGCTTCGGTGCCATCTATGCGGAGCGCGCGCTCGTTCCCATCCGCGAATCCCTCGCGTCGCAACGGGCGGCGCTGCGACGCCAACGCGAGTTCGCCGCCGATGCGAGCCACGAGCTGCGCACGCCCCTGACCGTGGTGCGCAGCTCGGTCGAGCACCTTCGACGGCACCCGGACGTGCCCCTGCGCGAGCAGGGCGAGGCGTTCGATGACATCGACGCCGAGGTGGCCCACCTCACCGGACTGGTCGACGACCTGTTGCTGTTGGCACGATCCGATTCCGGGGCGTTGTCGCTCACCCCGATGCCGACCGATCTCGGAGAGGTGGTGGCGGACGCCGCATCCTCGCTGGCCAAGGCAGCCGAGGAGCGCGGGGTGGCGTTGCGCGTCAACCCCGAGCCGACGGTGGTCCGCGCGGACGCCGCCCGGGTTCGCCAGGTCGTGACGATCCTGGTCGACAACGCGATCCGCCACACGCCGCGCGGCGGCGAGGTCCGGGTGGCGGTGCGGGCCGACGGGACGGCGGCCTCGCTCGACGTCGAGGACGACGGGCCGGGCATCCTCGAGGCGGACATGCCGCACGTGTTCGACCGGTTCTGGCGGGCGCCGGGCGCGCCGTCCGGCGGCACCGGACTGGGGCTGGCCATTGCGCGCACGATCGTGGAGCAGCACGGCGGCCGGATCATGGTCTCGAACGGCCCGGCGGGCGGAGCGCGCTTCCGAGCGCTTCTGCCACTCGACGCGGGTGGCGCACCCGCACATTGAGCCCGTCCTGAAACCTCTGGGCGCAAACGCGCCTCAGAGAGTCATGAGCCTCCGCGCGCCTGATGCTGCCCCGCGCCGCCTGCCGGCGGTTGCCTCCACCGCCCACGATCATCACCGAATCCTTGCCGGCCCGGCCCTCGCCGACGGGGCGGAGCCGCACCACGCTCACATTGGGCGCCTCGGCCCGCTGCCCCGCGAACGTCCGTCCGACCTCATCGCCCAGATCGAACAGAGTGGCCTCCTCGGCCGGGGTGGAGCGGGGTTCCCCGTCGGCCGCAAATGGCGCGCCATGGCCGAGCGCCGAGGCCACGCTCGGCCCGTGGTCCTGGCGAACGGGGCCGAGGGGGAGCCGGCCTCTGCCAAGGACCGGACGCTGATGGCGACGCGACCGCACCTGGTCATCGACGGAGCGGTTCTGGCCGCGGCCGCAATTGGCGCACACGAGATCGTCTTCTATGTGGGCCGCGAGCATGACGCGGCCGTGCGGGCCATGGGACAGGCGATGGCCGAGCGGGCAAACGCCGGCCATGTCCCGATGCGGCTGGTGACCGCGCCGATCGGCTACGTGGCTGGCGAAGCGACGGCCGCCGTGCACTACGTCAACGACCTGGACGCGCGCCCGACGAGCACGCCTCCACGGATGTCGGAACGCGGCGTCGACGGTCGGCCAACGCTCGTCCAGAACGTGGAGAGCCTCGCACACGTCGCCCTGATCGCGCGGTTCGGCCCGGCCTGGTACCGCTCCGTGGGGCGGAATGGCGCCGCCGGCACGGCGCTCGTGACGATCGGCGGCCCGGTGGCTCGTCCCGGCGTGTACGAGATCGAGCTCGGCACCCGGCTCCGCGACGTGCTGCCGGCGGCGGGCGGGACGACCGGTCCCGTGAGTGCGCTCGCGCTCGGCGGGTACTTCGGGTCCTGGGTGCGCAGCGCCGACGCGTGGGACCTCCGGATGGATCCGCTCGCCCTGCGCGAGCGCAGCCTGTCCTTCGGCTGCGGCATGGTCGAACTGCTCGCCGGGGACGAGTGCGGCGTGCGGGCGACGGCGGGGATCATGACCTTCATGGCCCGCTCGAGCGCCGGCCAGTGCGGACCGTGCGTGCTCGGGCTCGGAGCGATTGGAGATGCCGTCGCGCGGATCGCGTCCGACGTCGCCGAGCCGACCGACCTGGAGCGCCTCGAGGCCTGGACCGGGCGGCTTGCCGGTCGCGGTGCGTGTCGCCACCCCGATGGCGCCGCGCAGCTCATGTCGAGCGCGCTCGACGTCTTCGGCGCGGACTTCGCGAGCCATGCGACCCGCGGACGGTGTGACGTGCCGGGCGTTGCGGAGGATGCAGCGTGAGCGAGCACCGCCTGCGCGTGGACTGGATCAGGTGCGAGGGCTACGGCCTGTGTGGGGACTACGCACCGGAGCTGGTCGAGCTTGACGAATGGCGCTACCCGATCCTGGGGCCGGATCCCGTATCCGTGTCCCGGCTGCACGATGCCCAGCGCATCGTCGACTGCTGCCCGGTTCGCGCACTGCGGCTGGAGCGTCAGGACGCCGGACGAGCACGCGGGCCGCGTGCGCTCGTCGGCCGCCTGATGTCCACAAGGCACGGCTGAGAACTCAGCGCGGGACACCGGAACGCCCGGACCCTTGTTGGGCCCGGGCGTCGGCGCGCTGTCCAGAGCGCTGGCGCCGGAGGGAGGAGGTTCCGACGTCGGGGGGTATTCGGTGATGTGAGCCCGTCAGCCTGCGCTGGTCGAGCCCTGGTCCGGCGCCGTGGAAGGTGCCGCGTTGGGAAGGAACTGTCTCATGTGGCCGCGGCCCGGGCCCATCCCGTCCCAGATCGTTCCGGCCCGGACGCGCGTCGCGTTCAGCGACCCGTCGCCGTTCTCGTCGCCGCTCGCCACGACGACCATGCCGACCTCGATGTCCGACACGGACTTGCCGGTCTGGCCGCCGACCGTGAACGTCGTCGCGCTGTCGACATGGACGGTGACCGTCGAACCATCGCGCTGCGACAGCGTAATGCTGTCGCCATCGACCGCCGTGACCTGGCCGAGGACGGACGGGCTCACGACCGCGATTGCCGAGACGGTCCAGGTGCCGTTGTCGTCCACGGTCTGGCGGAAGCGGACCTTGTCGCCAACCTCGAGGTCGCCGAGCGCGATCTCGTCGCCGTCCTTCGACAGCTCCGTGGCGTCCGTGACGGTGATGGTCCGCGTCCAGCCGTCGACGGTTTCCAGCGAGACCGACGAGCCATTGATAGCCGTGATCGTGATGTTCCCGGCACCGAAGCCGGCGTGCGGACCGGCGAACCCGGCGAAGCCGTCGGGCATGCCGCCGAGCATGCCGCCGAAACCGCGCAGGAACGGGCGGAAGCCACGGAACCCGTCGCCGTTCCGATCCGGCTGGACCGTGACATCGGGATCGGGCGTGGTCGACGGTTCCGGTGACGCAGCGATCGCGATCGCGGCGCTCCCGAGCAGCACAAGCGTCGCTCCGGTCAACGTCGCGACGCGCCAGTGGGGACCGCGCAGATTGCGCGACGGCCGCGGCGGCGGCGCTTGGGTGGCTGAAGTCACGGCTGGACCTCCGCTGCTGTGCTCTGCCGATGGCGGTCGAGGACCGCGACTGTCATCACTTTGTCGCGGGTTTCTGAGGAGGTCCTGAGAAGGGGTTCCGTGGACGGATGTCCATGCCGATGGCGACGGACATCCGCGTTGCGCACCAGCCTTGCGCTGACTGTGGGAGCGCGCGCAGGGCGCCTACGGTGCAGCGGACCCCTTCCCTCGCAGCCCCCCACGAGGACACGAACCTTGGAAGCACTCCTCCAGCGCCCCCTCGTCGACGAGCCGCTCGATCTCGAGTCGCTCGCCGGTTGCATCAGCGGCCGCCTCATCGTCCCCGGTGACGACGACTACCAGGCCGCCCGCCACGTGCACCAGGCGGCGGTCGACGCCCGGCCCCTCGCGATCGTCCGCCCAGCGGACGCGCGTGACGTCGCCTTCACCGTCCTGTTCGCCCGCGACAACCAGCTCGAGCTCGCGATCCGCGGCGGTGGTCACAGCGTCGCCGGGCACGGCACGGTGGACGGCGGCCTCGTGCTCGACCTGGCCGACATGCGCGGCCTGCACATCGACCCCGACGCGCGGGTCGCATGGGCGCAGCCCGGCCTCACCGCGATCGAGTTCACCGAGGCGGCTGCGGCCCACGGCCTGGCCACGCCGTTCGGGGATACGGGTTCGGTGGGTATCGCCGGCCTCACGCTCGGTGGCGGGATCGGCTGGCTGGTGCGCAAGCACGGTCTGACGATCGATGCGTTGATCGGCGTCGAGATTGTCACAGCCGACGGCCGACAGCTGGTGGCGAACGAGCAGGAGCACGCCGACCTTTTCTGGGCCGTTCGCGGTGGCGGCGGCAACTACGGCGTGGTCACCCGCTTCCAGTACAAGCTGTTCCCGGTCGGCATGATCCTCGGCGGGGCCGTGCTCCTGCCTCCGACAGCCGACGTCCTCCGTGGGCTGGTCGACGTGGCACAGGCGGCGCCGCGCGAACTGTCCACGATCTCGTTCGT
>DASTYU010000171.1:0-3380 GCA_035764655.1 Candidatus Limnocylindrales bacterium
CTCGGGCCCGGCGACCAGCCACACGACGAAGGTCAGCGCGGCGAGCCCGATGACCACCGGCACGAACACGCCGGTGACCGCGTCGGCAAGCCGCTGGATGGGTGCCCGCGAACCCTGCGCCTCGGACACGAGCCGGACGACATGGGCAAGGACGGTGTCGCTGCCGACCCGTGTGGCCTGGACCGTGAGCGAGCCGGTCGCGTTGACCGTCGCCCCGATGACCTCGTCGCCGACCGCCTTGTCGACCGGCAGGCTCTCACCGGTGACCATGCTCTCGTCGACGGCGGACCGGCCGTCGACCACGACGCCGTCCACCGCGACCTTCTCGCCGGGCCGCACCCGGACGAGGTCGCCGACCATGACCGCCTCGATGGGGACCTCGTGCTCCCCGCCGTCACGCAGCACGCATGCGGTCCGCGGGGCCAGCCGGATCAGCCGGCGGATGGCGTCGGACGTCGAGCTGCGCGCTCGCGCCTCGAGATAGCGCCCCGCGAGGATCAGGGTGACGATCGCCGCCGCCGTGTCGAAGTACAGGGGCAGGTCCTCGCCCTCCATGCCGAGACCGGCGGCGCGGAAGAAGTCCGGGAGCAGGATCGTCGCCAGCGAGTACAGGTAGGCGGCGGACGTGCCGACCACGACGAGCGTGTTCATGTCCGCGGCACCGTGGCGCAGCGAACGCCACGCACCGGCATAGAACGGCTGGGCAGCCCAGAGCTGAACCGGCGTCGCCAGCGCGAGCTGGACGAGCGGGTCCGTGAGGAAGGCCGGGAGCCACGGCGCGACGGTCATCCTTGCGAGCCCGAGGAGCAGCGGGATCGTGAGGGCGATTGACACGACGAGTCGCCGGCGAAGGTCCGCGACCTTGCGGGCGGCAGCGGCGTCGCGATCGGCGCGGGCGTCGGCCAGCTCCTCGACCGCCTGTTCCTGGTGCGCGCTGACGGCCCGGTCGAGACGGGCGTCGTAGCCGGCCGCCTCGACCGCGGCTCCCAGGCGCTCGAGGTCGACGCGGCCCGGGTCGAACCGCACGGAGGCCGTTTCGGTGGCGAGGTTGACCGTGGCCGTCTCGACGCCCTCGACCTCGCTCAGGTGGCGGGTGATCCGGTTGACGCACGCGGCGCACGTCATTCCCTCGACGGGGAACGACACGCCGGCGACGGTTCGTGGCGGTGTGGTCACAATGCGGTCAGCATACTCCCTGGGGGTATGTTACACGGCGTGGCCGGAGTCGTGGCCCCGGACCTGCCGGGCCGGGCGCTATGCGGCGCTGGCGCGGAGCATCCAGAGCGCCTTCTCGTGCACGGCCAGGCGCTGCGTCGCCAGGTCGACCGTGGCGGGATCGGGGGCCCGCTCGGCGCGTCGGGCAACGGCCTCGGCCGTCCGGACGACCGCCTCGTGTGCGGCGATGAGGCGAAGCAGCATCTCGGGCGCGTCGGGGGTCTCGTCCTCCTCCTCGACCGCCGAGAGGCGGGCAAGCGCCTGGAGCGAGCCCGGGGCAACCGCGCCGAGGGCGCGCATCCGCTCCGCGATCTCGTCGATCGCCAACGCGAGCTCCGTGTACTGCGCCTCGAACAGCAGGTGCAGGGAATGGAACTCGGGGCCGACCACGTTCCAGTGATAGCCCTGGGTCTTCACGTACAGCGCGTACGTGTCAGCCAGAAGCCGGCCGAGCTCATGGGTCAGGCCCTCGTGCGGGGCCAGGGACGCAGGCGCGGACTGGGTCGTCATCGATATGCCTCCTGGGTTCGGTACCCAGAGCGTCGCAGCGGAGCTCGATCGAGTCGACGTGCCGAAGGGCCGGAACTTGGGCCGAACGGCCCGTTTCGTCGTGCTCCGTCGGCCCATTCGGATGCTCCGGCCGGCTGGCATCGTTCCGGCATGGCCACCAGGACGGCTTCGCTCGCGCTCGATGGGCCCGCGCTTCGATTCACCGCCACGACCGGAAGCGGGCACACGCTCGTCCTCGACAGCGCGGACGGGGACGCTGGCCCGCGGCCAGCCGAGCTCGTTGCGGTCGCGGCGGCCGCCTGCGCTGCCATGGACGTCATCTCGATCCTTCGCAAGAAGCGGCAGCAGGTCAGCCGCTATGAGGTCAAGGCGACTGCCGAGCAGCAAGAGGATGCGCACCCGGCCATCTTCGTCCGCATCGACGTCATCCACGTCGTGGAGGGTGACGCCGTCGAGGTCGAGGCCGTCCGCCGGGCGATCGAGCTCAGCGCGACCCGCTACTGCGCCGTCGGCGGGACCCTTTCGACCGGCGTCACCGAGATCCATCACCGCTACATCGTTCGATCCGGCGGTGACGAGGTGATGGGTGAAGTCCTCGTGACCGGGCCGTTCGAGCGCCACGGGGACCAGGCAGGCATCGTCGATCACGAGGCGATCGGTCGCTAAACACGACCGGTTCTGGCGGAGCCGGATCGAAGATGACGCTATGGACCGGCTCGCGCCCGAGGCGTTCCTCGCTTCGTACCCCGATCCGATCCGCGACGCCGCCAACCGGCTGCGCGAGATCGTCCGGCGTACGGTACCGGGCGCGATCGAGGCGGTTCGCCCCGGCTGGCATCTCATTGGCTTCAGCGTGCCCACGGGCCGGCGCGTCGCGTACTTCGGGTTCGTCGCGCCGGCGCCCGGCCACGTCCAGCTCGGCTTCGAGTACGGGAAGCTCATCGATGATCCCGACGGCGAGCTCGGCGGCACCTCCCTCCGCCAGGTGCGGTTCCTGACCTTCCACCACCCCGACGAGGTCCGCGAGCGCCAGGTGGGCCGCTACATTCGGGACGCTGCGCGGCTGGCCGCGATGAGCCGGGCGGAACGGCTTGCGTTGACCCTCGACCGTGACGACCTCGCGGCGGCCAGCGGCACCGTGAGCCGCCGCGCGTTGTAATGCCCGGTTCGAGCGGACGACCTAGACTGCGCGGCGATTCGCACAAGGGGCATCCATCGACGTGAGCATCGAACCGAACCTGCACGAGGTCTCAGACGCGCTGCTGGCCAACCTCGACCGGCTTCGCGCGCTGGAGCTCGAAAAGCGCAGCCTGCCCATCGGCTCGCCGCGCATCGTCGAGCTGGCGAGGGAGATCGAAGAGCTTGCGATCCTCGTCCTCGGCACCTCGGACACGCAGGTCGACCTGGCCAAGGCGGCAGTCACGGAGGCGCGCGCCGGCGAGCTCGACCCGAACGTCACCATCGAAGAGCTATCCGCAGCCCCACGCGAGTTGCACGTCGTCCTGGCCGAGTGGCGCGACGCCGAACGGCGGCTCGGCGAAGTCGCGAGCGACTCGCCCGAGGCGCTCCGCCTGCGCGGCGACATCGAGGTGCTGCGAGCCGAGTACCGCCGCGCGCACGAGGCCGCGGCCCGGCGCAGCTCAGGGCCCGAGTAA
>DASTYU010000172.1:0-30756 GCA_035764655.1 Candidatus Limnocylindrales bacterium
GGTCGCGCCAGAACTTGACGATCTGCGCGATCTCGGCGTCGGTCACGAACACGCCCTGGAGCCGCATCGGGCGCGGGAGGTCGGACGGCTGGTACAGCATGTCGCCCCTCCCGATCAGGTCCTCGGCGCCGGGTGCGTCGAGGATCGTGCGCGAGTCGATCTGCGACGCCAAGGCGAACGCGATCCGGCTCGGGAAGTTCGCCTTGATCAGGCCGGTGACCACGTTGACCGATGGCCGCTGGGTCGCGAGCACCATGTGGATTCCGACCGCGCGCGCCTTCTGGGCGAGGCGCACGATCGGGTCCTCGACGTTCTTGCCCTCGCGCATCATCAGGTCGGCGAGCTCGTCGATCACGATGACGATGTACGGCATGCGATCCGCGGGGTCGACGCGCGTCTCGTTGAACGCGCGGATGTTGCGCGCGGTGGCGCCGGCCAGGCGGCGGTAGCGGCCCTCCATCTCGTTGACCGCCCAGTTCAGCGCGGCCTTGGCCTTCTCGGGTTCGGTGATGACCGGCACGAGCAGGTGGGGCAGGCCGTTGTAGGCCGCCAGCTCCACGCGCTTGAGGTCCATCAGGATGAGGCGGACCTCGTTCGGGGTGGCCTCGCACAACAGGCTCGTGATGAGCGCGTTGACCATCACGCTCTTGCCCGAGCCGGTGGCGCCCGCGATCAGCAGGTGGGGCATCCGCGCAAGGTCGACCGCCTGCGCCTTGCCGGCCACGTCGCGCCCGAGGGCGAACGTCAGCTTCGAACCCGTCGCCTCGAAGTCGAGCTCGTCGAGGATCCGCCGCAGGGCGACGATGTTGAAGTCCTTGTTGGGGATCTCGATGCCGACGGCGCTCTTGCCAGGGATCGGCGCTTCGATGCGCAGCGAGCGCGCGGCAAGGGCCATCGCCAGGTCGTCGGCGAGGGCCTCGATCCGGCTGACCTTGATGTCCGGCGCGGGCTGGACCTCGTACTGGGTGACGACCGGTCCGGCATTGCGCCCGGTGACCTCGGCCGGGATGCCGAAGCCGGCCAGCTTCTTCTTGATGATCTCCTCGTTGTGGCGGTGGATCGTCTCTTCACCCGTGCCGTTGGTCGGCGCCGGGATGTCGTCCAGGATCGCCGTCTCGGGCAGCCGATACTCGGTCTGCTCGCGGGTCGGCGCGGAGTCCCCGGCCTCGGTGATGTCGTCGTGCGGGCGAACGACTCGCTCCGCTGTCGCGGCGGCCCCTGCCGCCCGCGCAGGGGCGAACGTGGCGGACGTGGGGGCGGGGCTCGGGATCGCGACGGGGATGGACGCCGGCGGTTCCCCGTTCTCGCCCCAGATGCCGGTCTGGCCGTCCGACGGCCCGGCAGCCACTGCGCCGCGCTTGCCACGACCGTTGGCCGCAGCGGTCGTGGCGGCTGCCGCCGCGCTGCCGGTGACCGGCTTGTCCTTCGGTGCCGGCTCCGAATCGCGCTGCAGGCTCGAGGCGGCCGCGCCACCCAGCCATTTCGCCGTGTCCGTGACGGGCTTGGCCATCTGCGACGGGCGCATCGCGAACGCGAACATGAGCCCGATCACGATCAGGCCGACCATGAGCACGAAGGCGCCGGGCGCGGTCACCAGCGGGACGAGCAGATCCTCGATGAACCGCCCGACCCGGCCGCCACCGCGCTCCACGTCGAACAGCTCGATGCTGAGGATCTCGAGGCAGCCCAGGAAGCCGACGAACGCGATGGCGATGCCGATGACGGTCGCGCCCCACCCGGAGTTCGGCTTGCGACCCGGCCCCCACTCGAGGTACCAGCCGGCGGCGAGCAGGAGGAACGGCAGCAACCAGCGTCCCGTCTCGAACCACGGTGCGATCGAATCGCGCCACCAGTCGGTGAGCTCGCCTTCTCCCGGAAGCAGCAGCGCGATCAGGGTCACGGCGCCGAGCAGCAGGAACGAGATGCCCACGATCGAACGGGCGACCTCGGGGTTGATCTTCGGGAACGTGATGTCCCCGAGCCCGCGGCTGCGCCGGCGACGGCGCGGGGTCGCCTGGCGGCTCGTGGTGGTGCGTCGTCGGGTGGCCACGATCAGACCTCGACCACGACCGGGAAGACCATCGGGCGTCGCTTCGTCTGCTCGTACAGGAAGCCGGAGAGCGAGTCCTTGATCTGGCTCTTGAACAGGCCGATCTCGCTGATGTGATCGCCGGGCGTGTCGACGGCGGCGACGACCCGATCGATCGCCTCTTCCATCAGCGGGTCGCGCTCGTTGAGCGGAACGAAGCCGCGGGTGATGATCTCGGGCCGCCCGAGCACCGAGCCGGTCTGCTTGTCGACGGTCACGACGACCATGAAGATGCCGTCCGCGGCGAGCGCGCGCCGGTCGCGCAGGACCACTTCGCCGACTTCGCCCACCGACAGGCCGTCGACGAAGACGTAGCCGGCAGACACGGGCGCCCCCCGCCGGGCCGTCCCATCGGCCGAAATCTCGATCGGCGTGCCGTTTTCGATGATGAAGACGTTCTCGGGCGCGACGCCGGTCTCGATCGCGAGACGGCCGTGCTGGACCTGCATCCGGAACTCGCCGTGGATCGGGATGAAGTAGCGCGGCTTGACCAGGCCGAGCATCAGCTTGAGCTCCTCCTGGCTGGCGTGCCCGGACACGTGCGCGCGCTTGATCGTGTGGTAGTAGACGTTCGCGCCGGCCTTGAACAGGTTGTCGATCGTGCGCGAGACGTACTCCTCGTTGCCCGGGATCGGGCTGGCTGACACGATCACGGTGTCGCCCGGCTGGATCTCCACGAACCGGTGGTCCCGGTTCGCCATCCGGGCGAGGCCGGCCATGGGTTCGCCCTGGGCGCCCGTGGTGGCAATCACGAGCTTGCCGTCCGGGTGGTCCTTGATCTTGTCCTTCGACAGCACACGCGAGGGATCGAAGTTCAGATAGCCGAGGTCCGTGGCGATCCGGAAGTTCTGCTCCATCGACCGCCCGATGACCACCGTGTCGCGGTCCATGTCCGAGGCCGCGTCGAGGACCTGCTGGATGCGGGCGATGTTGCTGGCGAAGGTGGCGACGATCACGCGGCCCTCGAGTGGCTCCATGATCTCGCGGAACGCCTCGCCGACCGTCCGCTCGGAGGGCGTGTAACCGGGGCTCTCGGCGCGTGTCGAATCGGACAGCAGGCAGACCACGCCCTCCTCGCCGAGGCGGGCGAGGATGGCGAAGTCGGACAACTTCCCGTCGACCGGGGTGTGGTCGAACTTGAAGTCGCCCGTGTGCACGACCGTCCCGACCGGCGTGCGGATGGCGACGCCCATCGCGTCGGGGATCGAGTGGCCGACCCGGAACGGGATCACCCGGAACGGGCCGATCTCGACGTCGTCCCCCGGGTCGAGGGCGAGCAGCGGGTTGTTGTGGAGCTTGTGCTCCTTGATCTTGTTGCCGAGCAGGCCGCGGGCGAGCGTCGAGGCGTACACGGGCACGCCCGGGAAGTTGGGCAGCACGTATGGCAGGCCGCCGACGTGGTCCTCGTGCGCGTGGGTGATCACGAACGCGCGGACGTCGTCCTTCCGTTCGCGGAGGTACGTCACGTCGGGGATCACGAGATCGATCCCGAACATCTCCTCGTCCGGGAACATCAGTCCGCAGTCGACGACGACGATGTCGGAGCCGTACTCGAAGATGTACATGTTCTTGCCGATCTCCCCCACCCCGCCGAGCGGGATGATGCGGAGCGGCGTGTCAGGGTTGGCTGGCATTCGGTTCCTGTGAGGTGGCTGTCAGAAGAGGGTGAGCTGGTCCGTCGGGACGAGTTCGGCAGCGGCCGGCGACGGCTCGGCCTCGGGTTCGGGTTGCTGGATGGATTCTGCTTCAGCGGGCGGCTCGGGCGCCACGGCGAAGGCGCTACCGACGCCTGCACCGACGGCGACCGCAGTGCGCTCGCGGGCCGCGCGCCGCTCGCGCGAGGCGATCAGCGCCGTGGGCACCTGGGCGATGTCGTCATAGCTCTCGCGTTCGATGGCCGGCGTCCGCAGCGCGGCCGCCGGGTGGTACATCGCGAACACGAGCGCGTCCTGGGCTCCCGTCGCGGGGTCGGCAGGGCGCATCGTGCCGTGTGCCTGCGAGATCCGGGCGCCGGGCATGAAGCGGCCCATCGAGTGGCGGCCAAGGGTCACGATCACGGCCGGGTCGAGCACCTCGAGCTGGCGGCGCAGGTACGGCTCGCATGCCGCGATCTCGTCGGGCTCGGGATCGCGGTTATCGGGCGGGCGGCACTTGACGACGTTGGTGATGAAGACGTCTTCCCTCCGCCAGCCGATGGACCCGAGCAGGCGCACCAGAAGGTCGCCGGCACGACCGACGAACGGCCGCCCCTGGCGATCCTCGTTGAAGCCGGGGCCTTCGCCGACGAACACGACTTCGGTCGAGGGGTCGCCCTCGCCGGGCACCGACTGTGTTCGCGTCGCATGGAGGCGGCAGCGCGTGCAGGCCCGGACTTCCCCGGCAATCACCTCGAGCGCCGCCTGGCGCTCGGCCCGCGTCACGCGGTTCCCCCACCCGCCGGCTCTTCCGGCTCCGGTCCGCGGTAGCGCTGCGCGCCGCGGGTCGTGGCGTGGCCGACCCAGTCCCGGTCGACGAGGACTTCGGCCAGCTCGACGGCATTGGTGGCGGCGCCCTTGCGCAGGTTGTCGGACACGACCCAGAACGCGATGCCGCGTCCATCGGGGATGGACGGATCGGTTCGCACGCGGCCCACGAAGATCTCGTCGCGACCCGCGGCCTCGCTCGCCAGCGGGTACTCGTGGCCCGCCGGGTCGTCCTGGACGATGACCCCCGGCACGGCCGCGAACAGCTCGCGCGCCCGGTCGGGCGTGATCGGGTCGCGGGTCTCCGCGTGGACCGCCTCCGAATGGCTCACGTGGACCGGAATCCGCACCGCGGTGCACGAGATGCGCAGGTCGGGCAGACCGAGGATCTTGCGGCTCTCGGTGACGACCTTCCACTCCTCCTTCGTGTAGCCATTGCCCAGGAACACATCGATCTCGGGCAGGGCGTTGAACGCGATCGGGTGCGGGTACACGCTCGCCTGCTTGGGCTCGCCCGCAACGTGCGCGCGGATCTGGCCCTCGAGCTCGGCCAGCGCGTCGGCGCCGGTCCCGGACACCGACTGGTAGGTGTCGACGACGACCCGCTCGAGGGCAACGGTGTCGCGCAGGGCCATCAGGACCGGAACGAGCTGCATCGTCGAGCAGTTGGGGTTGGCGATGATGCCCTCGTGGCCCTCGAGGTCGTTCGGGTTCACCTGCGACACGACGAGCGGGATGTCGGGGTCCATGCGCCAGGCCGACGAGTTGTCGATGACCGTCGCGCCGCAGCGGACGGCCGCGGGCGCGAGCTCGCGGGAGACGCCGGCGCCGGCCGAGAAGAGCGCGATATCGACGCCTTCGAAGGCGGCCGGGGTCGCTTCCTGGATGTCGTGCGTCTGGCCGTCGATGGACAGCGTGCGTCCGGCCGATCGCCCGGAGGCGAGCAGCCGCAGCTCCCCGACGGGGAACTCGCGCTCGTTGAGGACCTGGATCATCGTCCGGCCGACGACGCCGGTGGCGCCGACGACTGCGACGGTGAGGGGTCGGCGGTTCATCGAGGGCATGGCTCCGCGAGTAATTACGTGGCTGCGGGCACGGCGCGAGTATACCGGTTCAGTCGGGGCGGACCCCACGCAGACGCTACGCCTTGGAACGCCGGGCGACACTTCCGGCGGCTCGTGCGTCCGATGGCTCGCCCAGCGCGCCAAAGAGCGACGCCAGCCGTCCGTTGGGACGACTGGCGTGCCATTCAGGGATTAGTGGGGCCTCCAGGCGAGCGTTGGAACGACCAGCGTTCCACGCCCGCGCGGGAGCGCTCGGTCAGACCGGTTCCTTGGCCAGGTGGCGCTGCATTGCGGCCTTGCGCGACAGGTTGACGCGGCCCTGGCGGTCGATCTCGGTCACGACGACCATCACCTCGTCGCCGACGGACACGACGTCCTCGACGGTCGGCACGTGGTAGTCGGCGAGCTCGCCGATGCGGACCAGGCCCTCCTTGCCGGGCAGGATCTCGACGAAGGCGCCGAAGCCCATGATCCGGGTGACCTTGCCGAGGTACAGCGCGCCGACCTCGACCTCGCGGGTCAGGGACTCGATCCACTGGATCGCCTTCCGCGAGTTCTCGCCGGACACGGCCGCGATTTCGACGGTTCCGTCGTCCTCGACGTTGATCTCGGTGCTGGTCTCTTCCTGGATCTTGCGGATCATCGAGCCGCCCTTGCCGATGATGTCGCGGATCTTCTCCGGGTTGATCTTGATGGTGATGATCCGCGGCGCGAAGTCGGACATCTCGGTCCGCGACGCCGGGAGCACCTCGAGCATCTTGTCGAGGATCGTGAGGCGCGCCTCACGGGCCTGCGCGAGACCATCACGGATAATCGCCTCGCTGATGCCACGGACCTTGATGTCCATCTGCAGGGCGGTCACGCCGTCCCGCGTGCCGGTGACCTTGAAGTCCATGTCGCCGATCGAGTCCTCCTTGCCGAGGATGTCGGTCAACACGACGAACTGGCCATCGGGCTCGCTGATCAGGCCCATCGCGGCACCGGCGACCGGCGCCTTGATCGGCACGCCGGCGTCCATCAGGGCGAGCGTCGATCCGCAGGTCGACGCCATCGATGTCGAGCCGTTGGACGTCACGCACTCCGACACGAGGCGGATGACGTACGGGAAGTCCTCCTGGCTGGGCAGGACCGGAACGAGCGCCCGCTCGGCGAGATGACCGTGACCGATGTCTCGCCGGCTGGGACCACGCATCACCTTGTTCTCGCCGGTGCTGTACGGCGGGAAGTTGTAGTGGTGCAGGTAGCGCTTCTCGGTCTCCGGACTGATCGTGTCGATCCGCTGGACGTCCGAGGACGCACCGAGCGTGGCGACCGTCAGCGCCTGCGTTTCTCCGCGGGTGAACAGACCGGAGCCGTGGGCGCGTGGAACCAACCCGACCTCGACCGAGATCGGACGGATATCCGTGAGGCCGCGCCCGTCGATCCGAATCCCCTCGTCGAGGACGAGCCGCCGGACGGTCTTCTTCTGGAGGAGACTGAAGAGGCCCTTGCTTACACGGGCGTCGCGGCGCGCCTGCTCGAGCAGCGCATTGGTGTCGCCTCCGGTCCGGTTCGCGCGGACGGCTGCGGCGATCCCCTCGCGCAGCGCAGCGATGCGCCCCGGCAGATCGTTTGCGAACCACAGCAGCAGGTTGGCGGTCGCCTCGGCATCGGGCAGTGCCCGATGGCTCTGGGTCAGGTCGACGCCGAAGAAATTCGAGAGCGTCGGCAGCTTGTAGTTCTCGAGATCCGGGTAGCCCTCGCGGGCGATGACCAGTGTGTCGAGATAGCGGCCCGCTTCGATCCTGGTGCCGTCGCCAAGCGCGGCCTCGATGAACGCGATGTCGAACCCGACACTGTGGCCGACGATCTTCGCGTCACCGGCAAAGTCCAGCGCCTTGCGCGCCGCCTCGGCGGGCGAAGGAGCGCCCTGGACGTCCGCGTCGGTAATGCCGTGCATCTGGTTGCCAACGATCGGCCGGCCCGGATTGACGAACGTCGACCACCGGTCGACGATCGCGTTGCCCTTGACCTTGACCGCTGCGATCTCGACGAGGTCGGCCGTCTTCGGATCGGTGCCCGTCGTCTCGACGTCGATGACGACGAGCTCCCGCTCGGCATCGGTGTCCGCAGCGAAATCGAGCACGGACTCGATCGGCGGCTCGAGGTACGGGATGCGCTTGGCCTTCCCGACCGCCTTCTGGAGCTCCTCCTGGAGGTCGATCAGCGGCTGCAGCGAGCGGTGGCCGAAGAGGATGGCTTCGGCCATGACGCCTTCCGGCAACAGCTTCGCGCCTGCCTCGACCATCATGATCGCGTCGCGCGTTCCGGCCACGATGAGATCGAGCTCCGAGTCGGCAAGCTCGGTGTGCGTCGGGTTGATGACGAACTGGCCGTCGATCCGTCCGACACGGACGGACGCGATCGGGCCGAGGAACGGGATCTCGCTGATCGTCAGCGCGGCAGACGCCGCGAGGGTGCCGACGACGTCAGGGTTGTTCTCCTGATCCGTGGACAGCACCGTGATGACGACCTGGACGTCGTCCTTGTAGCCCGACGGGAAGAGCGGCCGGATGGGCCGGTCGGTCTGGCGAGCGGCGAGGATCGCGTGCTCCGACGGGCGCGCCTCGCGCTTGATGAAGCCACCGGGGATCTTGCCCGCCGCGTACATCCGCTCCTCGAAGTCGACGGTGAGCGGGAAGAAGTCGAGGCCCGGGCGCGGCTCCGACCGGTTCGCCGTGCCGAGCACCATCGTATCGCCGTAGCGGACGGTGACGGAGCCGCCGGCCAGGCGCGCGAGCTTGCCGGTCTCGATGGTCAGCGTGCGACCACCAAACTCGGTTTCGAAGATCTGGGACAAGGGAACCGTTCCTCCTTGTCGCGGAGGAGGGCCCGACCTGTGGGCGAATGAGCCGGCCTCGCCGACGGCGTGCGATGCGAGAGACCCCGGGCAGCACCCGGGGTCCGGAGCGGCGCGCCTAGCGGCGGAGTCCGAGCCGCGTGATGACGGCCCGGTAGCGCGCGCTGTCCTTCTTCATCAGATAGGCGAGAAGGCGGCGGCGCTGGCCCACGAGCTTGAGGAGGCCGCGGCGCGAATGGTTGTCCTTGGGAAAGCTCCGGAGATGCCCGGTCAGCTGCTTGATGCGCTCCGTCAGGAGCGCGATCTGGACCTCCGGGGAGCCGGTGTCACCTTCCGTGGTGGCATACCCGGCAATGATCTCCTGCTTCTCTTCCCGCGCGAGCGGCACTCGGTCCTCCGACACGAACTTGCTTACTAAACCAATCCTGTATGACCGACGGATGGTAGCAGGACGCCCGAATCTCGGCAAACCTGGCCGCTCGGCCGCGTCATTCCCCTGCATCAATCCGGGGTGTCGACTCCACGATCGCGGTCAGTCGAGGACGATCACCCGGAGGGGCGCATTCCCGTCCAGATCCTGGATCACGGGACGAACCCGGACCGTACCGTCCGCCCTGATCTCGAGCGTGCCGTCATGACCGTCGGCGGTCGCGCGGTATGCGCCTGCCGGCGGGAGTGCCACCGGCATGTCGAACTGCAGTTCGAAGCCGTCCCCAACGGCGCGGGGTGTCCCTGTCATCGTGACTTCGCGGCCGAGCAGGTTGCGAGCCCGGACCAGATCGCCCGCGGCGATCGCCGCCCGGATGTCGCTGCTGCGGACCGGCGCCCCATCGAGCGTGAACGGCGGCACAACGACCAGGTCGAACCCTTCACGCCGGCCGAGCGCTGCCACGGCATCGGGTGTGCCACGCCGCTCGAAGCCAAACGCGGCATCGGGCGTCATCAGGAACCCGGCCAGGTCCACTCGGGACGAGATCATGCCCACGAACACGTCGTACGGGGTATGCCGCACCCGCTCGTCGAAGTGCTGCACGATCGTCACCTGGACGCCGGCAGCCGCCAGCAATTCCAGCCGCTCGTCCGGGTGCAGCAGCAGGGGTGGCGCTGCGCCCCGAATGACTTCATCGGGGTGGTGGTCGAATGTGATGACGGTCGGACGCGCGCCGCGCAGGTCGGCTTCCGTTCGCAGGTGCTCGAGAAGATACGCGTGGCCGCGATGGAGACCGTCGAACACGCCGATCACGATGAACAGCCGGCCGTGTTCGGGGCGCAGGCTTTCGACGCCCTGCACCACATCCATCGACACCCCGGTCACGCGGGTTCGCCCGCTCCCGCCGCAGCGCCGGCGTCGACGAAGACCTTGTCGGGCGCCAGCCGGTCGCCCTGCGCCGCGGCGATGGCCACCAGCGTGTCCCCCGGCCCGACGAGGCGGTAGCGATCGGCGTGGGTCGGGATCCCGGCCACGGGGCGGACGAACTGTCCCCGCGAGATGGAGAAGACCTCCGATTCGGTCAGGCGGACCTCGGGGAACGCGTCAAGGCCCGTGTCCACGGGATGGAGAAGCGGCCGCAGCCCTTCCGGACCGCCGGCGGCTGCCTCGCGCACGTCCTCGAGCGGGACGGCATCCTCCAGCCGAAATGGTCCCGATGCGGTGCGCGTGAGTGCCCCCAGGTACGCGCCGCTGCCAAGCGCGGCGCCCAGGTCGCGAGCGAGGGCCCGGATGTACGTCCCTGCCGAACACTCCACGATCAGCGTGGCGACAGGTCGATCCGGCTCCGAGTCATCCCAGGACACGAGTTCCAGGCGGTGGATGGTGACCTGGCGCTCGGCGAGCTCGACCGTGCCACCCGCGCGGGCGATGGCGTAGGCGCGCCGGCCCTCGAGCTTGATCGCGCTGTACGCAGGGGGTCGCTGGCGGATCGCCCCGGTCAGTGCGGGGAGTGCCGCCTCGACCGACGCGCGATCCGGCGCGGGGGCCTCGCCGGGCGTCAGCTCGCCCTCGAGGTCGTCGGTGGACGACGACGCCCCGAAGCAGACCGTCGCGCGGTATTCCTTGCGATCACCCAGGTGGAACTCGACGACGCGGGTTGCCTTGCCGAGGAAGACGGGCAGCACCCCGGCCGCGAACGGATCCAGGGTCCCGCCGTGGCCGACGCGTTTCGTGGCCGCAAGACGGCGGACGAGGGCCACGACGTCATGGGAGGTCGGTCCGGGCGGCTTGCCGACAACGAGGATGCCGTCGAAGCCGGGACCAAGCGACGCGCGCGCCACGTCAGCGCGAGACCGCTGTTGTGAGGCGTTCGGCCTCGGCCAGGACCACCGGGCGGGCATCGTCCGGCGGCAGCTGGAGTGTCGCCCCGGCCGCCCGGGCGTGCCCGCCTCCACCGAACGTGCCCGTCAGCACGGTCGCATCGACGCCACCGGCCTTCGTACGGACGCTGAGCCGGGTACCTCCCGGCGCTTCCTTGAACAGGATGGCGACCTCGGCGGCCTCCGCCTGCGCAAGCAGGTCGATGATCCCTTCCGAGTCGGAGGGGACGCTGCCGGTCGCCAGGAGGTCGTCGTCCCGCAGCGTCGACCACACGATGCGGCCGTCGTCGGTCGCCTCGAGGCGGTCCAGCACCCGGCCGAACAGCCGCAGCTGGCGGTCCGGCTTCGTCCGGTACAGGCGGCGCGAGATGTCGGACAGTGGCGCACCGGCTTCGACCAGCGCCGCGGAGACGATCAGCGTGCGCGGCGTCGCGTTGGGGTGTGCGAAGGTCGCCGTGTCCATGACGATCCCGGCCATGAGGGCCGCCGCCAGCGCGCCGTCCCCGGTGTCGAGCGGCACGCCGAGCCGGGCGGCCAGCAACGTCACCATCTCGCAGGTTGCCGCGGCAGCGGGATCGACCCAATCGGCGGGATGGCGTTCGTCGTCGTTCGATGCGTGGTGATCGAGGACGACCCGCGGAAGGCGCTCGAACAGCGCGCGGTGCCGTTCGCCGACGGCGCCCACTCGATCGAGCGTGCCGCAATCCGAGATCACCAGCAGGTCGTAGTCGGCCGCCGGATCGGGATCGGTCCGGAACCGCTCCACACCGGCGAGGAAGTGATACAGGTCCGGGATCGGGTCGGTGCACACGGCATCGGCGCGGCCGCCGCATGCCTCGACGATCGCGCTGACCGCGAGCGTTGCGCCCAGGGTGTCCGCGTCCGGGTTTTCGTGGCCGACCGCGAGGACGCACCGCGCGCTCGCGATCTGCCGGACCGTGTCGTCAGGGACTGCCGCGAGGTAAGGACCGAGATCGACGCTCATCGCCGTTTTCGACTCGGCCCGGGCGCTCGGCGAGGGCCACGGCCACGGCGTCGGGCAGGCTCGCGCGGCAGCACCGCCGATGACGGCTCATCGGGCAGATCACCTTCGTGCGGCAGCCGTGCCACCGGTGTCGGCAGCGACTCGCCGCTCGGCAGATCGGGCTCGAGGGTCGCGCCTTCCTCGATCTCGTGCAGCAGGCGCAGGACGCGTGTCCCCCGCTCCGCGGTGTCGTCGAGACGAACGTGGAGCTCGGGGATCCGCTTGAGCCGCAGCCGGTGGCCCAGTTCGCGGCGGACGAACGGCATCGCCCTGCCGAGGGCCTCGATCGTCGTGTCGCGCTCCTTCGGCTGGCCGATGACGCTCACCCAGACCTGGGCATGCCGAAGATCCGGCGAGGTCTCGACATCGGTGATCGTGGCGAACCCGACCCGCGGGTCCGCCACCTCACGCGTCACGATCTCGGCGATCTGCTGGCGCAGGAGCTCGTCAATCTGGTCAGTACGGGCTGTCATTGCGAACTGCTGGACGGCGCTGCAGCCCGGTCAGCTCGCGATGCGGCTAACGGTCTGCTGGGTGAAGCACTCGATGATGTCGCCCTCTTCCAACTCGTGGAAGCCGGCGAGTCCGATGCCACATTCGTAGTTCGCAGCAACCTCGCGGACGTCGTCGCGGAAACGGCGGAGCGATTCGATCCGGTCGGTCGCGATGATCTTGCCGCCGCGCCACACGCGTGCGCCGCCACGGACGATGCGACCCTCGGTCACATACGAGCCGGCAATCACTGTGCTCTTACCGACGCGGAAGATCTGGCGCACCTCGGCCCGGCCCTCGACGACCTCCACGACCTCGGGCTCGAGCAGGCCCTTGAGGGCCGCGTCGATGTCGTCGGTCAGCTTGTAGATGATGTCGTAGAGCCGGACGTCGACACCCTCGGACTCCGCTGCGCGACGCGCCGTGTCGGTGATCTTCGTGTTGAAGCCCACCACGATCGCGTTCGATGCCGAGGCCAGCATGATGTCGTTGTCGGTGATGTCGCCGGCGCCCTCGTGCAGCACGTTGACCCGGATCTCTTCCTGGTCGAGCTGGTCGAGGGCGTGCGTGATGGCGCCGAGCGACCCGGACACGTCCGACTTGAGGATGATCCGCAGCTCCTTGGCCTGGCCGGCCTGGATCTGGCTGTAGAGGTCCTCGAGGGTCGCGCGGCCGCTGCCTTCGCCGCCCTTCGCGGCAGCCTCGGCCTTGCGCGCCTCGACCATGGCGCGCGCCTCCTTGTCGTCCTTGACGACGCGGAGGATGTCGCCGGCCTGCGGCACCTCGGACAGGCCGAGGACCACGACGGCGCTCGCGGGGCCCGCCTTCGGGACGCGCTTGCCCTTGTCGTTCTCCAGCGCCCGGACACGCCCGAACGTCTCGCCGACGACGATGATGTCGCCGACCTTGAGCGTGCCGGTCTGGATCAGCGCGGTCGCAACGGCGCCGCGCCCCTTGTCCAGCTGCGCCTCGACGATCGTGCCGATCGCCGACCGCTTGGGGTTTGCCTTGAGCTCCTGGAGGTCCGAGACGAGCAGCAGGATCTCGATCAACTCGTCGAGTCCCACGCGGGTCTTGGCCGACACCGGGACCAGCGGCACTTCGCCGCCGAACTCCTCGATGACGACGCCCGCCTCGGCCAGCTCGGTCTTGACCCGGTCGGGGTTCGAATCGGGCTTGTCGATCTTGTTGAGCGCGATGACGATCGGGACCTTGGCGGCCTTGGCGTGGCTGATGGCCTCGAGCGTCTGGGGCATCACGCCATCGTCCGCGGCCACCACGATGATCGCGATGTCCGTGACGCGAGCGCCACGGGCACGCATCGCGGTGAACGCCTCGTGACCCGGGGTGTCGAGGAAGACGACGCGCTTGCCGTCCTTGACGACCTCGCTCGCGCCGATGTGCTGGGTGATCCCGCCCCGCTCACCTGCCGCAACCTCCGTCGTCCGGATCGCGTCGAGCAGGCTGGTCTTGCCATGGTCGACATGGCCCATGACGGTCACGATGGGTGCGCGCGGCTGGAGGAGGGACGGATCGTCCTCCTCGAACAGCAGCTCCTTGGTCGCCTCGCTGACGGCCTCGTCGCCCGCGCCATCGCTACCATCGGTGCCATTCGTGTGGACCGCCTCGGCCACCTCGTAGCCGAGCTCGCTCGCGACGAGCGACGCGGTATCACGGTCGATGAGCTGGTTGATCGTCGCGAAGATTCCGCTCTTGATGAGCTCCCGGATCACGTCCGCGGGGTTGACCGCGAGCAAATCCGCGAGCTCCTTGACGGTGATCGTCGCGGGCAGTTCGATGGGCCCGCGTTCGCGCGGGTCGGCGACCTGGACGGGCCCGCCGGCGAACGCGCCATCGCGGCGCGGCGGCTTGCGCGGGCCGCGCCGGCCGCGGGTGCCGCTCCTACTCCTGGCCACGGGCTCCTCCTCTGGTGTTCGGTGTGGTCATGTCGGTTGGTTTGTCTGGATGAGTGTTTCGGTGAGTGTTGTCCGGACGTCGTCCGGCAGCCGTGTCGCGAGCGCCCGACCGAGGGCTCCGGTCGAAAGCGCCCTGTCGAGACAGGCCGCGTCGCGGCATACGTAGGCGCCCCGACCGGCCGCACGTCCGGTCTCGTCCACGCTCACGACACCGTCCGGTGCTCGAACGATGCGCAGCAGCTCCCGCTTCGCCCGGCTCGTCCGACAGGCTACGCAGGAACGGCTTGGGACGCGCCGGATCGATCCGACATCCTCCGGCCGGCCTACGACGGTACCTCCTCGGTGAGCGGAGTGGTTTCGACGGGCGTCTCTTCGGTTGTCGATGCGGGCAGCGCGCCGTTGGTCTGGGGGTCCACGGCGGCCTCCGCCTTGGCAGTCTTTGCCCGAGTGGCGCGCTTGGGCGTGGTGGGCGCTTCCGCGACCGCGGCCGGTGCCGGTTCTTCGGCCTGGCCAGTCGCAGCGGCGGCCTTGGCCCGCGACGCACGCTTGGGCTTGGCCGGCGCCTCGGCGAGGGCGTCGGCGGTGGGTGCGGTCTCGCCGGCCTCGGGTGCAGGGGCCGGTTCCTCCGTTTGCTCAGTCTCCGCCGCGGCCTTCGCCTCGGCGACCGACACGTCGCTGCGAATGTCGATCCGCCAACCGGTCAACCGGGCGGCGAGGCGGGCGTTCTGCCCCTCGCGGCCGATGGCCAACGAGAGCATTCGCTCGGGAACGGTCACGCTCGCGATGCGGTGCTCCTCGTCGATGTCGACCGACAGCACCTGGGCTGGGCTGAGGGCGTTCGCCACGAACACGGCCGGATCGTCGCTCCACGGGATCACGTCGATCTTTTCGCCGCTGAGCTCGGCCACGACCGCCTGAACGCGTGCCCCGCGCTGCCCCACGGTGGCGCCCACGGGATCGAGCCCATCCTGGCGCGACGCCACGGCCACCTTCGAGCGGCTGCCCGCCTCGCGGGCGATCGCCTTGATCTCGACGGTGCCGTTGTGGATCTCCGGGACCTCGAGCTCGAACAGCCGCTTGAGGAATCCCTTGTGCGTCCGGCTGACGAAGATCTGGGGACCCTTCGTCGAGCGGCGCACTTCGAGCGCGTACGCCTTCACGTTCTGCCCGATGCGGTAGTGCTCCAGCGCCGATTGCTCGGTCGTCGCGAGGATGGCCTCCACGCCCTTGCCGACGTCCAGGATGATCGCTCGCGGCTCGACCCGGTTGACGGTGCCGGTGATCAACTCCCCTTCCCGGCTCGCAAACTGGTCGAAGACGACGTCACGCTCGGCTTCGCGCAGGCGCTGCAGGACGACCTGCTTGGCCGTCTGCGCGCCGATGCGCCCGAAGACGTCGCCATCGAGCTGCTCGGTCTCGACGAGATCGCCCACCTTGGCGTTCGCGTCGTACGCCTTTGCCTGGTCGACGGTGAGCTCCGTCAGCTCATCCTCGATGTCGGCCACGACGTAACGCGCCCGATAGACGCGGATCTTGCCCGTCTCGGCGTCGATCGCGACGTGGATGTCCTCGTCACCGGCGACGCGGCGGTATGCAGACTGGATCGCCTCCTCGACGGTCCGGATGAGTTGCTCGCGCGGGACCTGCTTTTCGGCGTTGAGCTGGAGGAGGGCACCGACGAAGTCTCGACTCACGATGGCCTCCGAATGTGCGTGGTTCGATATGACAACGTCCGCTCAAAAAGAAACGTGGGGGTCACCCACGTCACGGAGCGGCCGTTCAGTTGCGCGGAAGTATACACCCGGAGGCGTGGCCACGCTCAAGAGGCCCCGTTCAGCAGGGCCGATTCTGCGCACCGGGGAGCACCCCGGTCGTGGCGCGACCGCGACGCGTAGCACGCCCCGCGCCGGTGGGAGCGGCGCATTGGCGGTCAGCCTCCAGAGTAGCGCGCCTCGCACCCTCGAATCCCCTTCGTTACGGCGCAAAAGCGCCAGGAAATGCCGGCGGGACCGCCAGGGAGCGCGACAGGACGGGTCGCGAGTGCGCTTGACGTTCGTCCTGCCCCGAACATAGCCGGTCACGCCGGCACAGCCGCACGCTGGAGGCGTGCGGCCTTCCTGACCAATGACGTCCCAAGCGCGCGACATCCGGGCACTCGGGCCCGATATGCTCGCTGACCGATGGAAGGTGTCGTCTTCTGGGCCGTCGTCGGGGCGCGCGTTCTCGTCCCACTTGGCGTCTTCCGGTTTCCGCTTCCGGCGATGCTCACCGCGCTCGTCATCGACGGCGTCGACCAGTCCATCTTCCAGGCCGCCGGCATCGAGCTCGAGGGTTACCAGTCATACGACAAGGCCCTCGACGTGTACTACCTGTCGATGGCGTACCTCGCGATGATGCGCAACTGGGTGAGCCGCGACGCGTTCGACGTGGGGCGCTTCCTGTACTACTTCCGCCTGATCGGCGTGGTGCTCTTCGAGCAGACCCAGATCCGGACGTTGCTGCTGGTCTTCCCGAACACGTTCGAATACTTCTTCGACGCGTACGAGGCGGTGCGGACGCGCTGGGATCCGCGACGGCTGGCACGGATGGCGCTCATCGGGCTGGCCGCGTTCATCTGGATCTTCATCAAGCTGCCCCAGGAGTGGTGGATCCACGTCGCCCAACTCGACGCCACCGACCTGATCAAGGAGTCGATCTTCGGCGTGGATCCCTCGACGCCGTGGCCCGAGGCGATCGCGGCCGCCCCGTGGGTCGTGGTCGGGCTGGTCGCAGCGATCGTCGCGGCGGCCGTCATCGTGTGGCGCGTCGTCGTACCCCGCCTGCCACCGGCCGATCACCCGTTCACGCTCGACGCGGACGCCCATCAGCCGATGGTCGATGGCGACGCGATCGACCGGGCACGGCGGCGGATCGCCGGAGAGGTGATTGGGCTCGAGCTGCTCGAGAAGATCGTCCTCGTCGGCCTCGTCACGTTCATCTTCAGCCGGATGCTGCCGGGTTCCGACCCGACGGCCATCGACATCCTGATCGGCGTCGGGATCATCGTCGTGGTCAACACGCTGGTCAGTAGCCTGCTCGTGCGCCGTGGCGATCGTCCGAGCGGTGCCGTCATGCAGTTCGTCGTGACATTCGGCATCAACGTCGGAATCGTGTTGGCCGGCCAGCTCGTTCTCGCCAACCTGCGCGGCGTCCAGCTCGAGCACGCGCTGGTCTTCGTGCTGTTGCTGTCGGTCCTCATCACCGGCTATGACCGATACCGCCCCCTGTACAAGGCCCGCTTCGGGCCCGGCGCGGCGTGATCGTGCCGATGCGACGTGTGATGCGCGAGCCGCGCCCCTAGCCGACAGGCGCCTCGCGAGGGCGCGCCTCGGTCGAGCCGTAGCGGCGTGCGACATAGTCCTCGAGCAGCCCGATGAACTCGTCGACGAGGCCCTCGCCCCGCAGCGTCCGGTCGAGCTTGCCGTCGACGAACACCGGCGCCACCGGCGCTTCGAACGTGCCGGGCAGGCTGATCCCGATGTCGGCGTGCTTGGACTCCCCCGGCCCGTTGACGACGCAGCCCATCACGGCGACCCGGAGCTCCTCGACGCCCGGGTACGTTTCACGCCAGGCCGGCATCCGCTCCTTGAGGTACGTCTGGATCTGCTGGGCCATCTCCTGGAAGAACGTGGAGGTGGTCCGGCCGCAACCGGGGCAGGCAGACACCTGCGGCAGGAACGAGCGCAGCCCCAGCGACTGGAGGATCTGCTGCGCGACTTCGACCTCGCGTTCGCGTGGCGCGCCCGGCTCCGGGGTGAGCGACACGCGGATCGTGTCCCCGATTCCCTCGTTGAGGAGGATCGCCAGCCCGGCGGTGGACGCGATCACGCCCTTGTCCCCCATCCCCGCCTCGGTCAACCCCAGGTGGAGTGGGTAGTCGCAGCGCGCGGCGAGCAACCGGTACACATCGACGAGATCGCGGACGCCCGACACCTTGGCGCTGATGATGATCCGGTCGTGGCGCAGGCCGGTCTGCTCGGCGAGCTCCGCGGAGCGCAATGCCGACTCGAGCATCGCCTCGATCATGACGTCGCGCGCGTCGCGCGGCTCGGGGGAGGCGGCGTTGGCGTCCATCAGCTCGGTCAGCAACTGCTGGTCGAGAGAGCCCCAGTTCACGCCGATGCGGACCGGCTTGTCATTGTCGATCGCGACCCCGACGATCGTCGCGAAGTTCTCGTCGTGGCGCTTCGCGCCGACGTTGCCCGGGTTGATGCGGTACTTGGCGAGTGCCGCGGCCATGTCCGGGTACTCGGTCAGCAGCTTGTGGCCGTTGTAGTGGAAGTCGCCGACGACCGGCACGTCCACGCCGAGACCGCGCACCTTGCGGACCATCTCGGGGACGGCCGCGGCGGCCTCCTCGGTGTTGACCGTCACCCGCACCAGCTGCGAACCGGCGTGCGCAAGCCGGGCGACCTGGATCGCGGTGGCATCGGCGTCGGCCGTGTCCGTGTTCGTCATGGACTGCACGACGATCGGATGGGCGGACCCCACGAGGACGCCCCCGACGTCGACCGACACGGTCGGCCGGCGCCGCGGTTTCAGCTGGTCGGCGGTGGCCACCGCGTTGCTACGTGCCGCCGAGGCCGCGGATGATGTCGTTCCCCGTGATCCAGATGATGAACGCGAACAGGAACACGAAGCCGACCATGTAGGTCAACTGCTCCGCGCGCAGGCTGATGCGCGACCCGAACAAGGACTTGAGCGTGATCATCAGCATCCGGCCGCCGTCGAGCGGCGGGAACGGCAGGATGTTGACGACAGCGAGGTTCGCCGACAGGATCGCGGCCACGTACAGGGTCAGGATCGGCCCGGCGCCCCAGAAGATGTCGCCGAGCTGCGTGGCGATGCCGACGGGCCCGGACACGGGCGGCGCAGCGGTGGGATCCGTTGCGAACGAGCTGACCAGCGTTCCAAGGCCGCCAACGATCAGGAAGAGGGCTCCGGTCAGCTGGTTCCAGCCGGTCCGCAGGGCCGTCAGCGGATCATTCTGGGAGTACTCGTTGGTCCAGTAGGGCTCCCAGCCCTGGTCACCCGCCTTGATGCCGAGCGCCCCGACGGTTGGGCTGAGCTCCTCTGGCGGACGCAGCGTCACGTCGACGTCACGGTGTGTCCCGTCCGTGCCCACGATCGTGAGCGTCACCGTCTCCCCCGCGCGATCACGCAGGTCGAGGAGGACGGATTCGCCGAGGAGGAACTGGTAGCGCCTGCCCTCGAGGGCGTAGATCGCCTCGCCATCCTGCAGGCCGGCGGCTTCCGCGGGCGAGTCGGGCGCCACGCTGCCGATCTTCAGGCCAACGTACGGCGACGCCAGCCACGCGATCCCGGCAAAGATCACGAACGCCAGGAGGACGTTCATGAGGACGCCGGCGACGAGGATCCACAGCCGGGTCAGCAGCGACTTGCTCGAGAACGAGCGCGGGTTGCTGCTGTCGTCGCCGTCCTCGCCACCCAGCTTCACGAAGCCGCCGATCGGCAGCCAGTTGAGCGTGTACAGGGTGCCCTTGGTGCGCTCCGGCTCCTGATCGAGGAACTCCTCCAATGCGTCCGGGTTGTGCGCACGCAGGGAGGCGATCGTCTGCTCGCGCGTCCGGCGGTCCCACGCCTCGTCCTGCGGGTCGACAGCCCCCTCGCCGAGGATCCGGCTCCGCGGCGGGAAGCCGATGCCGAACTCGAGCACGCGCACTTTTGCCGCGCGCGCCGTCAGGAAGTGGCCGAGCTCGTGGACGAGCACGAGCAGGCCGAGCACGAGGAAGAACAGGACGATCGTGATCACGGATTGGATGACGGGCATCAGTGGCTGCCTCCGATGGGTCCGGAAGCGAAGGAAGCCCGGACGGCCTGGTCGAGTTCGATGAGTCCCTCGACGTCGGGGTCGGGGTCGCCGGTTCCGCCGAACCGCTCGACGGCCGCCTCAAGGAGGCGTGCGATGCCCGGAAAGTCGAGCGTGCCGTCGAGGAACCGCTCCACGGCGAGCGCGTCGGCAGCGATCAGTGCCGCCGAGGCGCGCGGTCCGGCCCGGCCCGCCTCGCGGGCGATGCGCAGCGCCGGGAAACGCGCTTCATCCGGCGGCTCGAAGTCGAGCCGCCCGGTGGCAACGAGATCCGCCGCGGCTGCCGGTGACGGCAGGCGCTGCGGGTAGGTCAGGGCGTATTGGATGGGAAGTCGCATATCAGGGGTGCCCAGCTGGGCCTTGAGCGAGCCGTCGACGAAACGGACCGCCGAGTGGACGACGCTCTGGGGATGGATCACCACCTCGATCGCGTCGTACGCGACATCGTACAGCCAGTGCGCCTCGATCACCTCCAGGCCCTTGTTGGCCAGGGTGGCAGAGTCGATCGTGATCTTCGCGCCCATCGACCAGGTCGGGTGCTTGAGCGCCTGCTCCGGCGTCGCCGCGGCAATCTGCTCCGGCGTGGATTCGCGGAACGGACCCCCGGAGGCGGTCAGGATCATTCCGTCCACCGCGGCCATTCCCTCCCCGACAAGGCACTGCCAGATGGCCGAATGCTCGGAGTCGATCGGCCGCAGCCAGGCGAGCGGGTTCGACAAGAGCGGATCGCTCGCAGTGCCCGCCAGGCGGCGGGCCAGCGGCATCACCAGGTGGCCGCCGGCGACGAGCGTCTCCTTGTTCGCGGTGGCGACGACCTTTCCGGCGTCGAGCGCGGCCAGTACGGGACGCAGGCTGACCACGCCGCCGGTGGCGACGACGACCAGCTCGACGTCGTCGCGGGTTGCCAGCCTGACGAGCGCGTCGGGACCGGCGTCCCGTTCGGTCCCGGCCGGGAGGTCCAGCGCCGTGATCGTCATCTCGTCGGCGAGGGCGACGACCGCCGGCCGCAGCCGGGCCGCCTGTTCGGCGAGGAGCGGTCCGTTCGATCCAGCCGCGAGCGCGATCACCTGGAACGCGTCCGGATGAGCGGTCAGGACGTCGACCGCCTGGCGTCCGATCGATCCGGTCGACCCGAGCAGCGCGACCCGGCGGGGCTCAGCCGAGGAAGGCGACGACATACAGGCTGACCACCGGGGCGGCGAACAGGAATGAGTCGATCCGGTCGAGCATGCCGCCGTGTCCGGGGATCAGCGTCCCCGAGTCCTTCGCGCCGGCAGCGCGCTTCAGCATCGATTCGGCGAGGTCCCCGGCCTGCGCGGCGAGCGCCGCGAGTGGGCCGAGCAGGAGGGCGTGGGCCGGCGACTGGCCGAGTCCCCACAGCAGCACGGCGAGGACCACGATGGTCGCGACGACGCCGCCGGCGACCCCTTCGACCGTCTTGGCCGGCGAGATGTGCGTGATGAACCGCGTGCGGCCGAACTGTCGCCCGACGAGGAACGCACCCGTGTCGAACGACCACACCGCGAGGATGAGCAACAGGATCCAGCCACGCTCGGCGCCGAGCGGTTCGAACGGCGCGCCGTCGGGGATGGGCGGCGCCGCGTTGCCCAGCCGGATCACGAAGGCGAGGAGCGACACGTACAACGCCCCGAACACGGTCGCGATCCAGGCCACGAGCCCGGCGCGTGGATCCTCCCGCGTCATGGCCGCCACGGCGACCAGCACAACGCCGATCGCGAACAGCAGCAGACCGCTGCCGTCGAGGACGTCGGGAAACGCCGCATCGAGCACGATCGTGACCGCGAGCACGACGCCGAGCGCCGGGAACGAGTCATCGCCGGCGGCATGCAGCAGGCGGAAAACCTCGATCGCTGCCACCACGACGACGAGCGCGATCGCCAACGCGATCGCCGGCCCGCCGATCGCCAGCACGATGAGCAGGACCGGCACGAGGATCGCAGCGCTGATCGCACGCTCGCGCATCACATCCCTCGGTGTGGCGGGTTCTAGCGGCCGTAACGCCGATGGCGTCGGGCGAACTCCAGGAGCGCGGCGTCGAAGGCATCCGGCCCGAAGTCGGGCCACAGCGTCTCACACGAGTAGAACTCTGCGTACGCCGACTGCCAGATGAGGAAGTTCGAGAGGCGCTGCTCGCCGCCGGTGCGAATGACGAGATCCGGGTCGGGCAGCCCGGCCGTGTACAGGGCGTTGCCGATCGTCGCCTCGTCGACGGTATCGGGGTCGGTCCCGGATACGATCAGCTTGCGCACCGCGTCGACGAGCTCGGTGCGGCCGGCGTAGTTGAACGCCACGTTGAGCAGCAAGCGCTGCCCGCCGGCGGTCGCTTCGAGCGCGCTCCCGATCGACTCGCGGGTCGCGCTCGGTAGTTCGTCCAGCCGGCCGAGAAGCTGGACCCGGACACCCTGGGCTCGAAGCTCGGGCGTCTCGCTGCGGATCGCCTCCTCGAGCAGGCCGAACAGGCCGGTGACCTCGTCGTCGGAGCGTGCCCAGTTCTCGCGGCTGAACGCATACAGCGTCAGCACCGGGACGGACCGCTTGACCGCGTGACGCAGGAGACCTCGGATCGCCTCGACGCCGGCCGCGTGGCCCTCGATCTCGGCCTTGCCGTGCTGGCGGGCCCAGCGGCGGTTGCCGTCCATGATGATCGCCACGTGCCGGGGCAGGTCGTCGCCGGGCGCGAAGTCGGGCACGGGTGGCGCCGCGCTCGGAGCGGTGGTCACCGCGGCATCGGCGTCACGAGCAATCTCGTGCGCCTGCGGTGGCGCGTCGGTCGGCCGAGCCAGCGGGGTGCGGGCCACTAGACTGCGAGGACCTCCTCTTCCTTCGCCCCACCGAGCCGGTCCACATCCGCGATGAACCGGTCGGTCAGGCGCTGAACCTGATCGTGCTGGCGGTGCGCGTCGTCCGCGCCAACCTCGCCCTCGCGCTCCTCGCGCTTCAGGGCGTCGGCCGCATCGCGGCGGAGGTTGCGGATCTCGACGCGTGCCTCTTCCATCCGTTTGTGGACGACTCGGACGATCTCCTTGCGACGCTCCTCGGTGAGCGGCGGGATGTTCAGCCGGACGACGGTGCCGTCGACCTGCGGGTTGAGCCCGATATCGCTCTTGATGATGGCCTTCTCGATCGCACCCAGCACGGCGCGGTCCCACGGCTGGATGACGATCTGGTGCGCCTCCGGCACGCTGATCCCGGCCAGCTGGTTGAGCGGGGTTTGGGTGCCGTAGTAGTCGACGTGGATGCGCTCGACCAGGGACGTTGACGCCCGGCCGGTGCGGATTCCCTGGAAATCACGCTCCATGGCCTCGACGGCACGGGCCATTTTGTGCTCGGCGGCGGACAGAACCTCCGTGCTCATTCGGTTGCACCTCCATCGGCGCCGTCGGCGCGGTCGGCGCCGGAAATGAGGGTACCGACCGGCTCGCCGGCGGCTACCCGCGTGATGTTGTCGGGCTGGTTGAGGTCGAACACGACGATGGGCAGGTCGTTTTCCATGCACAGGGAGACGGCCGTCGCGTCCAGGACCTTGAGCTGATCGCGCAGGAGATCCGAATACTCCAGCCGGGCGTAGCGCCGGGCGTCCTCGTTCTTGAGCGGGTCGCTGTCGTACACGCCGTCGACCTTGGTCGCCTTGAGCAGAACCTCTGCGTTGATCTCCACGGCCCGCAGGGCGGCGGCCGTGTCGGTGGTGAAGTACGGGTTCCCGGTGCCCGCCACGAAGAGCGTGACGCGGCCCTTCTCCAGGTGGCGGATTGCGCGGCGGCGGATGTACGGCTCGGCGACCTCGTTCATGGCGATGGCCGTCATGACCCGGGTCGGGACGCCGGCGCGCTCGAGGGCGTCCTGCAACGCCAGGCCGTTCATCACTGTGGCCAGCATGCCGATGTAGTCACCGGTTGCGCGATCCATGCCCTTGGCCGCGGCGGCGAGCCCGCGGAAGATGTTCCCGCCACCCACGACGATCCCGATCTCGACGCCCAGCCGGTGGACCTCGGCCACCTGCCGTGCGATGAACGCGCAAAACGTCGGGTCGACGCCATACGGCCGATCGCCGAGCAGCGCCTCGCCCGACAGCTTCAGCACGATCCGCCGGTAGCGGAGCTGGTGCTGTCCCGGCGCGGTCGCGGTGGCGGCGTCGCTCACTGATCCTCCCCGAGCGAGTAGCGGGTGAAGCGTCGCACGCGGATGTTTTCGCCGATCGTCGCGATCCGCTCGTTGACGAGCTCGCGGACGGTGCGCTCCTCGTCCCGGTACGGCTGGTCGTAGAGGCAGACGGTAGCGAACCACTTCTTGAGCTGCCCCTCGACGATCTGCTCGCGGATATTCTCGGGCTTCTTCATGACCGACTCGTCGGCGAGCAGCTCCGCCTTCTTGGCCGCGAGATCCGCCTCGGGGATCGCGTCCGCATCGACGTAGAGCGGGCTCAGGCCGGCCACCTGCATCGCCAGGTCGCGGACCAGCTTCTGGAACTCCTCGGTTCGGGCCACGAAGTCGGTCTCGCAGTTGACCTCGATCAGCACACCGACCTTGCCGCCGGTATGGATGTAGCTCCCGACGAGGCCTTCCCGGGCTTCACGCCCGGCCTTCTTCGCGGCGGCGGCAACGCCGCGTTCGCGCAGCAGCGCGATCGCCTTGTCGAGGTCGCCGTCGGTCTCCTCGAGTGCGCGTTTGCAGTCCATGAAGCCGGCGCCGGTGCGCTCGCGCAATTCCTTGACCAGTCCGGCAGAGATCTCCGCCATGCTCGTTCGTTACTCCTGTGGTGTTCCCGGCCGACCGATGCCGGCGGGCGTGGGGCGTGCGTTCAGGGCTGCGCCGGCGGTCAGGCCGACGGTGTGGGCTCGGACGGTGCGTCCTCGGCCTTTTCGGCGGCCTCGCGGGCCATCTCTGCGGCGATCTCCTCGGAGGTCGCCTCGGACACCGCCGCGGCGGCCGCCTCGGCCTCGGCCCGGGCGAACCGGTCGCCCGGCAGCAGGTCGTCCTCCTCATCCGTGTCCGGCTCGAAGGTCAGGGCGGCGCCACCGGCCAGGGCCGCGACGAGCTCGTCCGCGGCCCCGGGCTCCTCTTCCTCGTCCGGGATCGCGACCGCCTCGATCGGCTCGGGCTCGCGCTCGGCACGCACGGAGCGCTCGCGGGCGCCCTCGATTGCTGCCTCGGCGACCAGCGTGCAGAGCAGGCGGATCGAGCGGATCGCGTCGTCGTTGGCCGGGATGATGTAGTCGAGCTCGTCGGGATCGACGTTCGTGTCCCCGGTGCCGATGACCGGGATTTCGAGCTTGTTCGCCTCGGTCACCGCGATTCGCTCGCGGTGCGGGTCGATGACGAAGATGGCGCCCGGGACGCGCTTCATCTTGCGCATGCCACCGAGCGTCAGCTGGAGCTTGACCATGGTTTCGGTGAGCTTGGCCGCTTCCTTCTTGGTCATGCGCTCGAAGTCGCCGGCCTGCTGGCGCGCCTCGAGCTGCTCGAGCAGCCCGATCCGCTTGCGAATGGTCACGAAGTTCGTGAGCATGCCGCCGAGCCAGCGCTTGTTGACGTAGGGCATGTTGGCGCGGGTCGCCTCGGCGGCGATCGGCTCCTGGGCCTGCTTCTTCGTGCCGATGAACAGCACCAGCTCACCACGGGCGACGGTCTCGCGCACGAAGTCGAGCGCGACCTCGAGGCGCTGCGCGGTCTGCGCCAGGTCGATGATGTGGATGCCGTTGCGCTCCGCGAAGATGTACGGGCGCATCTTGGGGTTCCAGCGGCGCGTCTGGTGGCCGAAATGCATCCCGGCCTCGAGCAGCTGCCGCATCGAAACGGTCGGCACGGTGGGGTGACCTCCTGTTCGGTTGTGTCCTCCGTGAACCTCGTCGCCGGGGGCCGGTCTCGTCGGTGCGAGGCCCGGCACCGTCCCGGTCGGAACGGTCCACGTGTGTGCTCCGCGTCAGTGCCGCGGGCGTAGAACCTGCTCGCTGGGTCGCGAGCCCGGCGGAGTGTAGCACGGGTTCGTTCACCGGCCCGATTTGGCCAAATATCAACCCAGGCAGTTGATGGACGATCCTTGGTGCCATTTCGGCCCAAGTTAATGGCCACCTACTCGCCATGACGAGGTTCTGGCCGAGAAGCGGCCTTCCGGGAGCCCCAGGTCTCGCCTCCCATCACGGGCGCTGATAGTTGACCAGGAACACTCAGAACGCGGCGCGGTAGTGGCGGAAGCCACCGTCCGGCTCCAGCACGATGAGGTCGAAGCGGAGCGGCAGGCGCGGCAGCGGCGCACCGCTCACCAGCGTCCCACGATCAAGCAGGCCGTAAGCGCCTGCGCGAATCCGCGTCCGCTTGCGATGGTCGACGGTCTCCTCGGGCAGCCCGAAGTCGCGCGTCCGGCGCCAGCGGACCTCGATCACGACCAGCGCGGCCGGCGGACCGGGATCAACCGCCACGAGGTCCAGCTCGAAGCGGCCCATCCGCACGTTGCGGCCGAGGACCGTCCAGCCGGCCGCCTCCAGCCGGCGGGCGACCTCGTCCTCGGCGGCGTCGCCACGTCGCTGCGCATTGGTCCGCGGTCGAAGGGGTTCGTCGCCGGGCATAGGCGGCAGTCTCGCCGCCCGCGCTTAGCGGCCGGTTATCCGGACGCGGCCACGAGCTCCAGGGCGATCAGCTCATCGAGCGAGTCGGCCTCGTCGGCGTCCGGCTCCACGGGGGCCCCGTCGTTGAACAGGTCGAGCGGCATCTGGTCGCCGGCCAGCGTTCGCTGCAGCGCGAGGAAGGAGCGCCGGTGGAACGGCGTCAGCCCGAACTCGCGGATGGCCGCGCGGTGGTCGCGCGTGGCGTAGCCCTGGTTGTGCTCCCAGCCGTAGCCCGGGTAACGGGCCGCCAGCTTGGCCATCATCCGGTCACGCACGACCTTGGCCACCACCGAAGCACAGGCGATCGAATAGACCTTCGCGTCGCCATCCACGATGTTCGTGTACGGGCCGACCTGCGCCTCGAACCCGACGATCCGGTTGCCATCGACAAGGACGTGCTCGTGACCGCCGAGACGAGCGATCGCCCGACGCATGGCGAGATGGGTCGCGTGGTAGATGTTGAGCCGGTCGATCTCGGCCACCGACGCCGCACCGACGCCGATCGCCACGGCGCGCCTGCGGATGATCGGGGCGAGTCGCTCGCGCTGGGCCATCGACAGGGTTTTCGAGTCGCGCACCCCGGGGATGCGGTGGCAGCCGGGTTTCATGATCACGGCCGCGGCGACGACCGCTCCGCACGTGGGCGCCACGCCGACCTCGTCGACACCGGCGACGCGGACGAGGCCCTCGTTCCACAGGCGGCGTTCCTGGCGGAGGCTCGGGACTCGGACGGCCATCGGCGACTAGCCTAGCGCGCCGCCCGCCGGACCGTCGGCCGGGAATCGAAACGACCCGCCGCGTGGCGGGTCGTCGGACCGGACATGGGACGAGATTCAGCCGGGGCGGCGCTCGCGGAGCGTGGCCGCCTTGCCGACGCGCTTGCGCAGGAAGTACAGCTGCGCGCGGCGGGCCACGCCGTGGCGAACGACCTCGATCTTGTCGATGCGCGGGCTGTTGATCTTGAAGGTCCGCTCGACGCCCACGCCCGAGGCGATCCGCCGGACAGTGATCGTGCGGGTGATGCCGCCGCCGCGGAGGCGCATCACGGTGCCCTCGAAGACCTGGATCCGCTCGCGGTTGCCCTCGACGACGCGCGCGGAGACCTTGACGGTGTCACCCGTCTGGATCTCGGGCAGGTCGGTTCGGAGCTGGTCCTGGACGATCTCGTCGAGCACGTTCACGCGGCGGTTCCTGACTGTCGTGGGCAGCCGAAGCTGCGTGGGTAGCGTCGGAAATATGGGTCGCAGGGGTGGCGACCGACGGCGGAGTATAGCACGGGCCTCACTCGTGCCCGGTCGGCTGCTGCGCTTCGCCGGCGAGCTCGTCGAGCAGTTGCTCCTCCTCCGGGCTCGCGGCCCGGCCCTCGAGCAGGTCCGGCCGGCGTTCCAGGGTCCGCCGGAGCGACTCCTTGAGTCGCCAACGGCGCACCGCGCCGTGGTTGCCCGACACGAGGATCTCGGGTACGCCCTCACCCTCGAACGAGGCCGGCCGGGTGTACTGCGGATACTCGAGCAGGCCATGGGTGAAGGACTCCTCGGCCGTCGACTCGCTATCGATCGCGCCGGGCAGCAAGCGGATCACCGAATCGATCACGACCAGGGCCGCCAGCTCCCCGCCGGTCAGGACGTAGTCGCCGATCGACAGCTCGAGGTCCACCATGCCGCGGATCCGCTCGTCGACGCCCTCGTAGCGGGCGCAGACCAGGATCAGGTGCTCATGTGCCGCGAGCTCCACGGCCCGCGGCTGGCGGTACACCTCGCCCGCGGGGTCGAGCAGGATTGCCACCGAACCCGGCTGACGAAGCGCCGCGAGGGCCGCCGCGACGGGCTCGGGGCGCATCACCATGCCTGCTCCCCCGCCGTAGGTCGCGTCGTCGACGGTCCGGTGGCGGCCGAGGCCCCAGTCGCGCAGGTCGTGCACCCGGAGCGTGACCAGTCCCCGTTCCTGGATGCGTCCGGGGATGCTCGCCGCAAGCGGGCCCTCGATCATCGGCGGGAACAGCGTCAGGACATCGATCTCGAGCGGCATCGTCAGGTCTCGCGCTTTGCCTGGGCGGCCTTTGCCTTGCTGGTTCGGCGTCGCGGGGCACGTGGTCGCTCAGCGGCGCTGCCGCGATCACGTGGCGCCCGAAGGTCCAGCGCGTCGGCGTCCACGACGATCTCGCCGCGGCGCGGCGCGAACACCCGGATGAACGCCCGGACCGCGGGCAGCTCGAACGTCCCGAACGGCCCGCCGGTCACCTCGAACACCTCGGTCTCGGCCACGCGATAGACGTCGCGCACCGTGCCGAGCTCGGCGCCGTCCACGCCACGAACCGCCGTGCCGACAACTTCGTGCCAGTAGTACTCGCCGCGCGCCAGGTCACGCTCGGGGAACGCGACGGTCTCGAGGTACGCCCCGCGCAGCGTGTCCGCGGCGTTGCGGTCGGCAACCTCGCGGAAGCGCAGCCGCCAGCCGGGGCCGTCCGCGACCGCCTCCGCGGAGACGATCGTCAACGGCTCGTCCGATCCTTCGCGGTGCAGGACCGAGCCGGGCGCATACCGCTCCTCGGGCTTGTCGGTCAGGACCTCGACGCGCACGGCCCCGCGGAGCCCGTGGACGCCCCGAACGAGGGCGACCGCCAAGCGCTCGCTCAGATGATCTCCAGCGAGACCGGCTCGCCGTCGCGTGCCGCGGTGACCTTGAGCAACGTGCGCAGGGCCTTTGCCACGCTCCCGTTCCGCCCGATGACCTTGCCCATGTCGTCTTCGGCGACGTGGAGCTCGATGATCGTGGTGCCGTCCTCGTGGACCTCCTCGACCTTCACGGCGTCGGGGTCGTCGACGAGCGCCTTGGCGACGTACTCGACCAGTTCCTTCGCTGCCATCTGCGCGACCTCTACTTCGAGGCGGGCAGGATGCCCGCGTTCCGGAACAGCCGCTCGACCGTTTCCGAGGGCTTGGCGCCCTTGGCCAGCCAGGCCTTGGCCTTGTCCTCGTCCACCGCGAACTCGACCGGTTCGGTGCGCGGGTTGTAGTGGCCGAGCGTCTCGATGGAGCGCCCGTCACGGGCGTTGCGGGAGTCGGACACGACGACCCGGTAGGCCGGCTGCTTCGTCGCGCCGACGCGGGTCAACCTGATGCGAACTGCCATGAGTGGTGCGATACCTCCAGTTACTTGACTGTCATGAGGAACGTGGCCTTGTCGGGGTTCGAGCCGCCGATGACCGTCGAGCCCCCGAGCACGTCGAACGGCTCGAGGAACGGCTTGACCTCGCCTTCGTAGCGGTCCAGGAAGCCGGAGCGACCGGCCGCGAAGTCCTCGATGACGGCGCGGAGTGCCGTCACGTCGGCGAAGGTGATGCCGGCGTTGTCCCTGCCGGTTCGATCGATCAGGCTCGAGAACCGGTCGTTCTGGGCCAGCGAGGTCGACGAGTCGGTGTCGAGCACGTGCTTCACGAATTCGGGCCCGAGCCCGACCACGACGAGGTCGTCCGTGACCGTCCACGACAGCTGAAGATGCGCGTCAGCGCCGCCGAAGAACTCGAGGTCCTCGGGCGGTACCGTCTCGCCGGTCTGGGCCATGAGCTGGCGCAACTCGCCGAAGTCGACGGTCGTGATCGTCGCCTCGCCGTGCTGCTCGTCGGTGACCGAGAGCCCGAGGCTCGCACCGCCCAGCGTGATGAAGCCGCGGAGGGTGAGGAACAGGTTCTCGGCCTTGGTGGCATCGGTGGGCTGGATCAGGAGGCCGGTCTCGATGCCCTCGCCCGGGTCATTGACGACAAAGGCCATGTCGCCGATCCAGCCGACGAGGCCCTCCATGCCCCCGAAGACGCCCACCATCTGCTCCAGCTGCTGGACCTCCTCCTCGGGGATGTCGACACCCGAGTACAGCCCGATCATGTCGGTCAGCGTCGTGCCGTAATCGTGGACCTCGCCGTAGACGATGGTGGTGCCCGGTGCACGGGAGGTCAGCGTCGACGCCCGATTCTCGGTCGGGCCCATGCGCTGGGCGGGAGGAGCCGACACGACCTGAAACGACAGCGCGTCGCCTTCGACCCGGGTCCACAGCGCGCCCCACGCGGGAAGC
>DASTYU010000173.1:0-18677 GCA_035764655.1 Candidatus Limnocylindrales bacterium
ATCGCCTGGCCCGCGGAGGTGGCGCCATATGCCGCGCATCTCGTCGAGATCGGCGCAGCACGAGAGCCACAGGTCTCCGAGGTGGCGGCGCGTCTGCACGCCATCGCCGCCGAGGCGGGACCCGAGCACGAGATTCTGTGGGACGACAGGGACGAGTCGCCCGGCGTGAAGTTCACCGACGCCGAGCTGCTCGGCATGCCGTGGATCATGACCGTCAGCCCGCGGTCGCTCGCGGCCGGTGGCATCGAGGTGACCGAGCGGGCGACGGGCGCCCGGTCGACGCAGTCGCTCGAGGCGGTCGAGGCGTTCCTCCGGGGCGAGGCCGCAAGCCCGGTCCGCGACGAGGTCCCCGCGTAGCATTCGGGGATGCCCGCGCGTCTCCTGCTGCCTGCCGACGACCTGTACGCGCGACTGGAGGTTCCGGTCGACGCGAGCGCCGAGGCGATCGAGATCGCCTGGCGGGCGTTGCTGCGGCGCCACCACCCCGATGTCGCGGGACCTGACGGCCTGCCGGCCGCGACCGCGATCAACGTCGCCCACGACTGGCTGAGCGACCCGGAGCTGCGCGCTCGGTACGACCGGGAGCGCGGCATCCGAACGCATGCCGGTCGCGGTGCGTGGCGCGACGTCGGGGACCCCGTCAGAGCCGGAGTCCGGACACGGCCGATCATCCGCAAGCCGCTCGATCGCAAGGCCGCCCTGGCGGCGTTCCTCGGCCGGGTCGCGCGGTTGACCGCCGACGAGCTGGATCGGTTGGATTGCGCGGGCGTGACGCCGATCGCCTTCGTCGCGTCGATCGAACGCTTCCTGTCGGCGGATCAGCTGGCCGCGGTGGCCGCGGCCGAAGCCGACGTCAAGAGCCGCCTGCCGAAGGCGTCGTGGCGGCGGCCGCATGTTCGGGATGCCGTCGTCGGCGCGGCCCTGGAGCTCGTCCTCGGGGAGTTTCTCGACGAGCACCTCGACGAGCCGTTCCGCGGCCGCGTCCGGGAGCGGCTGACGCGGGGATGGGACGCCGCCGTCGGCCAGCGACGCTACGGGCCTGCCGGCGCGGATATCGAGGCGCTCATCCGGCGCATGGAGCGGCTCAGGCCCGCCGAGCTTCGCTCGCTCGCCGCCAGCGGTACGAACGAGGCACTCGGGGAGGAGCCGTGGCCGGCCGACACCACGCCGGAGGACGACGAGGCCCTGCGCGTATCGTCGGTTCTCGCATCGCGCGACGTCGCACGGGTCGTCGAAGGCGATTCGCTGGACCGGTCCTCGCTCGAACGCGCCCGGCGTGCGGCGGGCCGCCTGGCCCACCTCGTCGTGATGCGCTCCAGCTACCCGGCGTCGGAATGGGGACGCCTCACCCGGCCGTGGCGCTCCCTGCTGGAGAGCAGCGCCCGGCGTCCGGCGGCATCGGTCCGGCGCCGCTGACCCGTCGCCCGCGCGCCCTGCCGCCGCGTCGCGCCGAGGGCCCGTATGCGATGCTCGCGCCGTGGATCCCTGGCCCCTCATCGCGATCGTCGCGGCGATCGGGTTCGCCGTTGCAATTGTCGCCCTACGCCGGGCCGAGGCGACGCTGCGCAGGGTCCGGGCGCTGACCGGGGTCGGCCCCGAGGGCGACCCGGCGTTCGGGGTGGAGGACCTGCGCGAGAACGTCGCGCGGCTCGAGCGCATGCTCGCCGACCAGGCCCAGGATCGCCAGGATCTCGCCGACCTCGTCGACGTCGCGATCGTCGACCTGGACCCGCGGCTCGAGGTCGTGTTCGCCAACGCGACCGCACATGCGCTGGTCGACCGTCCAGCGGGGACGCTCCTCGGGCTGGACCTGCTCGAGGTGTTCCTCGACCCGCAGATCGAGGGTATCGCGCGAAGCGCGCAGGCCCAGGGGTCTGCGTCCGGGGAGGTGCGCCTGCGCGGCGCCGACGGTCCCGCCCTCGTGGTCCGTGCCCGCCGCTCCGGTTCGGGCGGGGCGTGGCTTGCGCTCGCCGACGTGAGCGAGCTGCGCCGGCTCCAGCAGATCCGGACCGAATTCATCGACAACCTGTCACACGAGCTTCGGACGCCGCTGACGACGGTCGGGCTGCTCGCGGAGACGCTGAGCCGCGATGCGCAGGCGGCCGGCGAGGCGATCCCGCCGAAGATGCGCGACCGCATCGGCAAGATCGAGGTCGAGACGGGGCACATCGTCCAGATGGTCAGCGAGCTCATGGACCTGTCCCGGATCGAAAGCGGGACCGGCCTCACCCTCATCGACGATCTCGACCTGGCGCGACTGGCGGCTGCGTCCGTCGAACGGCTGCGCCTGTTCGCCGACCGTCAGGGCGTCAGGCTGCGAGTCGATGTCCCCGACGGTCTGCCGCGGATCCGCGGCGACGAGGGACGGCTGGGACAGGTGTTCGTCAATCTTGTCCACAACGCCGTCAAGTTCAGCCCGAACGGTGGCGACGTCGTGGTCGCGGTGCGGCGCGGGGAACGCGAGCGCGAGCTGATTGCTTCCGTGCAGGATCATGGGATCGGCATCGCGCGGGCCGCACAACCGCGGATCTTCGAACGGTTCTACAAGGTCGACCGGGCCCGTGTCCGGGGGGAGACCGGCGGCACCGGTCTCGGTCTTGCGATCGCGCGGCACATCGTCGAACAGCACGGTGGTCGCATCTGGCTCGTGTCGACCGAGGGGAAAGGCTCGACCTTCTTCTTCGCCCTGCCAATCGCCCCGGAGGACACCTGATTCGTGGACCCGCTGCACGTTGCCACGCTCAACCTGCGCAACCTCGCCGATCGCTGGGACGAGCGCCTGCCCCTGCTCCTCGCCGACATGGCCGCGCTCCAGCCGGACCTGATGGGCCTGCAGGAGGTCGTCTACCCGCTGCAGCAGGACCGCCTGCTCGGCGCGGCGGGCGCTGCCGAGTACCGCGCGTTCCGGGGATGGGCGGGGCGGCCGGAGTACGGCAACAGCATCCTCGTCCGCGAGCCGCTCACCGCCGGTGCCCCGGAGCGCGTCGACCTCGGTCGCAACCGGTCCGCGACGCGGGTCGCCCTGAAGCTGCCGGGCGGGGGCGGACTCACCTTCGCCGTGACGCACCTACATCACGAGGTGCCGGACGCGGCGATCCGTGCGGAGCAGGCCGCGGCCGTGATCGACTGGCTGGACGGCGGGGCCAGCGATTCGGACGCGACGATCGTCGTCGGAGACTTCAACGCCGATCCCGCCGAACCGGCGTACGGTCGCATGGTCGCGGCAGGGTTTCGTTCCGCGTACGCCGAGGCCAACGGTGCCGAGCCGAACGTGACCTGGCCCAGCGGGCTGCAGGGACCGGCGATCGACGACGACGGCGACCCCGGCTGCCTCGATTACATCTGGCTGCGCGGTGCGGGCCGCGTGGTGGGCGCCCGGCTGGCGTTCGATCGTCCGGCGGTGGGCGATCCGGGTCTCTACCCGAGCGACCATTTCGGCATCGCGGCACGGGTGGAGATCGGGTAGGAGGCCCTCGGGTGTCAGACACGGCGGACCTGGTCATCGTCGGCGGCGGGACGATCGGCGGCTGGGCCTCCGTCTTCGCCCGCGAGCAAGGTCTCGGCCGCGTCGTGGTGCTCGAGCGAGGGCTGGTCGGGATGGGCGCCTCGTCGCGTGCAGCCGGGATCGTGCGGGCCCAGGGCGGCACGCCGGCAACCGTGGCGCTGGGACGCTGGACGATCGACTTCTACCGCGGGCAACAGGCGGCATACGGCACCGATTCGGGGTTTCGCGAGCTGGGCTACCTGATCCTGGCCGTGACCGATGACGACGAGCAGGCCGGTCGTGAACGCGTGGCCATGCAGCGGGCCGAGGGTCTCGACGTCCGCTGGCTCACGCGGGACGAGGCCGTCGCCGCGGTTCCGATGCTCGCCGCGGATGGTCATCGCGGCGGGAGCTTCCTCCCGACCGACGGCGCGATCGATCCGCCGCGCAACGTGCGCGCCTATTCGCTGGCGATGCAGGCGGCCGGCGTCGAGCTCCGCGAACGGAGCGCGTTCCACGGCCTCCGCATGGATGGTTCGCGCGTCGTCGGCGTGGACACGGACGCAGGTCCGATCGCCACCGAGCGCGTGGTCCTCACGGGCGGTCCCACGCTCCGTGACGTCGGCCGGCTCGGCGGGCTGCGCATCCCTGCCGGCGCCGCTCGCCATTCGGTGGTGGTCCTCGAGCCGCACCCGGCCTTCGCGGTGGAGCGCATGCCCATGGTGTTCGACATCGGCGCGGGGTTGTACTGGCGGCTCGAGGAGGGCGGGCTGCTGTTCGGCTGGAGCGACCCTGACGAGCAGCCGGGCGAGGCTCGCATGATCGACTGGGACGCGTTCGAGCGCTGGCGCACGCGACTGGCGGGCTTCGTTCCGCTGACGCGCGATCTGGGCGTCCGCAAGGTGTGGTGCGCCACGATCGACTACACCCCCGATCACCTGCCGATCCTCGGACCGGCGATCACCCCGGAGGGTCAGCCGCTGGACGGCGTGACGATCGCGTCGGCGGGCGGGCACGGGATGATGTGGGGACCGGCCGTGTCGAGGGTGGCGTCGGACCTCGCGGTGAGGGGCACCACGGCGCTCGTGGACGTGACCGATCTCGGGCTCGACCGCTTCGACGCCGAGGGCCGCAGCCGCCTCGCTCCCGATCCGATCGCGCTGCCGTTCCCGGTCAGAGCGGACTGACGTTGCCCCAGGCCTGCCTCAGCACCTCGATAGCACCCTCATTCGTGCTGGCGCGTTTAGCGAGGGTGCTCCGCCGACGTGAGGGCCCGCTTGACGCTCGACTGATCGCACCCATTCGTGGCGGCCGCGTGGCGAGGTCAACAAGACGTCCAAGGGACGCTCCCGGACTCGGCTTGCCGGACCTTGAGCGAATCCCCACGCTCGCAGCATCGCCTGCATTCGTAGCGAGGATGCGAAGGCGACGGCCCGCGTTGTCGAGCGCCGGCGTTGCGCTCCGGGGACGAATGGGCACGCTCCGCGTCCGCGAACCGCGGGGTCAGGCCGGCTTCAGCAAATCCGGCGGCACCAGCCAGCGCAGCTCGCCGGAGCCCGGAGCCAGCGGCCGGCGTGCGTCGATCCGCGCCAGGGCGCCCTTCTTCATCGTCGCCCGATCGAAGTCGCACAGAGTCCCCAGCAACGAGCTGAAATCGGGATCGTGGCCAACAATCATGACGCGGCGGACATTTCCCGCTTCGGCCAGCAGCCGCTCGACGTCGTCGACGCCCGTTCCATCAGCCAGGGCGTGCTCCGCTTGAACGTCGACGCCGAGTCGGTCACCGACCCGCTCCGCCGTCTGCATGGCGCGCAGCTTTGGAGACGAGAGGATCGCGTCGGGCCGGAAGCCGATCCCGAGCAGGAACGAGCCCAGCCGCTCGCACTGCTTCTCGCCCTTGGAAGACAGCGGCCGGTCGGCGTCGGCTCCGCGCCATGCCCCGGGATCGCCGGCGTCGGCGTGGCGCAGGAGGTATAGCTCGACGGCGTCGCTCACCCGACCAGTATCAGGGATTGAGGTCTTCGACCTCACCGCTGGCGAGGAAGACCACGTCCTCGGCGATGTTGGTCACGCGGTCGCCGATCCGCTCGAGGTAGTGAGCGGCGAGCATGATCCGCGCCCCACGTTCGACGTTGTCGGGGTCCTGGCGCATCAGGTCGATCAGCTCGGCGAAGGTGCTGTGGTAGAGCGCGTCGATCTCGTCGTCGCCGGCCGCGACGGCGCGGGCCTGGTGCTCATCGATGTCGACGAGCGCGCGGAGGATGCCGTGGACCAGCTCCGCGCCGAGCTCGCCCATGCGCGGCAGGTCGACGTACTCCTTGAGCGGCGGCTCCGGGGCCAGCTTGCGTGCCTGCTTCGCGACGGACGACGCGTGGTCACCGATCCGCTCGAGCTCGTAGGTCACGTGGTCGAGCGAGAGCAGGAAGCGCAGGTCGCGCGCCACTGGCTGCTGCGTGGCGATGGTCCGTGCGATCTGCGTCGACACGGAGCGCTGCGCCTCGTTGATCCGGCCGTCGCCGACGATGACCGCCAACGCCGCGTCGGGATCGTGGTTGACGAGCGAGGCAATCGCTGCCCGGATGGCGTCCTCGACCAGCGCACCCATGCGCAGGACGTTCAGCTTGATCTCGCGCTGCTCGCGATCGAGCGGCTCGCGCGCGGCATGCGCTTCGCTCGAGGTCGGCGGGCCATCCGCGGCAGCGAGCAGCTCATCGAGCTCCTCGTTCAGGGCGTCGACGGTGGTGCGCTCGTGGTCCGTCATGTCGTTGGGTCCCTCCCGGCTCAGCCGAACCGACCGGAAACGTAGTCCTCGGTCAGCTGGTGCTTCGGGTTCGTGAAGATCTCCATTGTCTCGCCCTGTTCCACCACGTAGCCGGCCCGATCGTCGGCCATGGTCATGAACACCGTGCGATCCGAGGCCCGCGATGCCTGCTGCATGTTGTGCGTCACGATCACGATGGTGTAGTTCATTTTGAGCTCGGCCATGAGCTCCTCGATCTGGAGCGTGCTGCGCGGGTCGAGCGCGGAGCACGGCTCGTCCATGAGGATCACGTCAGGTTCGGTTGCGATAGCTCGCGCGATGCACAGGCGCTGCTGCTGGCCGCCGGACAGCGCCAGGCCGGATTGCTTGAGCTTGTCCTTGACCTCGTCCCAGATGGCCGCTCGCCGCAGGCTCGATTCCACCAGCTCGTCCATGTTGCCCCGGTAGCCGACGACGCGCGGCCCGAAGGCAATGTTGTCGTAGATCGACTTCGGGAACGGGTTCGGCTTCTGGAAGACCATGCCGATCCGGCGACGGACTTCGACTGGGTCGACGTCCTTCCCATAGACGTTGACCCCGTGGTAGAGGACCTCGCCCTCGACGCGAATGCCGGGGATCAGGTCGTTCATCCGGTTGATCGTCCGCAGCAACGTCGACTTGCCGCAGCCCGACGGACCGATGAGGGCCGTGATCTCCTGCGGCCGGATGTCGATCGAGACGTCCTTCACGGCGCGGAACTCGCCGTAGTAGAAGTGCACGTTGCGGAAGCTCAGGACGGGCTCCTCGGGGGCGCGTTCCGGCGCGCTTTCGGCGGCGGGCTCCGGAGACAACGGAACGTGGATCTCGGGGGCGTCGGCCGCGGGCGCGGTGGCGGTCTGGGTCATCGGATCTCCAGGGGATTCGGGCAAGGGGGAAGCGTCGGTGGTCGAACGCATATCGGCGCTCACCAGGACCGCTCGAAGCGGTTGCGGAGGAACACGGCGACGCCGTTCGCGAACAGCGTCACCGCGAGGAGGACGACGATCGCGGCGGCAGCAAGCTGCCGGAAGTCCTCCTGGGGCTGCTTGGCCCACTGGAACACGGTCAGCGGCAGGGCGGTATAGCTGCCGAGCAGCGTCTCGGCCACCGACTGGCCCTCGGGTGTGGAGAAGCCGCCCACGATGCCGCCGATCAGGAGTAGCGGGGCCGTCTCGCCGAGCGCGCGGGCAAGCGCCAGGACGGTGCCGGTGAGGATGCCGGGCAGCGCGGCCGGCAGGACGAGCTTGCGGGTGACGTCCCAGCGCGACGCGCCGACGCCATAGCCGGCTTCGCGGATCGTGAGCGGGACCGCTCGCAGGGCCTCGGCCGTGGTGATGATGACGATCGGCAGCACGAGCACGCCGAGCGTCACCGCGGCCGCGAGCAGGTGGCGTCCGTCGCGCGTGCCACCCAGCCCGATGGCATCGAAGAAGGCCACGAAGATGGCCAAGCCGAGGAGCCCGTAGACGATCGACGGGACGCCGGCCAGGTTGCGGATGTTGATCGCGATGAACCGCGTCAGCCGGTTGTTGGGGGCGTATTCCTCGAGGTACACAGCGGTCGCGATCCCGAACGGGAACGAGATCACCGGGATCAGGAGCGCAATGACGATCGTCCCGAACAGGCCCTGCGCGATCCCGGCCTTCGTCGGATCCGAGGACAGCGGCGAGGTGAGGAAGTCCAGCCCGCGGGTCTGGAAGACCGGGATCGCACGGCTCATGACGTCGAGCAACAGTGCGGCCAGGACCGCCAGCGAGAAGAGCAGGCTCAGCAACAGCAGCAGGTAGAAGATGGTGCCGCGCGTGTCCCTCTGGCTGGACGTGAGCCCTCGCCGGACGGCGGCGCTTGTTGCGGCGGGAGCGACAAGGCTCATCGATGCACCCTAGTACCGCTGGCGCGTCCGGCGGACGAAGGCGTCGCCGATCACGTTGAGCAGGAAGGTCATCGCGAACAGCACGGCGCCGAGGAAGAAAAGGCTGGGGAAGGCAAGGTCATCGCCGCGTACCCGGTCGCTGCCGATCGCCAGCGAGGCCATTGCCGCCGTGAGGGTCTGGCCCGGCCCGAAGATGTCCCAGGAGCGGGCGCCGCTACCGCTGGCGCCAGCCGCGACGGCAACGACCATCGTCTCGCCGATGGCCCGGCTGGTTGCCAGGATCAGCGCCGCCACGATGCCCGAGATTGCCGCCGGGAACACCACGCGCAAGCTCGTCGTGAGCCGTCGGGCGCCCAGCCCGTACGACGCTTCGCGGAGTGCTCGCGGGACAGCCCGCATGGCGTCCTCGGCCACCGAGGCGACCAGCGGAATCGACAGGATCCCCACGCCGATGCTTGCGGCGAGCACGTTGAAGCCGGGTGCCTTCGGGTTGATCCGCTGGACGATCTCCGGGCTGATCACGGCGATCGCGAAGAAGCCAAGGACGATGCTCGGGATCCCCGCGAGGATCTCCAGGATCGGCTTGACGACGCTGCGCACCCTGGGTGTCGCGTATTCGGACAAGTAGATCGCGCTGAGCAGGCCGACCGGTGCAGCCAGGAGCATTGCGATGGCCGAGACGAGGAACGTGCCGATCAACAGCGTCGGCAGGTCGAACATGCCCCGCCGCGGCGCCCAGCCGATCGAGTTGAGAGCGGACAGGTCTACCGCAGCGAGGAAGCGCAGCGCATCGGCGATCAGCGTGACCACGATGAGCGCGGAGATGCCGATCGACGCGAGGCCGCCCGCGAGGAGGACGGCCTGCACGAAGCGCTCGCGGCGTCGCCGGGCGGCGCTGCCGCGCAGGGACGTGCGGAGCTCGAGCGCTGGTGTGGCCTGGCTCATGCGTCGATCTGGGCCTCCTGGAGAAGGAACTGAGGATAGGCGAACGGGGTCGGGTCTCCGAGCTGACCCGACCCGTTCGCAGAGGAGGAGTGGTTACTTCTGGGTGAGGACCGCAATGCCGTCGATTGCCACCTTCAGTTCGACGTACTCGATGCCGGCACCCTGGCAGGCCGTGATCTCATCGTCCCGGATGGTCCGCGAAGCGTCGCTGATGTCGGTCTCACCGGCGCAGAACTTCGCGAAGCCGTCGCCGGTGCCGGGACCCTCGACCGTGTAGTTGAACCCGGCGTTGGCCTCCTTGAAGCGCTCGGCCACGGCATTCGAGATGGGCTCGACCGTCGACGAGCCGCTCACCGAGATCGTGCCGTCCGGCGACGCGGTTGCCGAGCCCTTGAACGCCTCCCAGGCCGAGCGGGAGTCTGCGAGGGCGCCGGCCTGCAGGGGCACGTACGGCACCGTCTCGAGCACGCCGTCGATGGTGCCGTCGGCCAGGTAGAAGTCGACGTATGCCGCCACGGCCGGGTTCGACTCGAGCTTGGCCTTGTTGACGTAGATGTACAGGTCGCGTGAGATCGGATACTCGTTCGACGCGATCGATTCCGCCGTTGGCTCGACGCACGTCCCATTCGGCTCGGCGCTGATCGTGAATGCCCGAACGCGATCGAGGTTCTCCTCGTAGAACGCGAAGCCCACCCAGCCGAACGAGCCAGCCGAGTTGGAGATCCCGTCGATGATCGCGTTGTCGTTCGCGCTCGACTGGTAGTTCGACAGCCGCGTTGTGGCACCCTCTGGCTGGCCCCGCTCCTCGAGGTAGTCCGCAAGCACGAGCTCGACGAAGCTGTCGAATGTGCCCGACTCCTCGCCCGGAGCGGTGATGGAGATCGGCAGGCCGGCCGGGAAGTCCGTGTTCGAGCCGAGGTCGGACGCGATCGTGGCGGCCTGGTCCCAGGTCTGGACGTCTTCGGACTCGGGTCCGACGAGTGCGTAGATGTCAGCGAACGACAGGCACTCGGGCGGGCCGCCGGCGGTCGCGGGTCCTGACGCGCCAGCGGGCGCCGAGGCGTCCGGCGCAGCAGGCGACGCTGTCCCCCCGCTTGTGCCGCTGCACGCACCGACAGTCAGGACGGCCAGCAGTCCGAGGGCGGCGACACGCGAACGTGGATTGATCGTCACTCGATTCGTTCCTCCACAGGTGCCCGCGTCCCGCGGGCGGATCCGAAGATCTGGGCAGGTGGTCCCGTTCGACGTGTCTGATGGTCGGATTGCGGCATCAACGCCCGTTTGCCGCCTCGTTAAGCGACGGTTAACACGGAGACGAACCCAGCGCCGGATTCGAGCTCGAGACAGGGGCCTACGGTTACCGTCCTGGCGGATCGAGGCGGTAGCCGACACTGCGGACGGTCAGCAGATGGACCGGCCGCTCGGGCGCTGCCTCGATCTTCGAGCGCAGCCAGCGGACGTGGACGTCGATCGTCCGCGGATCGCCGTCGTGGTCGCGCCCCCACGCCCGGTCCAGCAGCTGGCGACGGGTCCAGGCCCGGCCGGGATGGCCGGCCAGCACCGCCAGGAGGTCGAACTCCTTCGGCCGGAGGTGGACGAGCTGTCCGTCGCGACGCAGCTGGTGGGCCAGGAGGTCCAGCTCGCAGCCGTCCGCCACGGGGAGCGTTCGTTCCGGGCGGGCACGGGCGCGTTCGTCGAGGAGAGCCAGCCTGGCGCCGAGCTCGGCGGACCCGATGGAGCTCGGAAAGGCGTCGTCGAACCCGAGGCGGAGGGCATCGAGCCGGGCGTTGACCGCCTCGGGTGGGGCGAGCTGGACGATGCGCAGGCCGTGCCTCCTGCGCCGTTCCCGGGCGAGTAGCTGGGTCTCGTGAAGCCCACCCGGTGGCATGGCGAGGAGCGCGATCCGAGGACGGGCCTGCTCGAGCAGGGCGACGAAGGTCTCGACCTCGGGAACGACGCGCACCCCGTTGCCGCCGGTGATTGCGTGCAACTCGACCGCCGGGCCGTCGACAGCCAGCACGAGCCATTCGAACGTTGGTGCGCGGCCGTCCTGATGCGGGTGGACCATTCGCGGAGCGTCGACGACAGCCGATAACCCGCTGTTGGAGCTTCGTTAACGCGCCGTTGCCGCTTCGTTAGCGCGGGTCGAGCAGGAAGTCAGCACTTCAGGTTGCGCTGCCTCAGGCACAGCCGGGCCAACCCCACGCTCCATCGCCCTCGAACTCGATGAGCAGGGGCCGACACTGCAGGGCGAGGAACCCGCGAAAGTCCTTTCCTTCGATCTCGCCCCACCCTGGGATCTCGATCAGCCAGTTCCCGTCGGTTGGCAGGTAGAAGACGATCGAGCTGGTCCCGGGAGGTACCGAGGCCGGTTGCACGCCGCCCTCGATGACACCCATCCCCGGGAGTGCGCCGCCCAGCGCACGTCTGACGGTGAACGCCACAGGACCCGGAGAACCGTTTCGAACCTCCGCTTCCATGCGGTAGGTACCAACCGGTTGCGGCGGCTCCACCAGCGCACACGCTACGGCAAGGGCGCACAACGCCAGGCCAATGGCGACGACCCGGAGCACGGCGCCATCCTCCCATCCGCACGCAAGCACGGGGAGGCGTGCCGCTTGCCGGTGGTGGCAGACTTGGAGCCCCGCGCGCAGCGCGGTGTCACCGGGGGGTGAGGGAGGAAACCGAGTGGCAAAGTCCGGGAAGGGACGATCGGCCGGGTCAGCGGACGGCAAAGGCGGCGGAGGAAAGGGACGCGCCCGCCTCGAGAAGCGGCTCCAGAAGGCACTCGACGTCGAGGCGAAGCGTCGCACGCAGGTCGCCGCGGCCGTGGCCGATGTCCTGGACCTCCGGGCCCGCCTGGCGGAGCTTGACGGGCGGGCGGTCAAGCCCGCATTGACGACGCCCGCGGCGCCGAAACCGGCAGCGACGAAACCCGCGGCCGCGAAGCCCGCTGCCGCCAAGCCGGCTGCCGCCAAGCCGGCTGCCGCCAAGCCGACGGCCCCGAAGGCAACAGCAGCGAAACCGACCCGCCGCACGCCGGCCACCCGATCGACGTCGACCCGCCGCTCGCCCGCCGCCGGCGCCGCCACACGACGCGCCACGGCGACCACCCGGAGGCCCCGCCGCGCGGGCGGTTCAGGAACCGGCACTGGACCGGCCTGACGCGCCCCGGCCCATCGCTGCCGCCGTCGACCTGGGTTCCAATTCGGTCCACCTGCTCGTCTCCGCGGTCGAAGGCCACCGGCTCGATCCGCTCGCGGACGAATCGGTCTTTCTCGGGCTGGGAGATGCTGTGCACGATGGTCGGCCGCTGGGGGCGGCCGGACGCGCGCAGCTCGTCTCGGCGCTGACCGGCTACGCGGGCACTGCCCGCGAGCTGGGCGCCACGGCGATCACGTTCCTCGGAACCGAACCGATCCGGCAAGCGGCCGACGCTGCACGGATCGTCCACGAGGTCGGGCGAGCGACCGGCGAGCCACTCGCCGTCCTGTCGCACGAGGAGGAGGCGTACCTGACCATCATCGGCGTCACCGAGGGCCAGCCCGTCGAGCACGACACGCTGGTCGTCGACATCGGTGGAGGCAGCTCGGAGTTCGGGCTGGTCGGCCCGCAGCACGCAGCCGCCGCGTGGGGCCTGAGGCTCGGCTCGGCCCGGCTCACGGCACGGCACGTCGAGCACGACCCGCCCTCGATGGAGGAGGTCGCCGTCATGGCGGGGGAGGCGGGCAGGGTCCTCGACCCGGCGCCACCCGCTGCGCCGCGGGACATCATCGGCGTCGGCGGCACGGCGTCGAACCTGGTGAAGCTACTGCCCGAGGCACTGGTTGACCGCACGCTGACGCCCGCGCGACTCGACGCGATCCAGCGGGTGCTCGCCGCCGAGCCGGCGGAGGCCGCCGCTCTGCGCTTCGCCATCAACCCGATCCGGGCCCGGCTGCTGCCCGCCGGGGGCGCGATCGTCGGCGCCATCCTGGAGCGTTACGGTGTCGACCGGATGCGCGTGTCCGACGCCAGCCTGCGCGAGGGCGCGATCCTCGCGGTCCACCACGCCGGCGCGAGTTGGCGTGACCGCCTCCGGGATCTCGCCCACGGCTGGCGAACCTGACGCCTGCCGGAAACCCGCTACAGCCCCGCCACGACCCGCCCGAGCGCACGCCGGAAGCCGACGCCCGCCACGCCCCGCCAGGGCGTGCCGATCGAGCGCCGGAGGCGTGCCACGTCCCGCTCCCGGTTGACCAGGTAGCGCCCGATCGCCGCGCTCTCCTGGGTGCTGAGGTCGCCCGCGTGTTCGACGAGGAACGTGCGCGCCATGTTGGCCGCCACGTTCGCGTCGTTCATCAGTCCGAGGTGGTCCTGCAGGGCAACGACCCGGTTGATCAGCGGCGTCGCATCAGGGCCCAGGGGCTCGCGCACGAACTCGAGTGTGTAGCGCAGCCACTTCCCGGCGATCCGCAGCTCGTGCAACGTCTCGACGTCGGCCCAGCGCAGGACCGGTTCGTAGCCACGGACATGCTCATACGCGCCCCAGATCCGGGACGGAGCCGTGTCGCGCACGCGGTGCGGCTCGACAGGGCCAACCGGGAGCACCGCCGCGCCTTCGGTCCGCACGAAGTCCCGGTAGTCGTCGACCCAGCGCTGGTAGCCGTCCGAGTCCAGCTCGCGCATCAGCAGCACCCGGGCGTCGTCGCGATGCTGGCGCCAGCTGGCGAGCAGCGGTTCGAGGCTGCGCTGCTCGGTCTTCGGGAGGTCGGCGCGGTACAGATCCGCCGCATCGAGCAGCACATCGAGGTCGCGCACGGCGCCGAGACGTGAGGCGATCTCGCGCAGGCCGGAGCGATACCGTTTCGTTCGACCATGGCGGAACGCGTCCCCGAACACGCGCCATGCGGCACGCTGGCGACGCGTCGCTACGCGCATCCCGTGGAGCTCCTCGTTGTCCTTCCCTTCGCGCGTCCCCGCCTCTCGGGCAAGCATCCGGGCGAGGTGGAAGCGGAGCACCTTCCGAGCCGCTTCCGCAACGTGATCGTCGGCGGTGACGCCGGGCGTCTTGACCGTGGGCAGGCTCGCCGGTTCGGTCGCCGGTTCGAAGCCGTCCTCCTGCTCGTCGGGCAACTCGTCCGAGGTCGAGGGCACGGGATCGATCTCGGTCTCCGCGCCATCGAAACCGGCCGCCTCGTGGCCACGAATGACGACGAGTGCCGACTCCAGCTTCGACATTCCCGACGGGCGCAGCGCCGCGTCTGCCCGGAACGCGCCGTCCAGCGCCGTCAGCCGGGCCTCGTCACCCTTCAGCAGCTCGACCTCGAGCTCGGCGAAGCGATCCACGACCTGACCGCGCAATACGACTTCCACGTCGTCGAGACTGAGTTCGACGCGCGTGGCGCCGTCGCGGAGTTCGCGCTTGCGCCGCCGCTGGCGGACCATGACGAGCTCCACCAGCGGCTCGTCGCCGGCCAGCTCGAGGACGAGCGATCGCGCATCGGACGCCGGCCAGTCGTTCGGCGCCATCGATTCGTCCGCCGGGCCTTCGATCTCCTCGCGCCGATGGGCCGCCGAACCGTCACCGTCCAGTGGTCCACCCGCCAGCGACTTGAGGCCGACGACCGTGCCCTTCCTCGTCCGCCGCAGGCGTGCCGCGAACCCCGCCCTGGCGAGGTCCCCACGGGCGGTATCGACGTAGCGGTCCTCGACCTGTGCGACCCGCACGGGCGATGCCGGCTTGAAGCGGCCCAACGCGCCCACCTCGAGATAGCGCTCTGCCGCCTGGTCGTCGCTGACCCGGTACTTGAGCTCCAGCTCGACCGGATGTGGGACCCGGGCGGTGGTCATGCCCGCGGGTCCAGCGAGCCGGCTCCAGCGTGCGGGCGATGGGGCAGGTGCGCCTGGTCGGCCATCGCGATCGCACGTTCCTTGAGGACCTCGAACGTGTCGATGCTTCCCTCTCGGCCCTGGATCTCCTCGGTCCGCTTCCACGTCCCGTCCGAAAGCAGCTGCCACGAGCGACGGTCGTCGGCGAGCATCACCTCCACGATCCCGGCGAGCCGGGTGCGTGCGTCGGGGTCCTCCACCGGGACAACCGCCTCGACACGGCGGTCGAGGTTGCGATCCATCAGGTCGGCCGACCCGATGTACCACTCCGCGTCGCCGCCGTTGCTGAAGCCCCAGATTCGCGAGTGCTCGAGGAACTCGCCGATGATCGAGCGGACGCGGACGTTCTCGGACAATCCCCCGATGCCCGGCTGGAGCCCGCAGGCGCCGCGGACGATCAGGTCGATCTTCACGCCCGCCTGTGCCGCCTCATAGAGCGCCTCGATCACGGGCACGTCGACGACGGCATTGAGCTTGAGGGCGATCCGCGCCTCGTGTCCAACCCGGGCGTGCTCCACCTCCCGTGCGACGAGCTGCAGGAAGCGCGAGCGGAGGCTGTGTGGCGCGACCAGCAGCCGGCGGAACGAGCGCTGGCGCGACAGGCCGGTGAGCACATTGAACAGGTCCGTGGCATCCGCCCCGATCTCGGGACGGCACGTCAGCAGGCCCAGGTCCACGTACAGTCGTGCCGTTCGCGGGTTGTAGTTCCCGGTCCCGATGTGAACGTAGCGGCGCAGCCCGGAGCCCTCGCGACGAACGACCAGCGAGACCTTCGAATGGGTCTTGAGGCCGACCAGCCCGTATACGACATGCGCACCCGCCTGCTCCAGCCGTCGCGCCCAGATGATGTTCGCCTCCTCGTCGAAGCGGGCCTTGATCTCCACGAGAACCACGACCTGTTTGCCCCGCTCGGCGGCGCGGATGAGCGACTGGACGATGGGCGAATCGCCGGACGTCCGGTACAGCGTCTGCTTGATCGTCAGGACTTCGGGGTCGTCGGCGGCCTGGGCAATGAACCGCTCGACCGACGCGGAGAACGACTCGTACGGGTGGTGGACGAGGATGTCCCCGGCGCGGATCGCGGCGAACACGTCCGCCGGCTCGTCCTCGTCGGGGGGCATGAGGCGAGCGGGCGTGACCGGCGTCCACGGCTCCATCTTGAGGTTGGGTCGGTCGAGGTCCATCAGCTGCGAGAGACCGGTAAGGTCGAGCATGCCGCTGACCTCGTACGCGTCGGTCTCGCGCAGGCCGAGCCCGTCGAGCAGGAGGTGCCGGGTCATCGCAGGCATCGAGCGCTCTACCTCGAGCCGAACCGCCTCCCCGAAGCGACGCCGCCGAAGCTCCTCCTCGATGGCCATCAGCAGGTCGTCCGCCTCGTCCTCCTCGATCGCGAGATCGGCGTTGCGGGTCACCCGGAACAGGTGGGTCTCGAGGATCTCCATGCCGAGGAACAGCGCGTCGAGGTTCGCCTCGATCACCTGGTCGATCAGCACGAACCGCGACGGCTCGATCTCGATCAAGCGCGGCAGGATCTGCGGGACCTTGACCCGTGCGAAGCGGCGTTCGCCAGTTTCGGGGTCACGCAGGCCCACCGCGATCGACAGGCTCAGCGTCGAGATGTACGGGAACGGGTGGCCGGGATCGACCGCGAGCGGCGTGAGGACCGGGAAGATCTCCTCGAGGAACCGCTCACGCAGGGTCTCGTGGTGCTGCGGGATCGCGCCGTAATCGACGATCTCGATGCCTTCGTCGGCGAGTGCCGCACGGACGTCGAGCGAGATGCGTGAATGGTCCGCCGTGAGCTCGAGGACGCGTTCGCGGATCGCCGCGAGCTGCTCTTCCGGGCTGCGGCCGTCCGGCGACAGGGCCGACTTGCCGGCCTGCATCTGCTGGCGCAGGCCGGCCACCCGGACCTGGAAGAACTCGTCGAGGTTGCCCGCGAAGATCGTCAGGAACTTGACCCGTTCGAGCAGCGGGTTCCGTTCGTCGCGCGCCTCGTGGAGCACCCGCGCGTTGAACTCCAGCCACGACAGCTCCCGGTTGATGTACGGGAGCGGTGCCGCCTCCCGGGCCGGCCGCCGCGCACGCCGAACCTGCGGTCGTGAAACGGTTCCGGGTTGGACGGCTGCCATGGCGGGGGCCCTGTTCCTCAGGTGCGCAAACGTGCGTGGGACATCGGGCCGCCCACGAGCGGGCGAGGATAGCACGCAAGCCCGAATGCTCCGCCCATGACGTTCAGCCCTCCGCCCGGTACCGCCGTTCGCCAGAGGCGGCGTCCACGTACACCCGCATCGCGAGCCCCGTGGTTGGATCGACGAAGCGTTCGGTCGTTGGCGTGAAGCGCGGTTCGAGCGGCTGGTCGAGCGGTTCGCCGCCACCCGGACCCGGGTCGGCGGGCGCTCGCTCCGTCGCAGCGGAACGGTAGCGACGTCGTTCGAGGAGGATGCCGCCCATGATCACGAGGCCGCCGACGACCGACCACAGGCCCATCAAGCCGGCCCACCCGCCGACGGCGATCGCGGCGAACCCGCCCAGGATGAGCAGCCCACCGAGTACCAGGACGAGGCCGCGCAGCACCGTCACGGCGCGCTCACTCTCCGGGCTGCGGCGCGCCCGGCTCCGGTTCGGTGATGACGGCGGTGCCGTACGCCACGATCTCGCTCATCGTGCCGGACAGCTCGGAGCTGTCGAAGCGCATCGACAGGACGGCAGTCGCGCCCATGAGGGTCGCGTTCTGGACGAGCCGGTCGAGCGCCTGGCGGCGGGTGTCCTCGAGGAGCTCCGTGTACTCGTGGATCTCGCCGCCGCCGAGCGAGCGGAGCGACGCCATCAGGTTGCCGCCCAGTCCGCGGCTGCGCACGACGAGCCCGAACACCATCCCTTTCGACTCCACGATGCGGTGGCCGGCGAGGTATGGCGTGGTGACCACGATCATGGTGCTTCTCCGTGGCGGTGGGCGACAGCGCAGACGGGGCACGGGCAGCGGGCGCGCAGCAGGGCGAACGAGTAGTAGCCGGTCTGGTGGCCGTCAGCCCAGGTCGGGCAGATGGCATAGCTGCCGACCAGCTGCACGTTGACGAGGCGGGTCTGCTGGTCGGTGAGGGTCGGCCCCGAATCGAGCCAGCCGGGCATGCCCGCCTCGCCCCGGCAATAGGCGCACGGGCAGAGCCAGCGCAGCTGGCGGGCATCGTATTCGGTGCGGTGACCGTCGGCCCAGTCGATCGCGAGGGTGCCGGCCGCGCGGTCGGCGTGAATGCCTGTCGGGATCGAGCTCGGGGCGCCGGACGGGATCGGCGTCGTCACCCACCCATTGTCGCACGCGCACCCGTTCCCGCCGGTGGCCGGCGATCCGTCGCGTCGTCGCATGCACCACAGGTCTGGCAATGCTGTTCCGCCACGTCGCGTGGCGGAAGAGCCCCAGATACGGCCCGTCTCATGCGTCCCATGCATGGCTCGGTGCGTAAGCAGCCGAGCATCCCTCGGTTTGCTGTCGGATAGGCCTCCTGCGCATATCGGCACTGGCTAGCGAATTTGCGGCCCGCTCGGCACGTGGCGATTTGGCGCGGATGTCGGATCATGGGCAGATGCCCAGTACAGCCCCGCCGAACCCGCTGGCGGATGCCCATGCCCTCCCCGCGGCAGCCGTGGCGGAGCGGCTTGCCGTCGATCCGCAGGTCGGGCTCAGCGATGCCGACGCTGCGCGCCGGGCGGTGGTTGCCGGTCAG
>DASTYU010000174.1:0-13885 GCA_035764655.1 Candidatus Limnocylindrales bacterium
ACAAGATCCGCATGGCGCAGGAGCAGAAAGTGCCGGTCATGCTGGTGCTCGGCGACCGGGAGGTGGAGGCGCGCTCGGCCACGGTTCGGCGGCGGGGCGCAGCGAAGGACGCTCCGCAGGAGACGGTGGGCTGGGAGGACCTGGCGGAGCGCCTCGCCGGCGAGGTCGCCGAGCGGCGCGTCGAGTAGGGCGTTCGGCATGCCGATGCCGCTCTGGCTCGGACGCTTCAACACCCGCTACACGAACCGAATCATCGGGCCGATGCTGGTCTGGTTGCCGTGGTTCGGCTGGCTGTTCCATGTCGGGCGGACCACCGGCCGCCCGTACCGGACGCCGCTCATGCTGTTCCGCCGGGGCGACCGTGGTGTGATCGCGCTCACCTACGGCGAGCGCACGCAGTGGCTGAAGAACGTGCTTGCGGCAGGCGAGTGCACGTTCCAGTCGCCGCGCTCCCATCCGATCCACCTCGCGTCGCCGGAGTTCCTGCACGACCCGTCGCGGCGGCTCGTGCCGTGGGTGATCCGGCTGCCGCTGTGGGTCATTCGGGTGTCCGATTTCGTGGTCTTTCGCGTGGTGCCCTGAGTCGTGCCCTGATCTGCAAGGCGACGGCGAGGCGGTTCGCCCGGTCTGACGGACCGATACGGCGTCGGCAGCGCATGCTCGTGGCGGCTCGACCCGCTCGAAAGGCGAAACCGATGGAAAGCCGTATCAAACTCCTCGGTCACCCCATCCACCCGATGCTGATCGTGCTGCCGCTCGGCCTGTTCGCGTCGGCGGTGCTGTTCGACATCGTCTACGTGGCGACCGGCGACGATGCCCTTGCCGAGGTCGCCTTCTGGAACATCGCGCTGGGCATCGTCGGCGGGCTGACGGCGGCGCTCTTCGGCCTGATCGACTGGCTTGCCATCCCGAAGGACACCCGTGCCAAGCGGCTGGGCCTCATCCACGGCGTGGGGAACGTGGTGATCGTCGGCCTGTTCCTGGTGAGCTGGTTGCTCCGCATCCCCAACCACGCCTACCTCCCGGATCTGCTGCCGTTCGTGCTCGGGCTGGTCGCGGTGGTCTTGGCGCTCGGCACGGCGTGGCTGGGCGGAGAACTGGTCTTCCGGCTGCGGGTCGGTGTGGATCGCAACGCGAGCCTCAACACGCCGAGCTCACTGTCCAGCGACTCCGGCATGGGCCGCCGCGAGTCCGGCGAAACGGCTGACGCCGCCGGCTGAAGGCCCTGCGCCGGGCTGTGGCCGCTCGGCGCCGGTCGTGGCCTTGAGCACGGCCCTATCGTGTGCATTCGTGCTGTGAGCACGCGAGGCCTCGTCAAGCTCGCTCCGCGGGCGCTTATGAAGGTGCGCAGCGTGCCCATTCATGCCACAGCGATGCGACCGGCTTAAGCGACGGCGCGGAGCAGGGCAGCGTGGGCATGTCGCGGACCCTGACGCTCACAGCATGAATGGGGACGCTCTGCAGTGGCCCAGGCGCCCGAACCGAGCGGCCGAGGAGCGGACGGGGCCGCGGGCGGCACGCTCGCTCGCGCGTTGCTCGCCTAGTGAGCAGTCCAGCGGCTGGAGGGCCCTTCGTTCCCGATCCTGCTCGCCCTGGCGAGCGACGTGGCGAACCGTTCGTGATCCTGCTCGCCACGGCGGGCGATACTGCGACCGCGCCTCCCGACCGCTCGCCCGGCGAGCAACCAGCCAGCCTGGAACGCCCAGCGACCCGACCGACGCTTCGCGGGCCGCTTTGAGTCGCCAGCGTTCCAGCTGAGGGGTGGAGCAGCCAGGATCCGCTCGATGGCACGCTGTACGACCCACGTGACCGACGGGGCGTCGGAAGGAACGCCGGGCGACCCAAGGCCTGGCCAGGAGACCGGCCGCGACCCGCGGTGGCGATTGCCCCGATTCGAACCCTTGTGCTACCCTACCGGCTCGGCCGAAGGGCCGGGTTTTTTCATGCCCGGACCGGTCGGAAGGGAACCACAGCAAAGGGGCGAGCCATCAGTCGAGACCTGCGAGTCAATCAAATGATCCGGATCCCACAGGTTCGGGTCGTGGATGAAGAAGGCGCACAGCTGGGCATCATGCCCACCGCACGCGCACTCGAGATGGCGCAGGAACGGGGGCTCGATCTCGTCGAAGTCGCCCCGATGGCACAGCCGCCGGTCGCGCGGTTCCTCGACTTCGGCCAGTACAAGTACGAGCTGACCAAGCGCGAAAAAGAGAACAAGCGCCGGCAGCGCTCGGTGACATTCAAGGAAGTCCGCCTTTCGCCGAAGATCGGCTCGGGCGACTTCGAGACGAAGGTCCATCGGGCGATCGAGTTCCTGGAAGAAGGCGACCGGATCAAGGTCACCGTCCGCTTCCGGGGTCGCGAGCTGACGCATCCGGAGATCGGGCGCAACCTGATCGCCAGGTTCGTCGAGCGGGTCGGCGAGCACGGAGTCCAGGAACGGGCGCCGTTGCTCGAAGGCAAGTCGATGCACATCACGATGGCGTCGACCCATAAGCCGAAGGCGCACGAGGCGCCTCGGCCGGATCGGCCGGCCGGGCGACCGGCCCCTGAGGGGACGAACGGCCAGGCAGCGGCTGCCGAGCCGGCAACCGAAGCCCCGCAAGCGGAGGCCCCCGCGGCCGAAGCACCAAAGGCCGAAGCACCGAAGGCCGAAGAGAAGAGCGAACCGCCGGCACCGCAGCCGGCATCGACGGCAGCCACGCCGGCCGCCGCCACAGGAGAGTGAGTCAAGCGTGCCGAAGATCAAGAGCCACAAGGCGGCCCAGAAGCGCATCGGCGTGACCGGCAGCGGCAAGGTCATCCGCGTGAAGGCGTGGCGTGGCCACCACCTCGAGATCAAGTCGTCCCGCCGCACCCGGCGCTACGCCGGCAAGGCGCTCATGGGACGCGAGCACGCTGCGCAGGTCCGCCGCCTGCTGCCGTACCTCTAGGAGCACCACGACCTCATGGCTCGAGTCAAGCGGGGCGTCACGGCCCACAAGCGCCACAAGCGCCTCCTCAACGCGGCCGAAGGCCGCAAGGGCACGCGGTCGAAGCTCATCAAGCCTGCCCGCGAGGCGCTCCTCCACGCGATGGCCTACGCGACGCGCGACCGCAAGCAGCGCAAGCGCCAGATGCGTGAGCTGTGGATCGTGCGCATCAACGCGGCGGCCCGCCAGAACGGCCTGACCTACGGCCAGTTCGTGCACGGCCTCAAGCGCGCCGACATCCAGATCGATCGCAAGATCCTCGCCGACCTCGCCGTCCGTGACGCGGCCACGTTTGGGCGCATCGCGGAGCTCGCCAAGGGCGCGTAGGCAACCACCGAAAACGCCCGCCGGCAGAGCCCTCGACGTTCACAATCGTCGAGGGCTTCTGATTCCCCGCTGAACCTCCGACACGAAAGGACCCCGTGGACCTCAGCCTGAGCGACCTGACGCGCGATCTCGAAGCGCTCCGCGACGAGACGCTGGAGCGCGTCGACGCGGCCGGCGACAGCGCCACGCTCGACGCGATCGAGCTCGAGGTGCTCGGCAAGAAGGGCCGCCTCACGGCGACGCTGCGTGGAATCGGCGGGCTGCCGGCCGAGGACCGGCCACGAATCGGCGCCGTCGCGAACACCGTCCGCCAGGCGATCGAGGGAGCCCTCGCGGCGCGCGGTTCCGAGTTGCGCGGATCGGAGCTGGGGGAGCGCCTCAAAGCCGAGGCCATCGATGTCACGACCCCCGGCCGGCCCATCCGCCGGGGCTCCCTGCACCCGATCCCCGAGACGATCGCGCGGATGGCCGAGGTCTTCGGCCAGTTCGGGTTCGTGGTCTACGAATCCCCGGAGATCGAGGACGACGTCCACAACTTCCAGGAGCTCAACATCCCCCAGGACCACCCGGCACGCGACCTGTGGGACACGATGTACGTCGACATCCCCGACCATCTGCTGCGCACGCACACGTCGCCCGGCCAGATCCGGGTCATGCACGAGACGAAGCCGCCCATCAGGGCCCTGCTGCCCGGACGCTGCTACCGCTACGAGGCGACTGACGCCAGCCATGCCTCGGAGTTCTTCCAGGTCGAAGGCCTCATGGTCGACGAGGGCACGACGATGGCCGACCTCAAGGGCCTCCTCGAGGAATTCGCCCACGCGATGTACGGGGAGCGCAAGCGGACGCGGTTCCGCCCGGGCTACTACCCGTTCACGGAACCATCGGTCGCGTTCGACGTTGAATGCCTGGTGTGCGGCGGCGTCGGCTGCCCGGCGTGTTCGCGGACGGGCTGGATGACGATCCTCGGGGCCGGCATGGTCCACCCGGTCGTGCTGCAGTACGGCGGCCTCGACCCGGAGCGCTACCAGGGCTTCGCGTTCGGGATGGGCGTCGAGCGGATCGCCAACCTGCGCCACTCCGTCGGAGACCTGCGTCTGTACCTCGAGAACGATCTCCGCTTCCTCGAGCAATTCCGATGAGGGTGCCGCTGTCCTGGCTGCGCGAGTTCGTCCAATTCGACCTGACGCCCGAACAACTTGCCGAGCGGCTGACCCTGCTCGGCATGGAGGTCCAGAAGATCGAGCAGTGGGGCGCCGACTGGCGGAACGTCGTCGTGGGCGAATTGCTCGAGGTCGAGAAGCATCCGCGCGCCGACCGCCTGTCGCTGACGCGGGTCACCGTCGGGGACGGCGAGCCACTCGAGATCGTCTGCGGCGCGACCAACATCGCCGCCGGCCAGCGGGTGCCCGTCGCGCTGCCGGGAGCCGTTCTGCCGGGCGACCGGCGCATCGAACGGACCGAGAAGATGGGCGTCGTCTCGAATGGGATGCTGTGCTCGGGCGAGGAGCTCAACCTGACGTCCGACGGGGACGGGATCCTGATCCTTCCCGAGACCGCACCGCTCGGTGCGCCGCTGACCGAGCTCTACGGCGACGTCGTGCTCGACGTCGACGTCAAGCCGAACCGCGGCGACGCGCTGTCGATCGTGGGGCTGGCGCGCGAGGTGGCGGCCGTCACCGGCGGGCGCGTGGAGCTGCCGCCGATCGAACTCCGCGAAGCCGGTCAGCCGACCACCGAACGCCTGACAGTCGACGTCGAGGACCCGGACCTGTGCCCGCGGTTCGTCGGCCGCTGGGTGAGCGGCGTGACGGTCGGCCCATCGCCGGATCGAATCCAGATGCGACTGCTGGCCGCGGGCCAGCGCCCGCTGAGCAACGTGGTCGACGCGAGCAACTACGTGATGATCGAGCTGGGCAAGCCGATCCACACGTTCGACGCCCATGCCGTCCACGACGGCCGGCTCATCGTCCGCCGCGCGCGGGCAGGGGAGCGGCTGGAGACGCTCGACCACGTCACCCGCGAGCTCGATCCGGACACGCTGCTGATCGCCGACCCGACCGGCCCGATCGGCATCGCCGGCGTCATGGGCGGCACGACGACCGAGGTGACCGACGCGACGACCGAGGTCATCGTCGAGTCGGCAGTGTTCGACCCGGTCAGCATCCGCCGGACGGCCTTCCACTACGCGCTGCGCTCGGAGGCAAGTCTCCACTTCGAGAAGGGCCAGGAATTTCGCCTCGTTCGCCTCGGGGCGGATCGGGCGGCACAGCTGGTGGCCGAGTGGGCCGGTGGCGCGGTCGCCCCCGGTCGGGTGGACACGAACCCGTCCGAACCCGCGCCCGCGCGGGTCGCATTCCGGCCGGCTCGCGTCAACCGCCTGCTGGGTACCGCGATCCCCGTCGAGGAGCAGCGCACGCTGCTGGGTCGGGTAGGCGTGGCTACCGAAAACGCCCCGTCGGGTGTTCGCATCCCCGTGGCCGGGGCGCCGCAGCCGCTGGACGTCGCTGCCGCAGGCGGCGAAGCGCTGCTCGCGGTCGTCCCGACGTGGCGGCGCGACATCCACATCGAGGCGGACGTCGCCGAGGAGGTCGCGCGCGTCCGCGGCTACGAGACGATCGAGGGGATCCTTCCGCACACGCCGATGCCGAGCTTCCGGCCCTCGCCGCTCGAGCTGCGCGACGCAGCCCGCGAAACGCTCGCCGGTGCCGGCGTGAGTGAAGTTGTCACCCCCGCTCTCGTGGCGCCGGGGGACTCCGTCCGCTTCGGCCCGCGTGACGATGGCGAGCTGGCCGGAGAGCCGGAACAGCGCGGGGGCGGCGGCGTCGTCACCGTCACCAACCCGCTGTCGAGCCAGCACTCCGTGCTCCGTCAGAGCCTGGTCGGCAGCCTGCTGGAGGTGGTCGGCACCAACCGGCGCCATGGCCGCCACGACGTGGCCGTGTTCGAGGTCGGCAAGGGCTACGGCACGGCCGACGGTGGCGGCACGCGGGAGTGGTGGCGCCTCGGCATCGCGCTGGCCGGCTCGGCCGTCGTCCCATCGTGGAACCAGCCCGCTCGCGCTTTCGATCTCGACGACGCGAAGGGCCTCGTCGAGCTGCTCGCCCGCCGGCTGGGATATCCGAGCGCGACCTATGAGCCGCTGCACGACGATCCGAACCTCCACCCCGGCCGCACGGCACGCATCCGCGTCACCGGGGAGGGCGGAACCCTGGTCGCCGGCCGTGCCGGTGAGCTTCATCCGGCCCTAGCCGACGAGCTGGACCTCGACGGACCGGTGATCGTGGCCGAGCTGGCGGTCGCCGGTCTCGCGAGCGGTCTGCGCAGCCCGGCGCGCGGCGCGACACCGCCCCGCCATCCGGCCGTGGAGCGCGACCTGGCCGTGGTCGTCGCCGAGGACCGCCCTGCGGCCGACGTCGCCGCGGCCATCCGGCACCACGGTGGGCGGCTGCTCACGGCCGTCGACCTGTTCGACGTCTATCGCGGCCGTCCGCTGGATGCAACCGAGAAGAGCCTCGCCTGGCGGCTCCACTTCCAGGCCCCCGACCGGACCTTGACCGAGGACGAGGTCGACACAGCGATCGGCGAAATCAGCGCCGGCTTGGCCGCGGACACAGGGGCCCGTATTCGAAGCTGACGGGACCTTGGTTCGGTTGCGGCTGCCATTTGGCCGCTGCTACCCTTGCGCCGCTTCGGCACCCGTCACAGCCGGGTTCCTGTGAGGTGATGTCTTGGACTTCGGGGAGTTCCTCAGCAGCCTGACGATCTTCGACCTCGTCTATTTCCTGTTCCTGTTCGGGTTCTTCGTGCTCGGCTTCGCGCAGGGCACGATCCGCAGGCTGCTCGGCCTCGCGGCCGTCATGTTCTCGTTCCTGCTCGCGGCGAACCTGCGCGACCCGCTGGGCTCGTTCCTCGCCGCCAACTGGACCCAGTTCCCGCGCGAATACGCGTACATGCTCGGCTTCCTGATCGTCTTCCTCACCGCGTGGATCGGGTTCACGGTCGCCATCCAGACCTTCTACACGACGCAGCCGCTGTGGGAGAAGTACCGCTTCGTCGACGAGGTGATCGGCGGCATCCTCGGCGTGATCGAAGCCGGGCTGCTGCTCGTCGTCGCGATCGTCATCCTCGATTCGTTCTTCCTCGTGCCCGGGATCCAGGAGAGCGGCAACGAGCTGCACTTCATCCGCGACTTCTGGAACGCGATGAACGAAGCCCAGGTGACCGCCTTCTTCCGCGACAACATCGTGCCGATCTTCTTCGCGATCTTCGGCATCTTCATCCCGGACGACATCGAGCAGCTCGTCACCGGCTAGGGGCGCGCCGAGCTGACCGTCGTCGACCGCGCGCTGCTCGCCCGCCCGGCGCTCGAGGCGGCGCGGGGGCTGCTGGGAGTACGCCTCGTCCGGGAGGATGCCACGGGCCGCCGATCTGGGCGGATCGTGGAGGTGGAGGCGTACATCGGGACCGACGATCGCGCCTCGCACGCGCGCTTCGGGCGGACCGCCCGCAACCGGCCGATGTATGGGCCGCCCGGCCATGCCTACGTGTACCTTGTCTACGGGATGTACGACTGCCTGAACATCGTCGCCGAACCGGTGGATCACCCGGCCGCGATTCTCGTGCGCGCCGTGGAGCCGCTCGAAGGCCTTGACTCGATGCGTGCCAGCCGGAGCGCCCTGCATGCCGCGCGGCGAAAGACGGCATCTCGAGCCACGCTCAGGGAGCCGGCGGACCATCGCCTGGCGAGCGGACCGGGGCTGGTTGCGGCCGCGTTCGGCATCGACGTGACGTGGACCGGCATCGACCTGTGCGACCCGGCGTCGGCGCTTCGGCTGGAGGGGCCGCCCGGCGATGAGCCCGCCCCGAGTATTCGGGAGACGCCGCGGATCGGCATCGCGTACGCCGGCGCGCCCTGGACCGCGCACGCCTGGCGGTTCGTCATCGCAGGGCACCGATCGGCGTCCGGGCCGGCGTCGCTGCGCTGAGGCGCGGCGAGGGATGGACAGTCGCTCGATCGCGCTCCTCGAATTCCCGCAGGTCCGCGAGCGCCTCGCCGGATTGACCCAGTTCGGGCCGTCGCGCCGGCTGGCCGATGCTCTGGAGCCATCGAGCGATCCGATCATCGTCGCGCGCGGGCTTGACGAGACGGACCAGGCACGCGCCCTGCTCGAGGATCGACCCGGGGTGGGCATCGGGGCGGCGCACGACATCGGGCCGTGGGTGGAACGGGCGGCACGCGGCGGCCGGCTCGACCCGGAGCACTTCCTGCAGCTCGCGGAGACGCTCGACGCCACGTCGCGGCTGGCCACGTCCCTCGGCGACGAGCGACGGCCGCTGCTGCGTGAGCTCGGTCGTGAGCTGCACCCGCTGCCCGCCGTGCGGTCCACCCTGGCGCGCTCGTTCGACCCCGTGGGCGAATTGCTCGATACCGCCTCGCCACGGCTGGGCGGCCTGCGTGCCGCGGTCCGGGTCGCGTACGACCGGCTTCGACGCCGGCTCGACGCGCTCGTGAGCGCGGAGCTCGGCTCGGCGCTCCAGGAGCCCATCGTGACGCTGCGCAACGGGCGCTACGTCGTGCCGGTCAAGGCCGAGGCGCGCAGCCGGGTCAAGGGCATCGTGCACGACGCCTCGGGCAGCGGCCAGACGCTGTTCGTGGAACCGCTCGTCGCCGTCGAGCTCGGCAACACCTGGCGAGAGGCGCAGGTCGCCGAGCAGGAGGAGGTCGCGCGGATCCTCGACGAGCTGTCGGCGCTGGTCGCGGCCAACGCCCCGGCGCTGCGCGAAACCCTGGACGCGCTGGGGCGCTTCGACTTCTGGGCGGCCAAGGCGCAGCTCGCCGGCGAGATGAATGCGGTCCGTGCCGGCACCACGGATCGTGCCGAGATCGAGCTGCTGTCCGCCCGCCATCCCGGCCTGACCGGACGCGTCGTGCCGATCGACGTGCGCCTCGGCGACGGCTACACGGCGCTGGTCGTCACGGGACCAAACACCGGCGGCAAGACGGTGACGCTCCGAACGCTTGGCCTGCTGGCCCTGATGCACCAGGCCGGGTTGCACGTCCCGGCGGAGGCGGGCAGCCGCCTGCCCGTGTTCCGCGACGTGTTCGCGGATATCGGCGACGAGCAGTCGATCGCGCAATCGCTCTCGACCTTCTCGGGCCACCTGCGCTCGATCGTCCGCATCGTCGAGAACGCAGGGCCGGGGACCCTGGTGGTGCTCGATGAGCTCGGTGCAGGCACGGACCCGACCGAGGGCTCGGCCCTCGCCCAGGCGCTGCTCGACCATTTCATCGCGGCCGGTGCGCTGGTGGCGGCCACGACCCATTACGCGGAGCTCAAGGCTTATGCCCACACCACGCCGGGGGCGCGCAATGCCGCGGTCGAGTTCGATCTCGACACGCTGTCGCCGACGTACCGCCTGACCATCGGACTGCCGGGTGGCAGCCAGGCCTTTGCGATCGCCGAGCGGCTCGGGCTTCCGGACGCGATCGTGGCCGACGCCCGATCGCGCCTGACCGAGTCGCAGCGCACGTTCGAGGAGACGCTGGCCGCGATCCGCGAGACGGAGGGCGCCACGAGCGACGCGCTGGATCGGGCTCGCGACGCGGAAGCCCGTGCCGCGGACGCCCTGCGGGTCGCGGAGGAGGAGCGCCGGCGTGCCCGACGCGAGCGCGACGAAGCCGTTCGCACGGCACGCGCCGAGGCGGAGCGGCTGGTGGACGAGCTGCGCGACGAGGTGCGCACGACGAAGCGGACGCTCGAACGCGAAACGGTGACGGCGCCCGCCCTCGACGCCGCGCTCGAACGCGCCGAGACCTCGCTGGCCCGCCTGCCCGAGACCGAGGAACCGAGTGAGCCCGTGGAGGCGCCCGCCGAGCCGCACGCGTGGCGGGTGGGGGAGCGGGCACGCAGCCGGTCGGCCGGCTGGGAGGGCCGTGTGGCCGCCCTCGAACGTGGTGGTCGCCGGGTGACGCTCGAGACGGGCGGCCTGCGCGTCACCGTCGCTGCCGAGGACCTCGTCCCGGCAACCGCGAGTACTGCCCCGCAAGCGACGGACCCCGGTGAGGCGCCCGACAACATCGGCGCGCTGCGGCTGGGCCGCGCGAAGGCCGTTGCCTCGTCGCTGGACCTGCGCGGCGCCCGCGTGGAAGAGGCGCTCGAGACGCTCGGCCGCTACCTCGACGACGCCGCGCTGGCCGGCCTCGGTCGGGCGACGATCATCCACGGCCTGGGCACCGGCGCCCTGCGCGACGCGGTGCGTGCCGAGGCCGGCGGCCATCCGCTGGTCAAGTCCGTGCGTCCCGGCGAGCGGGGTGAAGGCGGGGACGGCGCGACGATCGTCGAGCTCTAGCCCGGTCCCGGCGGCTTCTTGGTCTTTTCGGGGCCCGGTCCGGGCGGGCCGCTCGGACACGGGATGCCGGGCAGGATGTCGCAGATCGGCGGCGGCGTGACGACCGGCGCCAGCGGACACTCCTTGCTGGGCGCAAAGCGGGCGCCCCACGTTCGCCCGAACGGCGCGAACCGGCCGTCGTGGAAGTAGGACGTGCGGGTGCCTTCCGGCCCGCCGCGCACCCCGACCCCGATCGCGGCACGGGCCGCCCAGTTGCGGTTCGCGCGCTGCCAGGCCGGGAAGTTCGACTCGACCTCCGAGAGGTCGAAGAACCCGCGCGTGACCCGCGGCCCGACGCACCCGTCGCGCCAGCGCAGGCCGGTGGCGGCGTCGATATCGAGGCCGAACCGGAAGTCCTCGCGGTCCTTGGGCACCGTGCCCTCGATGAAGTACTCCTCGACGGTCTTCGTCGTGAACGGCCCGGGCCGGCGTCCCGTGAACGCATCGACATCGGCCTTCTCGAGCCCGGGCGGGGCCCGGAACTTGACGATGGGCAGGTCCTTGCTGACGTCGCGCATGATCGACGACCACAGCGGCGCGGCGGCGTCCAGCGACAGGATGCGCATCGGGTCGTTGTTGCTGTTGCCCATCCACACGCCGACCACGAGCGCCGGCGCCTCCTTGTCCTTCGGCGGAGCCAGATAGCCGTAGGCGTGCACGTCCTTGTTGTCGTTGGTGGTGCCCGTCTTGTACGCAGCCGGACGGCGGGTGTCGCCGTCGTAGACCGCCCACTTCCCCCAATACGGGTTGATCCGCATGATCGTGTTGCCGGCGAGGATGTCCGTGATGATGTAGGCGGCCTGGCGGCTGATCACGCGCTCGCCCTCGACCTCGGCCCCGGTCTGCGGCCAGATCTGCTTGCCGTTGCTGTCCTCGACCCGGAGCAGGGTGGTGCGCGGCACCTTCACGCCACCGTTCGCGATCGTCCCGTAGGCCGAGATCATGTCGATCGGGTGCGTCTCGATCGTCCCGATGCCCATCGACCGGACGGGCACAGCCTGCGACTGATATTCGATGCCGAAGTCCTGGTCACGCTCGAAGATGTGGTCGAGGCCGCTGATCAAGGTCTGCTTGATGGCCGGGATGTTGAACGAGAACTGGAGCGCCGAGCGAAGGCGGACCGGCCCACGTTCGAGCTTGTCGGCCTGGGTCGGGGTGTAGCCACCACCGAAGTTCGTCACGACGTCCATGAACATGGTGGCCGCGGTGACGGTCTTGTCCTCGATGCCGATCGAATAGTGGATCGGCTTGATCGACGATCCCGGCTGGCGCCAGCCGTCGGCCAGCACGTCGAACTGCGGCTGGAAGCGCTTCGAGCCCTTGGCGGTGTAGCTGGCGCTGCCCGCGTAGGCGAGGATCTGGCCGGATCGGTAATCCATCACGCCGGCTGCGGCATTGTGGATGCGCTTGCCGCGCAGGGCGAGGATCCATTGGTAGTCGCGCGCGGGGATCTTCTGGCGCTTCAGGAACGTGCGCGTCGCGGAGATGCTCTTGGCGTTCGGCGCCCGGGCGGCGGTGTAGACCCACTTCTCGGTCTTGCGCTGCATCGTCCAATCGAGCGTGGTGATGATCTTGTAGCCGCCGGTGTCGATCAGCTCGCAGTCGTCGGGTGAGTCGGGGCAGAGCTGCGCGCCCAGCTCGCGGCGGACCTGCCACACGAAGTGCGCGGCACGCCACGTGTCGGCGGCGCGCGGGGTGAGCACGACCCGTTCCTGCTTGGCCAGCTCGTACTCGGCCGCGCTGTGCCGGTCGCCCGAGCGTGGGCTGTTGGTCTTCATCAGCTCGAGGATGTGGTTGCGCCGGACAACGATCTCGTTCGTTTCGGGCACGACCAGCTCGAACTTTTCGCAGTCGTCCTCGGAGGCTTCCGGGTCGAGGCAGATTTGCTCCGCGTTCTTCATGAGGTTGAAGCTCGTCGGCGACTGGGGGATGCCGGCGAGGATCGCGTACTGGGCGAGGGTGAGCTCGCCGATCGGCTTGCCGAAATAGCCGTATGCCGCAGCCTGCACGCCGTACGTGTTGTTGCCGTAGAAGCTGTTGTTGAGGTAGGCGGTGATGATCGTCTTCTTGCCTTCCTCGCCGGGATAGGCCTCGGTGAGCTTGGCCGACTGGATGATCTCGCGCAGCTTGCGCTCGTAGGTCTCGCCTTCGAACGCCCAGTCCGGAAGCAGCCGGTCGCGCACGAGCTGCTGGGTGATCGTCGATGCACCGCGGGGCCGGCCGGCGATGGTGTCGAGGCCGGCCGACATGATGCCGATCGGGTCGAAGCCGGGGTTCGTCCAGAACTCCTGGTCCTCGATGGCCGTCGTCGCGTCGAGCATCTCGTCGGGGATCTGGTCGAACGCGATGACCTCGCGCCGGAGCGAGCCGAGCCGTGCCAGCTCGACCTCGCCGGTCCGGTCATAGACGATCGAGGGTTGCTCGAAGTCAAGGTCGCTGAGGATCGCCTCCGGGTCGGGTAACCCGGTGGCGTACTGGTTGTACACGCCGACCGCGAAGACGACGCCAACGAACCCGGCAAGGAACGCCAGGGAGATGACGACGATGGGGATCGCGATGAGGATGCGGCGGACGACGTGCGATCCGCCCGAAGCCGCAGGGCGCCGGTGGATCGTTCGGCGATGCCGTTGGCGCCGCGCGAGGCTTGTTTGCATTTACGTGCGGGACGATAGCATAGGGTGGTGTGTAATCCGGAGAAGTCCTCCCGGGTGGTCGAGACGACCCAGACGTCCCACCTGTGACGTCTGAGGCAGTTCGGGGCGGCGCCGGGCTGGCCGCGCTGCTCCCGGAACTCGAGTGGCGAGGCATCCTCCACGCCACCACACCGGGGCTTCCCGAGCGGCTGGCGAGCGGCCGTCCGATCTCCGGGTACATCGGCTTCGACCCGTCCGCTGACTCGCTGCACGTCGGTCACCTCGTGCCGATCTTCGGGTTGCTGCGGCTCCAGCGATTCGGCGGTCGTCCGGTCGCCGTGGTCGGCGGCGGGACCGGGATGATCGGCGATCCGTCGGGGCGGTCGTCGGAGCGGAACCTGCTCGACGCCGAGACGCTGGCGTCGAACGTGGTGGCGCTGCGCGTTCAGTTGGAGCGGTTCCTCGATTTCGGCGAGGGCGAGAGCGGCGCCGTGATGGTGAACAACCTCGACTGGCTCGGGAAGTTCACGCTCATCGACTTCCTGCGCGATGTCGGCAAGC
>DASTYU010000175.1:0-2210 GCA_035764655.1 Candidatus Limnocylindrales bacterium
GGCTGTCGTGCGAGCGTTGCGGACGGCGCGGGACGCGCTGGAGCTGACGTTCGTCCCGTCGGGGCCGCTGCTCGACGGCAAGCCGACGACGCCGAGGCCGGCGGCCGCCCTCCGGGTCGCGAGCCTCGAGCTGTGGGTCCAGACCTTGTAACAAAGGTCAACGTGGGGGACAATCGAAAGCGGACTGCGGCATCGGCTTCCGAGCAAGGAGGGCACGATGTCCGAGGAGACGCTGGGGCCGACTCTCACTCGCGATCGGCTCGTTCGCGCGGGTGTCGGGGCGGCGGTGTCGCTCACCGTTCTCAACTCGCCGCTGCTACGGCAGGCGCGGGCCGCGCCGGCACCGCTCGTCAGGCGCGACGTCGGTGGGCTCGCGCTCGGCGACCCGATCATCACGGGCTACAAGACGGCGTACGACGCGATGTCGGCGCTGCCGGTGGCCGACGTCCACTCGTGGGCGTACCAGGCGGCGATCCACGGGACGACGCTCGCGGGCAGCCATGTCGCTTGGAAGACGTGCCAGCACCACACGCCGTTCTTCTGGGCGTGGCACCGGATGTATCTCTACTACTGGGAACGGATCGTCCGGAAGTACTCCGGCAACCCGAACTGGGCCCTGCCGTACTGGAACTACGCGCTGGCGTCGCAGCGCGCCCTACCGGCGCCGTTCCGCACCGGTGGGCCGCTCGTGATCGCGAACCGCGGTCCCGGCTGGAACGCCGGCACGGCCTCGCTGCCGGCCTGGGCGGTCGACCCGTCGGCCGGGATGGTCCCGACGAACTACTTCACGGCCCAGGGCCAGCTCGAGAGCACGCCGCACGACAACGTCCACGGGCTGATCAGCGGCTGGATGGGCTCGGTCGCCACCGCGGCGCAGGATCCCGTCTTCTGGGTGCACCACGCGAACGCCGACCGCCTCTGGAACCTGTGGCTCGCCCAGGGTGGTGGCCGGTCGAACCCGCTCAGCGACGCAACCTGGAGGAACACCCTCTGGACGTTCTTCGACGAGAACCGCAAGCAGGTCCAGCTGTCGAGCTGCGGCGTTCTCCGCGCGGCGCAGCAGCTGAACTACACGTACGAGGGCGAGCCGGCTCAGGTCCAGCAGTACTGCTTCCGGATCCTGATCCCGTGGAAGTACATCCGCGAGCTGCTCTACCGCTTCCCGATCCCGGAGTACGTGATCCCGCCGCTGCCCGATCCGCCGCCGCTGCCCTTCAGGATCCCGCAGATCCGCGAGCGGCTCGTGCGGTCGACGCGGAGCGAGAACGAGACCGTCCTGCTCCGGCTCGACGGGATCCGGGCCAGCCGGCCGCCGGGCGTGGTGTGGCAGGTGTACGTGTCGCCGAAGGGGGCGCCGCTGGATCCGAAGGGCCCGTACTTCGTCGGGACGCTGCCGCTCTTCAGCATCGGCCTGCCGGCACACCACGGCAGCAGGGCGAGGTCGATCGAGTTCCCGGTCGACAGGGCGGTCGCACGCTCGCTCAGCCGGAACGAGCTCCAGGTCAAGTTCGTCCCCGCCGGGCCGCTCGTCCGCGGCAGGGAGACGAGGGGGAAGCCGAGGACCGACGTGAGGATCGCACGGGTCAGCCTCGTGGTGGAGACCCGGTCGAGGCCGTAGCATGCCGCCGGATGGAGGAGCTGCTGCTGGCCTGGTTCAGGCGGAACGGGCGCGACCTGCCGTGGCGCCGGACGGCGGATCCGTACGCGATCCTCGTCAGCGAGGTGATGCTGCAGCAGACGCAGGTCGAGCGCGTGATCCCACGCTGGCTCGCGTGGCTCGAGCGCTGGCCGACACCGGCGACGCTCGCGGCGGCCGCACCGGCGGACGTGATCCGCGAGTGGCAGGGGCTCGGCTACAACCGGCGCGCCGTCAACCTGCACCGCGCCGCCCAGGTCGTCGCGGCCGAAGGCTGGCCCGACGACCTGACGCGGCTGCCCGGCGTCGGCCCGTACACCGCGGCGGCGATCCGCAACCAGGCCTACGGCGAGCCGGTCCTGCCGGTCGACACCAACGTCGCGCGCATCCAGGAGCGGACGGGCCATGCCTTCGGGCCAACGGCGCTGCAGGCGCTGTTCGACCTCGGCGCCACCGTCTGCCTCGCCCGGATCCCACGCTGCGAGCTCTGCCCGCTCGCCGAGGGCTGCCCGTCGCGCGGGCGCCGCTACGAACCGTTGCGGAAGCAGTCGCGGTTCGAGGGCTCGTTCCGCCA
>DASTYU010000176.1:0-17960 GCA_035764655.1 Candidatus Limnocylindrales bacterium
CCACGTGGCCCGCGACGCACCGCCAGGAGTCCCGCGCCGGGCGCGACGAACCGCCGGGGTTGCGCGCGTCCCCGCGCCGGCTGGTCCTCGAGGCGACCGCCGTTGGCCTGGCCATTGCCGGAATCCTGCTGCTGCAGCAGCGGGGCCTGACGATCGGGGAATCGAGCGGCGATGACATCGTCCGCTTCGATCCGTTCCTGGCCGCCGTCCCGATCCTCGCCGGAGTCGCCGCCGCCATCGTCGCCATCCGGCTGTACCCCGTGCCGATCCGCGCCTTCGGCTGGCTCGCCGCCCGACGGCGCGACCTCGTGCCGGTGCTCGGCCTGCGCAGCGTTGCCCGCCGGGCATCGTTCAGCACGCTGCCGCTGCTCGTGCTGATGCTGACGGCGGCATTCGGCTCCTTCGCCGCCGTGCTCATGGCGAGCATCGACGCGGGCCAGGTGGAAGCATCGTGGGCCGGCGTCGGCGCCGACTATCGGATCGAGGGGCGCGACGGCAGCACGGTGGGCGATCTCGCCTTGAACGGTGTGGACGGCGTGGAGGCGACCGCGCCCGCCTTCCTCGACACCAGCACCGAATACCGCAGCGATCCGAGCGTTCCCAGCCGAACCCGCTTCCTCGCCGTCGATCCGGCCTCGTACGCTGTCGTCACGACGGGCAGTCCGGCGGACCCGCACTGGCCTCCGGCGCTGCAGCTCAGCACCGGGTCGGAGGCGCCGACGTTGGGCACCGAAGACGAGCCGATCCCCGCCATCGTCTCTGCGCGCGGCCCGTCCGGAGCCAGGCCGCTCCAGCGCGGCGCCTCGTTCCCCGTCATGGTCAACGCGCAGGAGGTGATCCTGGAGGCCGTGGACGTGCGGACCTCATTCCCCGGCGTGCCGGCCGGCAGCCCGTTCATCGTGACCTCGCTGCCGGCGCTCAATGCGGTGCTCACCCGGACCGCCACCCCGAACGTGCTTTTCGTCCGAGGCGACGCGGCGGCGGCCCCCGCGATCGCCGAGCGGGTCGACGCCGCGGTCCCGTCGAACGCGACGATCTCCCGGCACGACTGGTACGCCGGCCTCCGCGAGGCACCGCTGATCGCCGTGGTCGGCGACGGGTTCCGGGTCGCGCTGGTCGTCGCCGCTGCCTACACCATGCTTGCCGTCATCGCCGCGCTGATCCTGTCCGCCTCGCGGCGGACGCGCGACACGGCGTTCCTGCGCACGCTCGGTCTGAGCTCACGCCAGTCCTTCGGGATCACCGTGCTGGAGCACGGGACGCCGGTCCTCGTCGCGTTGATCCCGGGCGTGCTGATCGGGATCGCCGTGGCCGGACTCCTCGAATCGAGCCTTGGACTCGGTGCGTTCATCGGTCCCGAGGTCCCGTTCCGGATCCACGTCGAATGGGCGAGCATCGCGATCGTCTCGCTTTCGCTCATGATCGTGGTCGCCGTCGCCATCGCCGTGAGCACATGGCTCGCGCGTCGGGCGCCGCCGATCGAGGCGCTCCGGGCAGGCGACGCATGACAGCGTGCACGAGGTGCCCATGACCGCCGCCGCCGAAGGGACCGCGCCATGACCGACCGCGACGACTTCGGCGCGCCCGAGATCATCGACCTCCCCGCGCGCCCGGTTGCGACCTCGCGCATCGGGGTCGAGGAGGCGCCCACGCGCGGCATGGAGGCGCCCAGCCCGCATCGGCCGGGACAGCGCGCGCCGATCCCGGCGGGGCCGCTCATCCAGTGCGACGGCGTAGTGAAGATCTACAAGGTCGCCGATCTCGAGGTCGTCGCGCTGCAGGGGCTGGACCTCACGGTCGAACCGGGCGAGTTCATCGCGATCGTCGGCGCGTCGGGCAGCGGCAAGAGCACGCTCCTCAGCATCCTCGGCGGCCTGGACGTGCCGTCGGCGGGGCGCGTCGTCGTCGCCGGCCACCACGTCGGGGAGATGGGCTCGGCCGAACGGACGCGCTACCGTCGCCAGGTGCTCGGGTTCGTATGGCAGCAGACGGCCCGCAACCTGCTGCCCTATCTCACCGCGCGAGAGAACGTCGAGCTTCCGATGCTTCTCGAAGGCGTCCCGCGGAAGGACCGGGCGTCGCGGGCGAGCTGGCTGCTCGACCTCGTCGGCCTGGCCGAGCGCGGTGACCACCGGCCGGCGCAGCTGTCCGGTGGAGAGCAGCAGCGTGTTGCGATCGCGGTGGCCCTCGCGAATGAACCCGCGCTCCTGCTCGCCGACGAGCCGACCGGCGAGCTGGACACCAACACCGCCCACGACGTGTTCGAGCTGCTGCGCACCGTCAACCGGCTGCTCGGGCTGACGATCGTGGTCGTCACCCACGACCCGCTCGTGAGCGAGCAGGTGAGCCGGACGATCGCGATCCGTGACGGCCGGACGAGCACGGAGACGCTCCGTCGGCGCGCAATCAGCGACGCAGGCCACCATCACGTCATCGCCGAGGAGTACGCCGTCCTCGACCGCGTCGGCCGCTTGCAGCTGCCGCGCTCGCACGTCGAGGAGCTCGGGCTTCGCCAGCGGGTTCGGCTTGTCCTCGAGGACGACCACATCGAGATCTGGCCCGACGGCGCCGGGAATGGGACCGGGGAGGCGCCGCGGTGACCGCGCCGGCCGGGATGGCGGCGCAGACGGATATGGACGCCGGACCGGTGGTCGAGGTCACCGACCTGGTCCGCGAGTTCAGCACCGGCACGACGACGATCCGCGCGGTCGACGACATCACGTTCCGGGTCGAGTCGGGGGAGCTCGTTGCCGTTCGCGGGCGTTCCGGTTCGGGCAAGACGACGCTCCTGTCGTTGATCGGCACCCTCGACCGCCCGAGCCGCGGCAGCGTCCGGGTGACCGGCCTGCCGGTCTCCGAGATGCCCGAGCGCGACCTCGTGGCATTCCGTCGCCGGACGATCGGTTTCATCTTCCAGGCCTTCGGCCTGCTGCCGATCCTGTCCGCCGCGGAGAACGTCGAGATTCCGCTGCGGCTCGTCGCGGCCGAGCCGCGCGCCCGCGACGCGCGCGTGGCAGAGCTGCTCGACCTGGTCGGCCTGGCCGGGCGGGCAAACCACCGGCCGCACGAGCTGTCCGGCGGCGAGCAGCAACGCGTGGCGATCGCGCGGGCGCTGGCAAATCGGCCGCGCCTCCTGCTGGCCGACGAGCCGACCGGTCAGCTCGATTCGCACACGGGTCGCGACATCATGGCGCTGATCCGCTCGATCATCCGCTCCGAGGGCACCACCGCCATCGTCGCGACCCACGATCCCGCCCTCATCGACCTCGCCGACCGGGTCCTCGAGCTGCGTGACGGCAAGGTCATCGGCGAGACGCGGCCGGGCCATTCCCGCTGACCGCCCCCCAGCGAACATCGTCATTTGTCCATGCCCGACGACGACGTTCGCCGGTAGAGCATGTGTCGGCCTGGGAGCGATGCTCCGCGGACAACGAATACGTGAACGTCGCCGGGTAGCTCTGGGGGGCCCACCCGGCGACGTTTGTTTTTGCCCGTCGTCACGCGACGGGCAACCCGCTCTTCAGACGAGCACTGGCTGCGGAAGCTCCACGAAGGCCTTGAAGTTGTCGATCGAGTGGCGGAGGTCCCGTTCGACAGCCCGTTCGACGAACAACTTGTCGGCGACCTTGCCAAAGATGCCGGCCGGCAACTCGTAGTCGGTTTCGGCAACAACCTCCGTCCCGTTCGGGATCGGCGTCAGCCGCAGCACGTATTCGAGCTTCCCGCCCTGGGTGCTGGTTCCCGAGGTGCGCAGCAGCTTCGGCGGATCGATCTCGACGATCTCGCCCCAGCCCTCCATGGTCTGACCGAGGAATCGCATCACCGAATGGATGCGGGTTCCCACCTCGTTCGGCGGGCCGACGATCTCCTTGACCTCGGTGTAGGTCACGTTCCACTCGGGATAGCGAGCGAAGTCGGTGAGCAGCGCGAAGACGCGCTCGATCGGCGCCTCGTACTGCGCCTTGACCTGCAGATGGGTCATGACGCCACCTCCTGTCCGAACGGGTCGGGCTCGCCAGTGGCTCAGCGCGGTCCCGGCGGCCGGGGTGTGGGCCGCGCATCGTCGCCTCCCGCCAAACGGTGGAGTCTGGCCCTCCCGATACCGCCACGCCAGTACCACTTGTCACGAAATGACGGCGCGCGCCCGAGAAATGATCGCGAGATCGGCCCGACGCTTGCTGTGGCCCGGGCGTCTGATGGGCCCTGTCCACGAGGCCCGCCTTGAAGGATGCTTGGCTCGGCGTCCGCGGCGTCCGACCGTCCATGGGGATGCGACATGAAGTCCGTTCGGGCGCTGGCCGACCTGGCGCCGGTCGCCGTCGCACTGGCGATCTACGCGCTGATCGTCTGGTACGTGATGCCGCGCGACAGCGTCATGGGCAGGCTCCTGATCGCGATCATCCTGGTCGGCCATGGCCTCGTCCACGTCCTGTTCGGTCTGCCCGGGGCCCAGCAGGCAATGGCGGAGGCCTCCGATGCGACGTGGCCCTTTGACCTGTCCCGGTCATGGCTGGTCTCGGCAAGTCATCACGAGATGCTCGTCCGGCTCATGGCGCTCGTCCTCAGCGCGCTCGTCGTGCCCGGCTTCACGCTCGCCGGGCTGAGCACGCTCGGGCTCGTGGTCCCGGCCGACTGCTGCCAGCCATTGATCCTCGTGTCTGCGATCGCGTCGATGGGCTTGCTGGTGATCGGGTTCTCGCCCGCGCTCGCACTGGGTTTCGCCATCGATGCCCTCCTCATCTGGCTCGTGGTCGTGATGGGCTGGACTCCGCACTCCTCGCCGTTCGGGATGTGACCTTGCTGCGTGAGCGGCACGGACATTTGTCCAGCCCGCAAGACGACGCCCGCCGGGGGTGGAGTCGGCGGGACGACGGCATCGTTCGTCTCCATTGATTCACGGCCTCCCGTGCCCGCCCACATCATGGAGAGATCCGATGCGCACCCGAGCCGGCGCCATCCTGGCGACCTGTCTCAGCCTGTCCCTGTTCCTTGCCGCCTGTGGCGGCGGAGCCCCGAGCGGCGCGGCCGACCCGGGGACGTCCGCCGCCCCGGCGGCCGGCACCGCCTCCGGACTTCCGTCCGACTTCACCTTCGGCGACCTCTCGACCACCTTTGACGATGTCACCCTCGTCGACGGCGCCGCGACCGTCGATCGGGCCACCGTCAAGTCCGGCCTCCAGGCGATCGAGCCCACCGAGACCGGCGCCGTCCTGAGGTTCGCCGCCGGGACCGACGCCGTGCGCGGCCTCACACCCGGCCAGGTGGTCGCCTTCGAGACCGTCGGCATCGCCCGCATCGATTCGGTCGAGGAGTCGGGCGGCCAACTCGTCGTCACTGCGACGGGCGCCACGCTCGACGAGTTCGTCCGGGACGGCGTGATCGCGTGGGACGCCAACGTCCGCTTCGACCAGCTCCCGGCCGAGGCCTACGCCACGGCCGCCATTGCCGACGGCTACGAATTCGTGGCCTCGGCCTCGGACCTCCCGCCGGCCGGCACGACGCTCGCCGCGGCAGACGTGGACCTCGTCTACAAGGGCAAGATCCGCGACTTCGACATCGAGTGGAAGCTGACCCCGTCAGCCGAAAAGATCGACTATGAGCTCGAGATCTCGCGCAGCAACGTGGCGATCACGGCCAAGGGCTTCGTCACGTCCTTTCATCAGGGCTCGCGCTTCGAGTACGACGCCGGCGAGGCGACGCTCATCGAGTCCGAGGTCACCGGGATGAAGGGCGAGGCCGAGATCACGTGGGCCGCGACCCAGGTCAAGGACCCGCGGGATTCGATCGTCGAGAAGCTCAAGCTCCCGCTCAGCGTCCCGTTCCCCATCCAGGTCGGGCCCGTGCCGATGACCCTCACGTTCAAGGCCGAGGTGCGGATCGTGCCCGCCTTCGAGCACACCGAGAACGGCTCGTCGGGCGGGAGCTTCAAGCTGAGCTACGACAGCGACCACGGCTTCTCCGCCGTCCAGGACGGGAACATCTCGCCGGTCTCGCGGGTGAAGGGGTTCCTCGCGGACCTCGGCTCGAAGGAGACCGTCACGGCCGGCCTCGGCCCGACCGGCTTCGCCGTCGGCCTCGAGTTCCCGCGGCTGGAACTGGCACTCGGCCATCCGGCCACCGGCGGCCTGTTCAAGACCTACGCGTTCCTGACCCTCGACCAGTACGCGAACGGCATGTTCACGCCGGGCACGACGCTCACGGCCGACATCCCGCCGTGCCAGCGCGCCGACATCAAGGTCAGCGCGATCGCGGGCTACAACTTCGACGTCCTGGGGATGGTGCAGGTCGAGGACAAGACCGACCTCTGGACCCAGAAGACCGAGAAGTTCCTCCACGACAAGCCCTGCACCCTGACCGGGGAGTAGTACCCGAGCAAGCGTCGGCCGGCCGCCCAGCGGTTGGCCGGCGCCCTCCGGCATGAGCCCTTTCGAATCGTGCCCATTTGTGCCGTGAGCACGAAGCCGGTCGCGAAGGATCGCTTGATACACCGATCAGCGCCTCCATTCGTGTCAGCGTTGCTGGAGGGCCACAAGAGGGCGAACCGGGACCGCTAACGACCCGCTACAGCACGCAGCACGAATGGGAGAGGTACGCCACGGATCTAGCCCGGTGTCCGTGGCCCGGCGAGCGCGCCGTCCGGGTCAGCCGGGCGGCGCGTTCGTGCCCGAGCCCCTGGAGCGCAGCGCCTTCCGCCCCTCGTGGACAAAGGTGTACACGGCCATCACGAACATGAACCCCCCGACGATGATCACGATCCAGCTGAGGATCGGGATGCCGATGACCCACGCTACGACGGCGATGAGGAGCCCGAAGCCACCGGCGACTGCGGCCTGGATGGCGCCCGACGGCCAGAACGTGGCATCCGCGTAATCCGACATCTCCTGCATCGGGAAGTGGACGCGGACGCTGCGTGCGTCGAACACCACGAGGTCGTACTTCACGGCGAGGCTGAAGACACCGTTCACGTCCTCCGCGGTCGTCTCCGGCCTCAGGCGGATCGCCACGAGCCGCGCCGCAGGCTCGACATCGTTGGCCGACAACCAGACCGGCCGAGTGCTTGGGTTCGGATTGGCATCCGAGACCAGGTCGAGGGCAGTCCGGTCGTTCCTGAGCTCGCGGTGGAACCAACCGATGTCGGCGCTCGGCTCGAATGGGCCGCGGGTCGGATCTGCACCGGCCTCTTCCCACTCGCGCACGAGCGCGGCCGCCCGCGCATCGTCGACATCGCGCGGGGACTGCCAGACATAGAGATCGAACGGCATCGGATGCATCCTCCCATGATCCCTACGCCGCCCGCGCCGTCCCGGATGCAAAGGGACGCGGGCGGCCCGAAGGCCACCCGCGTCGAGGGTCGTGCGATGTGTCGTCAGGAGGCCATCGCGACCTCGGCAGCCTTCCGGGGCTGCTGTGCCGCGGGCCCGAATCCGAGCCGGCCGCGCGTCGCGATCAGGATCGCGGCCGCGACGGCGGCGAAGCCTGCGTAGACCCACAGCGGGTTCACGTCCGGGGCGACCACCGGGATGAGCGCGGTGCCAGTCGCGATGCCGAGACCCGCGTGGTACAGCCCGACGATCGGGATGCTGCGATCCGCCCGGTTATACAGCCACGTGAGCGTCATGCGGACCGGGATCGGCAGCACGAACAGCGCGACGAGGTAGAAGGGGATCTGCTCGGCCGGCACGCGACCGTCGGTCACGCCTCCGACGACGAACACGAGCGGAACATGGACGAGCGCCTGGAGCCAGGTCGTGACGACGCTCGCTCCGATCGGGCCCAGCCGGGGCTGGAGCCGCTCGAGAGCGAAGCCGGTCCAGGCGGCCTCTTCCCACCAGTTGACCAGAACGAACGCGAGCGGGGCACCGACGGCGATCGTGATCGCGATCGTTGCCGAGCTACCGATGATCGACGTCAGGACCGCGGCGCCACCGACCGCGACCGCGGCGCCGAGCGCGGCTGCCGGGAGCAGCAGGACCGCGCTGACGTACCACTTCGGGTGGACCCGGAAGTTGAAGACGCGGCGCCGCAGGTCGCGAACGCCGGCGCGCCCGTCGGCCAGCGCCGTCGCGATGAACGCGGCGACCGCCAGCGCGACGGCATCGAGGAGGATGAACGGCGCGACACCGGGCAGGTCGAGGTCGATCACCCCGATCCCGGCGTTGGACAGCAGCGGGATCGCGAAGATCGCCGCGCTGACCGAGTACGCGATGGCCAGGAAGACTGCGAGGGGATGGGTTCGAGCGATGGAGCGCATCTTGGGTGTCCTTGGGCTTCGGTTGGTCGCCGGCCGAGGTGGCCTGCGTGCCGAGGACAGCGTCGGGTCCGGCGCCCGCCGCGTCGTCCGTCCGCGGGCTCGATCCATGAGCGACCCCGGGATGGAAGGAACGACCGCTCGCGATACCGGGGTATCGCCCGGCTCATCCCCCAGACGGATGTCCGGCACGGATTCCGGGCGCTAAGGTCCGCACATGAGCCGCACCGCACCTGCCCGTTCGTGGCCGTTCGACATCCATCCCATCGATGTCGCGATCGCCGTCGGCCTCGCCGCGCTGTCGTTCCTGCCGTACCTGTCCGGTGCGGCGGACCTTGGGCCGACGGGGCCCATCACGGTTGCCCTGCTGCTGCTCCAGAGCCTGCCGCTCATCGTGCGCCGCCGCGCCCCGTTGGCCGTGCTGCTCATCGTCGTCAGCGCGACGGTCGTGCAGATCGCGCTGTTGCCCGCGGGGGAGGAGTTGCTCGCGGGGCTCGGGTTGCTCGTCGCGGTGTACACCGTTGGCGAGCGGCTCGATCGGCCGACGTCGCTCGGGCTCACCGCGCTCACCGGGGCGATGGTCGGGGCCCTCCTGATCGGGCGGGGCGGGTTACCCGATGTCCTGCAGAGCCTCATCCAGACCGAGCTGGTCCTCGTCGTCGCGTGGCTCGTGGGCGACGCGGCCCGGATCCGGCGGCTGTACACGGAGAACCTCGTGGAGCACGCCCGCCTGGTCGACTCGGAGCGGGAGGAGCGCACGCGACGTGCCGTGCTCGAGGAGCGCGAGCGGATCGCCCGTGAGCTCCACGACGTGGTGGCCCATCACGTGAGCGTCATCGTCATCCAGGCCGGTGGCGGCCTGAGCGCGCTGGAGCGCCGGCCCGAAGAAGCGCGTTCCGCACTCGAATCCATCGCCTCGACCGGGCGCCAGGCGCTCACCGAGATGCGGCGCATGCTCGGCGTCCTCGGTGAGGGCGAGCCCGCGGGGCCGATGCCCGGGCTCGATCTCCTCGACGACCTCATCGGCCAGGTTCGGGCGGCCGGGCTGGCGGTGGACCTGTCGGTCGAGGGCGAACGACGCCGGCTCGATCCCGGGCTGGAGCTGTCCGCCTACCGGATCATCCAGGAGGCCCTGACCAACTCGTTGAAGCACGCGGGCGGCGGTCGCGCGCGGGTGACGGTGGCGTATGAACCAGGTGCGCTCGTGATCTCGGTCGACGACGAACGTGGGCCGGGTCCGGCTCCCGCCCTCGAAGCCGTCCACGCCGGCCGCGGCCTTGTCGGGATGCGCGAGCGCGCCGCGATGCTCCGTGGATCCCTCGACGCCCAACCAACACCGTCCGGGTTTCGCGTCGTTGCGCGGCTGCCGATCGACATGGCGCCGGTCGGATGAGCATCCGGGTCCTTCTCGTCGACGACCAGGAGCTGGTGCGGACCGGCTTCCGGATGGTCCTGACCGACGAGGACGGCATCGAGGTCGTCGGCGAAGCGGGCAACGGGCGGGAGGCCATCGCCGCCGCGGAGCGCCACCGCCCGGACGTGATCGTGATGGACATCCGGATGCCGGTGATGGACGGAATCGAGGCGACACGACGCCTGGTGACGGACGCGGGCGGCGTCGCGCCGCGAATCCTGGTCCTGACCACGTTCGATGCGGACGAGCACGTGGTGGATGCCCTCCGTGCCGGCGCAAGTGGGTTCCTGCTCAAGGACGTCACTCCCGCCGACTTCGTTGCCGCCATTCGCGTCGTCGCGGCCGGTGATGCGCTCATCGCGCCGGCGGTCACGCGGAGGTTACTCGACCGGTTCGCGCGGCTCCCGATGCCGACCGATGCCGACCACGACCGTGCGCTTGGCCATCTGACGGAGCGCGAGATCGAGGTGCTGAAGCTCGTCGCGGAAGGGCTCGCGAACCGGGAGATCGCCGACCGCCTGGTCCTCGCCGAGCCGACGGTCAAGACCCATGTCTCGCACCTTCTGCTCAAGCTCGACCTGCGAGACCGGGCGCAGCTCGTCGTGCTGGCGTACGAGACCGGCCTGGTCCGGCCCGGGAGCACGAGCGGCGAATCGACCTAGGGCCGAACCGGGTCGCCGTGGCCGCGCATCATCGCGATGAGCATCCGGTCCATCGCTCGTTCCGATGCCACCAGCAGATCGGTGGTCTCGGCGGCGTCGAAGCCGCGGCGCTTCGCCGTCAGCGCGAGCTCATGGTGGAACGGGGCGCGAAACCGCACGAAGCCCTCGACGGTCTGGCTCAGTGACAACCCGAACCCCGCCGCCATCCTCCCGTAGTCTTCGGCCGCACCCGAAGCCTCCTCGAGATGCAGCTCCGCGGTTTCGGGATGTGCGGCGTCGAGGTGCTGCAGCAACGTGGCGGTCATCACCCGGCCGCGTTCGCGGAAGAGCAGCCGCTGTTTGTCGGTGAGATCGTGGATCCACGGCAGCTGGGGCGCCACCTCGCGGCTGGCCCGGCGATAGGTCCTCGCCATCCGGCTGGTCGTGATGCCTCCGGCCGCGATCGACGGCCGGCGAAGCCGATCGGCGGGCAGCAGGCGCTCCAGCGCCGACCTCGAGAAGCGCCGGTGGCCGCCGGGCGTCGTGAAGACACGGAGCCGCCCCGCATCGCTCCATCGGCGGAGGGTGGCGGGCGAGACACCAAGGACACGACTCGCCTGGGAGAGCGGGATCCAGTCGGGGTCGCGAAACGAGGATGGGGCCACGCAAAAACTCTACAAATCTGTTGATACATGGACGACTCGCTCAGCGTACCATGTGCCTTCGAGGAGCCCTCACCGTGTCGTCGCTTCCCCCCAGCCACGACATTGCGCGGGGCTCCTCATGGTCCGGCCCCGGTCACGCCGTCAGCGGTTCGATGCGCTCCGCGTGGGCCGGCGGCGTCCCATCGCCAGCCATCCCGCGAACCATCGCCCGATACCGGCGAGCGACGAACGTCGAGACCTGCGCCGAACGGCAGCCCTCACCGGTTCGGGCGCGGCATCGGGCCGAGCCATGAGCTCCCGTAGCTCCTCCTGCCGCCGGCGCTCGGCATCGCGCTCGGAATCGGTGGCCACGGTGTACTGGTATCTGCTGAACATCCCCCGGAATCCCCCGTCTCGCGTGTGCAGTTCGAGGGACAGTAGGCGACCCGCGTTCGAATCCGTCTCGCGGCGTTCAGGCGATGGTGCTCCCGGCGAGGCGATCACCGGGAGGGTGTAGGTTGTTCGTCTGGAGGTGTCCCCATGACGAACGACGTTCGCGACCAGGACGGCGGTGGAACCGCAACCCTCTCGACCAGCGCACCGGGCTTCGTCCGGTCGATCGCCCACCGGCTGGCCGGCGAGCCGCCCGAGCTCCCGGTCGAGGGCCATCTGCCCGGCTTCGACGGTGCGACCGGCTGGCTCAACTCCGAACCGCTCACCCCGCAGGGCCTTCGCGGTCGCGTCGTCGCCGTCCAGTTCCTGACGTACACCTGCGTCAACTGGCTGCGCACGCTGCCATACGCCCGGGCGTGGGCCGCCAAGTACGCCGACCACGGGCTGACGCTGATCGGCGTCCACACACCGGAGTTCGGCTTCGAGCGCAACGTCGACAACATCGTGACGAACCTGCACGACCTGGACGTCCCGTACCCGATCGCGATCGACAGCGATTACGGGGTGTGGCGCGCCTTCACCAACCACTACTGGCCGGCGCTGTACGTCGCCGACGCAGAAGGCCGGATCCGCTATCACCACTACGGTGAGGGCGAGTACGAGATGTCCGAAATGATCATCCAGCAACTCTTGACCGGCGTTGGCGCCAAGGGTTTCGACCCGGCCTTCGTGTCCGTCGATCCACGCGGAACGGAGGTCGCGGCGGACTGGAGCAACCTCGGATCGCCGGAGACCTACCTCGGCGCCGCCCAGGCCTCGGGTTACGCCTCACCGGATGGCGCCTATGTCGGGAAATCGCATGCGTACGGTCCGGCGGATGGCCTGCGCCTCAACGAGTGGGCCCCGATCGGCACCTGGACGATCGCGCAGCATGCCTCGGTGCTGGACGAACCGAACGGGCGCATCGCGTTCCGCTTCCGTGCCCGGGACGTCAACCTGGTGATGGGGCCGCGATCGCCCGGCTTGGCGATCCCGTACCGTGTCCTCATCGACGGCCGGCCGCCCGCCGACGACCACGGGACCGACGTCGACGCCGAGGGCCGCGGCACGCTCGACCAGCAACGGCTCTACCAGCTGATCCGCCAGACCGACCGTGTCGACTCGACCCTGTTCGAGATCGAGTTCCTCGACGCCGGCGCCGAGGCATACTGCTTCACGTTCGGCTGACGATGAACGAGCGGATCGTCATCCTCGGGGGCGGGTTCGCGGGCATGTCGACCGCCCGCGAGCTCACGAAGCGGCTGCGCAAGGAGAACCGGCTTGCCCGCCGGCTGGGCGACCCCGGCGTGTCGGTCACGCTGATCAACCGCGAGAACTACTTCGTCTTCCAGCCGCTGATGGCCGACATCATCTCGGGAGCGATCGAAACCACGCACGTCGTCGTGCCGCTGCGGCGGATGCTGCGCGACGTCGAGGTCGAGGTCGGCTATGTCGAGCGCATCGACCCGATCCGCAAGCGGGTCGTGGTGCAGCGCCGCCAGAGCGGCGAAGCCTTCGAGGTCGAGTACGACGCCCTGGTGGTCGCGCTCGGCAGCGTGACGGACTTCCGGGCGGTTCCCGGGATGCCCGAGTACGCGCTCGGCGTGCGCACCCTTGGCGACGCCTTCTATCTCCGCAACCGGGCGCTGGCGATGCTCGAAGAAGCTGCCGGCCTTGAGGACCGCGAGCTGCAGGAAGCGAAGCTGACGTTCGTGGTCGTGGGCGGCGGGTCGACCGGCGTCGAGGTCGCCGCCGAGCTCGAGGACTTGCTGCGCACGGCCCGGCGGACCTTCGCCGACCTTCCGGAACCGCACGTGGTGCTGGTTCACAGCCGGCGCCACGTCCTGCCGGAGTTCGGCGAGCGTCTCGCGCGCTATGCGACCAGGAAGCTCGGTGAGCTTGGCGTGTCGCTGCGACTCGGCCACCGCTTGACTCGGGTCGAGCCCGACCTCGTCGAGCTGGATGACGGCAGCATCATCCGAACCGAGACGGTGATCAGCACCGTCGGCAACGCGCCGCACCCGGTGCTCGCCTCACTGAACGTGGCGGAGGAGGCCCTGGACGAGCGCGGCTGGGTGCGCCCGGACGCCACGTTCGCGGTGCCGGGGCTCGACCGCGTGTGGGCGCTCGGGGACTGCGCCTCGATCATCGACCCGAAGAACGGGCGCCCGATGCCGGCCACGGCCCAGCACGCCGTGCGCGAGGGGCCGCACGCGGCGCGCAACATCCTCGCGGTGCTGAGCGGGCAACCGGCGACGCCGTTCGACTACGACCAACAGGGCATGCTGGTCTCGCTCGGCCGGTTCCGTGGCGTCGGTGAGATCCGCGGCATCAAGGTCTCTGGCTTCATCGCCTGGTTCCTGTGGCGAAGCTACTACCTCCTCCAGCTGCCGAGTCTCGAGCGGCGCATTCGCGTCGCCGTCGACTGGACACTCGAGCTGTTCCTCGCCCACGACGTCGTCGAGATCAACATGCGCCGGACGCGGACGCGCCCCGGCGAGGAGGTCGGCGAGGTCGAGGGCGAGCCGGTGTCCGTCGGTGCCCGGCCGGACGTCAACGACGAGATCGTGGTCTGACCGGCTACCCATAGGCCGAAATCGGCCGAGCTCCGCCGCGAGGGAGGACACGCGCGAGCCCGGCCGTTCGGCATCGCGTTATGCGCCCTGCGTGACCTCGTACAGCGTCTGTGCGACGAGGCCGTGAGCCTCCCGGTGAACCCGGGTGGCGGTGTCGCGATCGGGTGCGTCAACGAGGCAGAAGACCTTGCCGGCCTCCTCGTCGACCCAGTAGTGGCGATAGGTCACCCCGAAGTCGCCCTGGACGCGGACGTCGGCAGCGTGGGCGCCGACGACGTCGGCCGCCTTCACCCCGGGGATGTCGTGGATGTCCAGATAGGTTGCCAAGCGGCTGTCTCCTTCGATCAGTGGTCTACCGGGCAGCACACCCGGAGTCGTCCATACGCCGTGCCGGCCGTCGCCGGTTTCAGTCCGACAGGAGCGGCCTACACGCACCCGGTCGTCGCATCGATCGCAGGGTGCGTCCGCGGGCATGGCGTCCGGCCGCCAATCGCGAGGGCACCGGTCGTTGCCGGGTCCAACCGATCGCGCAGATGCCTGAGTGCGCGCCTCGTCCTCGTCTTGACCGTTCCCAGCGGCCAGCCGAGCTTCGCAGCAATCTCGACCTGGGTAAGGTGCGCGCCGTAGGCGAGCCGGATCACCGAGCGTTCCGCCGGCGGGAGCGATGCGATCGCCTCCGCCATGGACGCTTGACCCTCGAGATCGACCACGGCGGCTTCCGGACTCGGATCCGGACGGCCCGTCGCGACAGGAGCCCCTGCGATCGCGAGCCAATCCGCGAGCGAGCCGTCGTCCGCGTCCGGCGTCGCGAGCGCGGAGAACGTGACGGCGCGATCGTGGCGGCGGGCAGAGCGAAGATGATCGATCGCCCGATTGCGGGCGATCGCGAGCAGCCAACCTCGCAGTGACCCGCGCGCCGGATCGAAGAGCTCTGCCCGGTCCCAGAGAGTCAGGAAGGTTTCCTGGACGACATCGCCGGCGAGGCCTGCATCACCGGTCGTCCGTCTGGCAAGGGCGAAGACATCACGAACGTGCCGGTCGTACATCGAGCCGAGTGCCTCGGCGGATCCGTCCGCGATCAACAGGACCAGTTCTTCGTCCGTCTGCGGCTTGGGTGCTTGGGACGCTTCGATCACCAAGTTCCCCTCTTGATACTTTTGTATAACTATCTCGCAAGTGAGATACTTACGTCAAGACTTTTATTGAGGTACGATTCAAGCCGATGGCTGAGGACGTAACAGATCGGGTACTCGGTGGCTGGGGCGCGGCGCGCCCGGATCTCGAGATGGAGCCGCTGCGGGTGACCGCGCGCCTGAGCCGCATCGGCCCGTTGCTCGCTCGCAGGCAGGACGAGGTCTTCAGCCGGTTCGGACTGAGCCGCGGTGAGGTCGGGATGCTCAGCGCCCTTCGCATCGCGGGGCCGCCCCATCGCCTCTCCCCGAGCCGCCTGGGGCGCGGGCTGATGATCTCCTCCGCTGGAATTACCAGCCGCACCGATCGGCTCGAACGACGCGGCCTCGTGCGTCGGCTGCCGGATCCACACGATCGTCGCGGCGTGATCGTCGAACTGACGGCCGAGGGCCTCGATGCCGTGGACGCGGCCGTGCGCGCCGTGGCCCTGAGCGATCAGCAGCTGCTCGAGCGCTTTGACACCGCCGAGATGGCCTCGCTGGAGGGACTCCTGCGGAAGCTCCTCGCGGGACTCGAATTGCCCGAGTGATCACGGGCCCGGTGTCAGCGAATTGACATCGGCTTCATGAAACCGGAGGCGAGACCGTCTCCGTATGGCTCCCGCACACGGTCATCCCGTTCTGGCGCCAGATCCCTTGCCTGGCCGATTGAGGTGGCCAGGAACAGGAGATCAACCATGACTGGAACTGCAACACGTGCGCGCCCACGCGACGCGACGCAGGCCTTGATCGGCGGCGTCCTCGGGGCGCTCACCGGCGCGCTGATGCTCACCCTGCTGGTCGGCAGTGGCGTGGCACGCGGAGCTGCTCCGCAGCTGACTGGCGGAGTCGTCGACGGGACACTCGTCCTTCACGGCGGGCCGAACCCGGAACGAATCGCGCTGCGCCTCAGTCCGCTCGACTCGAACCGGCTCCTCGTGGATGACGGATCGGCGGAGCAGTCCTTCGACCTCGCGACCTTCGCCGCGATCGCGGTCGACGCCGGGAACGGTGATGACGTGGTCGTGATCGATCAGTCCAACGGTGTGTTCACGACCATCAAGCCCACCCGCATCGCGGGCGGAAACGGCGACGACACGCTCCTCGGGGGCAGCGGCGCCGAGACCTTCGACGGGGGTCGGGGCGACGACGTCGCCGATGGCAATGGCGGTGCCGACACGGCGTTCCTCGGCAGCGGCGACGACACCTTTGTCTGGGATCCCGGCGACGGGTCCGACCGCTTCGAAGGCGGCAGCGGCTCGGACACGATGGTGTTCAACGGCGCTGCCGGAAACGAGATCATGGCCGCGACGGCGGACGGCGGCCGCGTTCGATTCACCCGCGTCCAGGGATCCATCGTGATGGATCTCGACGACGTCGAGGTCATCGACGTCCGCGCCCTCGGAGGCACGGACGCGATCACGGTCGGCGATGTGGGGGCAACCGATCTTCGCCGGGTCGACGTCAATCTCGCGACAGCATTGGGCGGGACCTTGTCCGACGGAGTCGCGGACACGGTCACCGTGACCGGTACGCCGGGCATCGACACGATCCGTGCGTCCACCGTCGGTGCGGCGGCCGAGGTCACGGGCCTGTCCGCGGTGGTGCGGATCCTCCACGCGGATCCCGACCTTGACACCCTCGTGCTCGATACGCTCGACGGGGCTGACATCGTGTCGATCGACGCCGACGTGCAGGACGTCGTCAACGTCACGGTCCAGTAGCCAGGACGGAAATCACACGGGAGCGGTCGGTTGACCGCTCCCATCACTGATCGTCCGGCCCGCCGGACTAGTGGTTGTCGCCCATGTCGCGCAAGCTCGAGATCAGGACGACGACGAGGATGATCAGCAGCCCGAGAAGCCCGTAGTGCAGGAAGGGGTAAGGCAGGTCGCCCGGGATCATCTGCCGAGTCTCGCGTGGATACGCCAGCACGAGGTACAGGAACCCGCCGACGGCCAGCACGCCGACACCGAGTGACACCAGCCGGCGCCGAACCTGCCGGATCCGCCGGCGGAACCCGAACAGCGACGTCTGGGCTTCGACGATGAACGACTCCTGGCCCTCGATGAACTCCATGAACTCGATGGTCCGTTGGATGCGCGCAGCTCCGGCGAACAGCCGGTCGACCGTGCGCCTTGGGTCAAGCCAGGCCATGCCCTGCTGGCGGGCCAGCCGACGGACGAACTGGCGGACGTTGTCCTGGAGGTCGTACTCGATCGCGAGCGCGTGGCGAAGCGCGCCGAGGGTCACGAGCATCTTGAGATAGGCGACGATGCTCGCGGACAGCGTCAGCTCGTGGACCCGGATCGTCGCGAGGATATCGACCGCGAGGCGCGAATAGGGATTGTCGGTCGAGTCGCGCGCCGGCCCGGGAGCGTCTTCCGTCACCCGCGTCCGGCTGGCGACCGTGTCATACAGGAAGGCCTGGTGGACGCGGATGAGCTGCCAGCGCGCAGCGTTGGAGTCCGTCGCCGGGCCCGGCGCCAACCAGCGCATGAGCTCGCGGACGGCGCCCTCCACGTCGCCCCGGAAGAGCAGCCAGCTGTAGCGCGTCAGTGAGTCGCGAACACGGTTCGGCAGCTGCCCGACGATGCCAAAGTCGACGTAGCCGATCGCGTCGCCGGGCAGGACGAACAGGTTGGCTGGGTGCAAGTCGGCGTGGAAGTAACCGAACACGAAGACCTGGTTGAGCATGTTCCAGTCGAGGCGACGGACGATGCGGTCAAGGTCGTGGCCCGCAGCGGCCAGCGCTTCGAGGTAGACCTGGTCGCGGTTGCGCCGGGCGACCATGATCTCAATGAGCGGGATGCCCTCGATCCGCTCGGCCGTCAGG
>DASTYU010000177.1:0-19394 GCA_035764655.1 Candidatus Limnocylindrales bacterium
CGGTCGCCGCGGTCCTTGAAGCGCGCGAGCTCCGGGCCGACCGACTCGTACCGCCCGCTCCGGCGCCACACGTCGCCGGGATGCACGACCGGCATCTCCATCTCCTGCCCGCCGATCCGATCGATCTCTTCGCGGATCACCTGCTCGACACGTTTGTTGACCCGAAACCCGAGGGGAAGGAGCGAATAGAGGCCCGCCCCGAGCTGGCGGACGTAGCCGGCACGAAGGAGCAGGCGGTGTGACGGCATCTCCGCGTCGGCGGGGTCGTCGCGGAGCGTGGTGAAGAAGAGATCCGAAAGGCGCATGGCGCGAAGGATAGCGGGCGCGCCCGCGACCCGGCCGCGTGCGTCAGGAGGCGGCGTCGCTCGCGATCGTTGCGGGCGGCCATGAAGGGACGGAGCGCCGGCTTCCCAGTTCGAGCCAGCGCAGGGCGTAGGCGACACGGACCGCGCCCGGAACGTCGTCCCGCCCCTCCCCCGGAGTCGCGTGGAACGCCTCGCGAGAGAACGAGGCGGCCAACCCCCCACGACTCCGGATCGGGGCGAGATGGGTCCGCACCAGTCCGACTTCGCGGATGAACGCGGCCTGGGACCAGGCGGGTGGGACGTGCTTCGGATCGGCGAACCGGCGGATGAGGCCTCGGGCCTCGGCAGCGAGTGCGCCGTCCGCGGGGAGGAGAGACCGGGACGGCGGGAGACCGATCGGCGGTTCGCTGGTGCGGCGAAGGACGACGGCCATGCCCAAACGGTGAGGTCCGCTGGTCAGCGGCACGTTATCGTCATGTCAACGTTCGTCCGGGCCACCCGAGCCGGCCACGGACGAGGCGCCCCTGCCCAAGGCTCCGAACCTGGAGGTGGCCGAGCGTGCCGTGGAAGGCCTGACGCTGGGGCTCGTCGCGGTGATCGCGCTCGCGGTCGTCTTCGACTACATCAACGGCTTCCACGACACGGCCAACGCGATCGCCACGTCGGTGGCGACCCGGGCGCTCCATCCCCGTCACGCGATTCTCATGGCCGCGTCGTTCAACTTCATCGGCGCCTTCGCGGGGACGGCGGTGGCGGCGACCATCGGGGCCGGTCTCGTCGACGAGCAGACGACCACCCAGGTCGTGATCGCGGCGGCGCTGATCGGCGCCATCGCATGGAACCTGATCACGTGGTACGTGGGGCTGCCGAGCTCGAGCAGCCATGCGCTCATCGGCGGGCTGTTCGGCGCCACGCTGGTCGCGGCGGGGCCCAGCGCGCTCAAGCCCGAGGGCATCGTCAACAAGGTGCTCATCCCAATGGTGACGTCGCCCGCGATTGGCTTCGTCGCGGCGTTCGCGCTGATGGTCGCGCTGTACTGGATCTTCCAACGTGCCCCGCGCCATCGGACCAACAACGTCTTCCGCCGCCTGCAGGTGGGCTCGGCCGGATTCATGGCCTTCTCGCACGGTTCGAACGACGCGCAGAAGACGATGGGCATCATCACCCTGGCGCTGTTCTCGGCCGGACTGATCGACAGCGTCACCGTGCCGACCTGGGTGATCATCGTGTCGGCGTCGGCCCTGTCGCTGGGAACGGCGGTGGGCGGCTGGCGCATCATGCACACGATGGGTCACCGGGTGGTCAAGCTCGAACCGGTCCACGGCTTCGCGGCGGAGACGACGGCCGCCAGCGTACTGTTCGTGACAGCGCACCTCGGCATGCCGGTTTCCACGACGCACGTGATCTCGAGCGCGATCATGGGGGTCGGCTCGGCCCGGGGCGTGCGCGGGGTGCGCTGGGGCGTCGCTCGCAGCATCCTCATCGCCTGGGTCATCACGATCCCCGCCGCCGGCTTCGTGGCCGCGGTCGCCTGGATTCTCATGTCGGCCGTCGGGCTCGGCTGAGCCAACCCGACCAACGGAGGTGCCCTGATGGCCTTTCGCCTGATCCCACGGGACGTCAAGTTCTTCGATCTCTTCGTCGCCGATGGCGACAACCTCGCCCTGGCCGCCGAGCGCTTGGCCGAGCTGGTGGACCGGTATGACCGGCTCGACGAGCGGATCGCCGAGATCCAGGCGCTCGAGAAGCGCGGCGACGAGATCGATCACGAGATCAACGCCAAGCTCGAAGATGCATTCGTCACGCCGTTCGACCGCGAGGACATCCACAACCTGACGGTGCGGATCGACGACGTCGTGGACGGCATCCAGGCTGTCGCCGAGACGTTCGTGATCTACGACGTCAAGCAGCCGACCGAAGAGTGCCGGCGGATGGCCGTGATCCTGCGCGACCAGGGCACCGAGCTGGCGGCCGCGCTGCGCAAGCTCGACGGCATGAAAGGCATCGGCCCGCACCTCGACCGCGTGACCGAGCTCGAGCACGAGGCGGATGGGCTGTCGCGTGCCGCCGTCGGCCGGCTTTTCCGGGACGGGCAGGAACCGCTCGAGGTCATCAAGTGGCGTGACATCTACCGCGAGCTCGAGAACGCGATCGACGCGGCGGAGGACGCCGCGGAGGCCATGGAGCGGATGCTCGCGAAGGGCGCCTGATCAGGCCGCCGGCCGGCGGAACACGTACCCCACGCCGCGGACCGTGTGGATGAACTGCGGGTTCGCCGGATCCGGCTCGAGCTGGCTCCGCAGCCAATGGATGTGCACGTCGACGGTGCGCGTCTCGCCGGCATAGTCATAGCCCCACACCCGCTCGAGCAGCTGGTCGCGCGTGAACACCTGGCCCGGGTTTCGCAGCAGGAACGCGAGCAGCTCGAACGCCTTCGGCTTCACCGGCAGCACCTCGCCGTCGCGCAGCAGGCGGTGACCCGCGAGGTCAACCTGGACGTCCCCGATCGCCACGCTCGCGGGCGGGTTGTGCTCCGTGGCGGCCTGCTCGGCGCGCCGGAAGATCGCCCGAATGCGGGCCGACAGCTCGCGCAGGCTGAACGGCTTGGTCACGTAGTCGTCGGCACCGAGTTCGAGCCCGACCACTTTGTCGAGCTCCGAATCCTTGGCGGTCAGCATCACGATCGGCACGCCGGACTCGGCGCGGATGATCCGGCACACCTCGATCCCCGACATCTCGGGCAGCATCAGGTCGAGCAGGACGAGGTCCGGACGTTCCGCACGGAAGCGAACGAGCGCCTCACGCCCGTCGGCCGCGGCGCTGACCTTGAACCCCTCCGCCTCCAGCGCGTCGACGACCGTCTCGCGGAGTGTTGCCTCGTCGTCGACGACGAGGATGGTGCGTGCCATTCGCGGCACAGCATCTTCAGGCCGTGTTAACGCGTCGTTCACGTCCCGTCAACGATCACCGGCGAACGCTCGAGCAGCTCGATCGCCGCACGAAGCCGCTCGAGCGTCCGCTCGCGACCGAGGGCGACGAGCGTGTCGAACAGCGGCGGCGTCGCCGTTCGTCCCGTTACGGCCACGCGGATCGCCATGAACAGGTCGCCGGCCTTCCAGCCGCGCTCCTCGGCGAGCGCGCGCAACGGAGGCTCGAGCTCGTCCGCTTCGAAGGCCACCTCGGCGGCGGCGTCGATGGTTGCCGCGGCCGCCGTGAGGCCTTCGACCGCCGTTTTCCTGTCCCAGCGCTTCGGCACGAGCACCCCGGTATCAACGTCAAGTCGATCCACCCACAGGAAGCCGGCCAGGTCGCCGATCGCTCCGAGCGTCGGCAGCCGGTCGCGAACCACCGGCAGCAGCGCCGTCAGCTCCTCGTCGCCTGGCATGCGGTCGATCCGGCCGGCTTCGTGCTCGGCCGCGACGAACGGTCGCAGGCGGTCGATCAGGTCCTCCGATGACAGCCGGCGGATCCACTGGCCGTTGAGCCACTCCAGGCGTTCACGGTCGAACACCGCGCCGCCCTTGTGCACGTCGGCGATATCGAAGCGGAGCACGATCTCTTCGAGCGAAAGGATCTCCTCCTCCGTGCCCGTCGCCCAGCCCAGCAGTGCGAGGTAGTTGACCAGTGCCTCGCGGATGAAGCCCTGCGCGATGTAATCACTCAGCGCGGTCTGGCTCTTGCGCTTGCTCATCTTCGAGCGGTCCGGGTTGAGAATCAGCGGGAGGTGCCCGAAGCGCGGCAGCTCATGGCCCAGCGCGCGGAACAGGAGGATGTGCTTGGGCGTGTTCGACAGGTGGTCCTCGCCGCGGATGACGTCGGTGATGGCCATCTCGGCGTCGTCGACCACCACGACGAAGTGGTACAGCGGGGAGCCGTCGGCGCGGACGATGACGAAATCCCCGCCGAGGTTTGCGACGTCGATCTCGACGTGGCCGCGGATGGTGTCGTCGAAGGCGACCGTGCCCTCGCCGACGCGGAAGCGGATCGCCGGCCGGCGACCTTCGGCCTCGAACGCCGCGCGCTCCTCCTGCGTCAAAGTCGCGCAGCGGCCCCAGTAGCGCGGCGGCTCCCTGGCCGCCTCCTGGCGCGCTCGCTCCGCGGCCAGCTCGTCGGGCGTGCAGTAGCAGGGATACGCCTTGTCCCCGGCGAGCAGTTGGCGGGCGGCTTCGGCGTAGAGCTCGAGGCGCTCCATCTGGCGGTAGGGCGCGTGCGGGCCCTTTGCCGCATCGCCGGCGACCTCGGGACCTTCATCCCACGTCAGCCCCAGCCAGTGCAGCCCGTCCAGGATGTCCTTCTCGTACGCGATCGACGAGCGGGCCTGGTCCGTGTCCTCGAGGCGCAGGATGAACGTCCCGCCTACGTGCCTGGCGTGGAGGTAGTTGTAGAGCGCGGTTCGCGCGGTCCCGATGTGGAGCGGGCCGGTGGGGCTCGGTGCGATGCGCACACGGACGTCTGCCATGAGCGGTTCAGGCCGGGGTCGGGACCGTGTGGAACAGCTCCGGATCGGCTTCGCCGCGGAGCACGTGCACGAGCGCGGCGGGATGCAGACCCAGGGTCGCGCGTCCGCGAGGACCGTCGAGGGTCAGCGAATCCAGCGAGCCAGAGCGCGCGAGCACCGTGATGTGGGCGCCCGGTCGTAGCGCGCGGGCCTCGAGGTACGACAGGAGGCCGGCATCCTCCTCGGCATCTTCGGTGATGCGGTAGACCGTTGCGCGTTCGCCGGCCTCGAGCTCGCTGAGCGGGATGCCCTTGGGACGTCGGGCCGCCGTGGCGGCGTCGATCGGGTTGCCGTGCGGGCACGTCTCCGGGTGCCCGAGCATCTCGTCGAGACGCGCCTCGACGCGCGGTGAGATGGCCCCCTGCAGGCGCATCGCCTCCTCATCGGATTCGGCCCAGCCCAGGCCCACGACCGACGTCAGCAGCCACTCGATGAGGGCATGGCGCCGAAAGATGGTGTCGGCGGCGGCCCGGCCGGCCGGGCTGAGGTGCAACTCGCGCGAGTCGGCATGGGCGACGAGCCCGTCCGCGACCAGGCGGCGGAACATCTCGCTCGCGGCCTGGGTCGTCACGCCCAACCGGCGGGCGACCTGCGCGGCGGTCACCTTCCGGCCGTCGGCGGCCATCACGCGCAGCGCGAGCAGGTACTCCTGGGCTGCCGAGGACGGGTCGCGCGGTTCGTGGCGACGTTGGGGCATGCCCTCAGGATACGGGACCGGGCGGGGCCGGACGGCGGACCCAACGGTTCGTCGCGAAGATGACCCCACCCAGCCACCCGACGATCAGGGCGACGCCCAGGACAACACCGCTCTCGTCCGGCATGCGCGCGCCGCCGGTCGCCGTCATGAAGACGGTGGCGGGGATCGCAGCGACCAACGCGCCGAGAGCGCCCGCCACGAGGACGGCAGCGGCGGCGGGCAGCAGGACGAGGGCCACGACCAGGACGAACCCGGCGACCCACGCCGCGGCGACGACCTCGGGCTCGCACGTCGCCGCGAAGCGTCCGCAGCCGGTGAGCTCACCGAGCAGCCAGGCGAGCCACAGGGCAATGGGCAGGCCACCCGCGAGCGCCATCCCGAGCCGTGCGGCCGGACCGCGTCGTGCGTCGGGCTCGAGGAGGCGGCTGAGGTCCGGCAAGCCGGGCGGGGGAGTCGCTTCCGCGGGCGAAGGCGCAGCGTCTTCGGGAGCGCGGCGGCGCTCGCCGGGCGACGCCGCTTCCGCCGACCGCGATCCCGGCGTTGCCGACCACTCCGTCCCGGTCGACGTCTCTGCCGCGGGGCGCCAGCCCGCTCCGGCCGACGCGACGGACCCCGGTTCCTGGGGGTCGGCAGGTTCGGCGGCTTCGGCCGGTTCGCCGGGTCCGGCGGGTTCAGAGTCCGGTCCGCCGGCCGCGTTCCGGCGCGCCCGTGCCTGGTACTCCGGTCCGTGCTTGCGCGGGTCGGCGTACTCGCGCGGGTTGAGCGTCCAGTACGTGCCCGACGTGGTGCCGTACCAGCTCGAACCCGACCAGTCGGGATCGAACGGCTGGTCGACGGCCTCGTCGTAGCTCGTCGAACCCAGGGTTGCCTTGCGCGGTCCCCGCCGGCGTGGCTCCTGCGGCGGCGCCTCGTCGGAACGCTGACGGGGAGTTCCCCCGGCCGGTGGCGGCCGTGTTCCCGCTCGACGGCCGCGCCCGTAGGCCCGCCGCGTGGCGTCCGCCCGCGCGGGATCCGCCTGCCAGGACGGTCGCGGCCCGCCGTCCGCGGACGCTTCTCCCCCACCGACGCGCCCGTGGACCAGCTGCTCGTACGCCGCCTGGATCTCGAGGAAGCGGGCGAGCGTGCGCCCGCCGGTGGCGTCGGGATGATGCTGCTTGGCCAGCCGCCGGTATGCCCGCTTCACCTCGTCCTGCGAGGCGCCGCGTGGCAGGCCCAGGACGCCGTATGGATCGCGCAGCCGGGTCATCGGGACGCCGCTCCGCCGCTCCCGCTCAGCGGCTCAGCTCGCCGATCGGCGCGAGCTCGAATTCCGGCACCGCCTCGGCACCGAGCCGGCCGTGCGGGTCACGGAATTGGGGACGGTGATAGTGGCCGAGGAAGCGCAACGCCTGCTCGTCGAGCGCGCCGGCCTGGCGCAGCGCCTCCACCGTTGCGGCCCACGTGCCGCGGTCGTAGCCGTCGCCATCCTCGATCTTGATCGCCAGCCCCGTGGCTCCCTCGTCGTGCACGCCGACCCGTGGGCCGGGCAGGATCGCGACCCCGCGCAGGGCCTCCATGCCGGACTTGCTCACGAGGCGCTCGGGCGCCGCCTTCATCAGCGATGTGTCGAGCCGGTCGTGGCGGCCGCCGACCATCTCCGGGTTCGCCAGCATGGCATCGCGGATCCGGGTCAGCGCCGGTGCCAGCGAGCTGCGCGGATCCGATTCGGAAACCGCCGCGGGATCGGCCAGCATCGCGAAGGCGCGCGCGACCTCGCGGAGCGGGAAGGCGTAGGTCGCGAGCCCACAGCCATCGATCGCGGTTCGCAGCTTGTTCGGTGGCGTGTCGTAGGCGCGCGCGACCGCTGCGCGATAGGCGACCTGTGCGGGATGGCCGTCGGTCCAGTACTCGGCCGGATCCCAGCCCTTCAGGCGTGACAGCAGCAGGAACACCGAGTGCTGGCCCGAGCACATGTGACGGATGGGTCCGGGCTGCTCGCCGTCGCGTGCCAGGCGCGTCGCGGTGAGCGCGTCGAGCGGCATGCCCTCGATGCCACAGGCCAGGAGCGACTGGCTCACCCCCGCGCGCCGGTACAGGCCCTGCAGGGTCCGCACGTGGACGTCCTCGCCCGAATGCGAGCTCGCCATGATCGCGAGCTCGGCGGGTTCGAGGTCGAACGCCTGGATTGCGCCCGCCTCGACGAGCGCAATGAGCCCGAACGGCTTGACGGTGGAGCGCAGGGTCACGAGCCGGTTGACGTCACCCAGCGCACGGATCAGCTCGCCGCTGGCGTCCACCTCCACGATGTCGCCGCGGTGGACGCTCTCTTCGATCCCGTTGCGCATCTGCCGAACGAGGATCGGGGGCACGATCCGCGTCCGCGTGCCGGGTTTTCGTGGGCTGGCTGCCGTGGCGGTCACGGAGCGAATCGGTCTCCTGGCTCCAAGGGAGCCCGAGCATACCGCGGGGAACGAAGTACGGCCGGAATGTCTCGGCCGGGCAACCGACGCGGGCACAGCGTCTGGCCATCCGGCGACCCCCACCCGGCCGCGATCCGGACGCTACGTCCGCGCGGCTGCGCCGTCAATCGGGAACCTGCTGTCATCCCGATGACAGGCCCGTGCGGAGCCTTTGCTACGATGCAGTGCACCGTCCCGCTGGTCCCGACATCGTCCCCGAGGTTCCCGTGCCCAGCCCGAATCTGCACGTGTCACAGCACCCGGCCGTGCTCCACAAGCTCGGCATCCTGCGCGACGTGACGACCGAGCCCAAGAAGTTTCGCGAGGTCGTGCGCGAGCTGTCCTGGCTGCTCGGCTACGAGGCGCTCGCGGATGCCCGCGTCCGCCCGAAGCTCATCCGGACGCCGATCGAGGAGATGGAGGCGGCCGAGCTCGGCGAGCGGATCGGGCTGGTGCCGATCCTGCGCGCCGGTCTCGGCATGGTCGACGCGATGCTCGAACTGTTCCCCGAGGCCCAGGTGTGGCATCTCGGGCTGTTTCGCGACGAGCGAACGCTCCGTCCGGTCGAGTACTACAACAAGCTGCCCGATTCGGCCACGGTGGACCTGTGCCTCATCCTCGACCCGATGCTGGCCACTGGCGGCTCGGCGACGGCTGCGATCGAGGTGCTCAAGCGCTGGGGCGCCGTCAAGCCGGTCCGCATCAAGCTGCTGAACCTGATCGCGGCGCCGGAAGGCGTCGAGGCGGTCTCGTCCGCGCACCCGGACGTGGAGATCCATTGCGCCGCCCTCGACCGCCAGCTCAACGACAAGGGCTACATCATGCCGGGCCTTGGCGACGCTGGTGATCGCCAGTTCGGGACCGGGAAGAGCGAGTAAGAGGGTCGAACCATGTGCTGCGCCGTTGCCGCGCTCTTCGCCGTCGGCCCGAGGGCCGCGATCCTGATCTGGTGGCTGGTTGAGCCGCTGCGCTGGAGCGCCGCATTCGACACGTTCATCTGGCCGCTCATCGGCTTCCTGCTGCTGCCATGGATGACCCTGATGTGGGTGCTGGTCGCGCCGGGCGGCATCACGGGCTTTGACTACATCTGGCTGGGCCTCGGCCTCGCGTTCGACGTCTTCAGCTGGGCCGGCGGGGGCTACACGAACCGGGATCGCATACGCTCCTACTGACATGACCGTCCGCATTCGGCGCGACGCCGAGATCTACGAGACCGAGGGTGGCTGGTTCCGCGCCCGCTGGCATTTCTCGTTCGACCAGTACCGCGACCCCGACAACGATTCGTTCGGCGCGATGCGCGTGTTCAACGACGACCGGCTCGTTCCGGGCGCCGTGTGGCCGCTGCATCCCCATCGCGACGTCGAGGGGCTGACGTACGTGGTCGAGGGCACGTTCGGCCACGAGGACAACGTCGGCGGACCGTTCGGGCCGCTGCCTGCCGGCTCGGTGCAGCGCATGACGCTCGGTTCGGGCGCGCTCCATTCGGAGCTGAACGCGTCGAAGGACGACCCGATGCGTTTCATCCAGATCTGGATCCTGCCCGACACGGCCGGCCTGCCGCCGGGGGTCGAGCAGCGCGTCTTCACGACCGAGGACCGAACCAACCGGCTGCTCCGGGTCATCGGGCCGGAGGGCGGCGACGTGGTGAAGGTCCACCAGGACGCGTCGGTCCACGTGGCACGGCTCGAGCCGGGTGTCGAGGTCAGGCACGCCATCGGCGAAGGCCGGGGCGCCTATGTCTACCTGATCGACGGCGCGGCCGCGTTTGACGGCGAAGCTGTCGCGGCCGGCGACGCCGCCAAGGTCACCGACCAGGCGTCGGTGTCGATCCGCGCCGACGAGACATCGGAAGTAATCCTCGTGGACGTCCCGCTGCGCTTCGAGGCGGTCGGCATCTGGGCGGGGCGGACCTAGCGCCCAGCTGCTAACCGCCGACGGGGGGTCGGACGAACGCGTTCCACAGCACCCACAGCGACCCCAGCGCCACCAGCACGAGCGCGACGCCCGACAGGATCGCGCGGAGGCGGTGCGGCGAGAACGACGTTGCGCCGGCGAGTCCGAAGCATGCCAGCCCGACGATGCCGAGCAGGCCAAGGTTCAGGATGGCCGCGGCGCTGCCGGTCACGAGCAGCACGATGGCGGTCAGGGCGATGGTCACGCCCGCAACACCGGCGAGGACCCGGCGCGGGGTCTCGGCGAGCGCGGGCACGGCATCAGGCTCGCGGGCCCCGGCCATGGCCCACAGGCCCACCGCGGACGGGATGCCCAGCACGGCCGCGAGGCCGACCGCCACGACCCCGAACACCCGGCCGAAGATGTAGCGCAGCCAGCCGTTGACCTCGGGCGGGTCGGCGAGGAGCAGCGACGCGACCCCGAGCCCAAGCATCACCAGGCCGGCAATGAACAGCATGATCAAGGTCGTGCGCGCGAGGATGACCAAGCGCTTGCGACGGGTGACGTCCTTCGGCACGTCTGCCGGGGGCGACGATTCGGCCGGCTTGGCCTCGGGAGCGAGGGGGGCGTATTCGGTCTCGTTCACGCGACGGAAGCATACGCACCCCGGCAAGGCACCGGAGTCGTCCTGCGCCCGTAATGGACGCACGGCGTCGGATGGCCGGAACCGCAATGCCCACTCCCCCACCCTTCGATGCAGGCGGGGCAGCGTGCCTCACCCCCTTATCAGGAGACGGTCCATGGACACCAACGAGCGAATCGACCGCACCGGTCTCGATACCGATGTCGACACGGACCTCGACGAGCGCGCCGAGGACGAGCGCGAAGTCGGCGCCGAAGCCGCTGGCGCGGGCGCAGGGGCGCTGGGCGGCGCAGCCGTCGGTGCGGCGGTCGGCGGGCCCCCGGGCGCCATCGTCGGCGGGATCGTCGGAGCGGCCGGTGGCGCGCTCGCCGGTGAGGCAGCCGAGGGCGACGACGAGGCCGGCTCGGCAGCGGGCGGCGGCGCGGGCGCGGTCGGCGGCGCCGTCATCGGCGGGGCGATCGCCGGACCTCCGGGCGCGGTCGTCGGCGGCGCGGTGGGTGCCGGTGCCGGCGCCGGTGTCGGCGACAAGGCCGAGGAGGAAGTGAAGAACGACGACCTCGACGAGCCCGTCCGCTAGTCACCGTTCCCACGAATCGGAGAGGGCCGGCCCGTCGGGCCGGCCCTCGTGCTGTCGGGGATGACGGCGAGTCAGTTGCCGCCTTCGGTCACCTCGACGGTCCCCTTCTGGAAGTCGGTGCCCTTGGTGTCGGCGTCCGTGATGTTGGCCAGCGCCTTCTCCGCAAGATCGGTCCGATAAGCGTCGGCTGACGGCGCCTCGGGGATGATCCCGGCCTCGATCGACACCGCGACCGTCTGGTCCCAGAGCGCCTTGTCCATGATGCCGATGCCGTTCGGCGACGGCCAGATCAGCGGATTGATCTCATTCATCATCCATGCTTGGTGCCCCGCGCCCAGCGTCGAGCCCTGGTCGACGGTGTATTCGATGCACTTGTCGGCGTTCTCGCGACAGAAGATCCAGCCACGGAAGGCGGCCTCGAGGAAGCGCGTCGCGACATCCTCGTTTCCCGACTGCTCGAGCCACGCCTTGCGGACGAACAACGCGTCCTGGAGCATGGCCGTGCCCTCGTCGTTGTAGTTGATGACGTTGAGGTCTTCGGGCTTGTAGAGCTCGCCGGTCTCGGGGTTCTTGGCCTCGAGCACCTGCGCGTACTCGTTGTAGATCATCGCCTCGGCGACATCGATGTCCCGCGACAGCAGGAGGGTCATGTCGAACGGCTGGATGACCTTCTCGAAATCGGTCCCGGCCTCGAGACCGGCCTTCTTGCCTGCGGCGGTGACCTCGAACTCGTTACCGAAATCCCAGACGCCGACCTTCTTGCCGGCAAAGTCGGCAGGCGACGTGATGTTCGAGTCCTTCCACGAGACCGAAAGCGTGCCGGAGCGCTGGAAGACCTGGGCAATGTTTACGAGATCGGACGGCGGGGTGCCGACCCGAGCCTCGAGGACCTTCGGCACCCACGAGATCGTGAACTCGGGGCCGTCCGCGGCCGATCCGGCGACCTGCGGGATGACATCCGGGCCGCCCGGCACGAACGTGACGTCGAGGCCCTCGTCCTCGAAGTACCCCTCGCCCTGTGCGGCGAAGTAGCCCGCGAACTGCGCCTGCGGGGCCCACTGGAGCTGCAGCCGTACGGCGGCCGACTCTGGTGCCTGCGACGCGGTGCCGCCGCTGCAGGCGGCGAACAGGAAGCCGGCACCCGCGGCCAGCGCCAGGAATGTTCTGGATCGCTTCATCTCTCCTCCTCGACTCGACCCCTCGGTGGGTCAACTCCTCACGCGGCTCGCCCACAGCCGGAAACCCTCGGGCGGATGTTCCTCCCCTACGACTCCTGGGCACGCAACGTGGCGTGCCACGGAATGACCAGGCGTTCGATGCCGACGATGACGAGGTAGAACACGATGCCGGTTGCGGCACCGAGCAGGATCGCGGCCCAGGTCACGTCGAAGCGGAGTGCGCTCGCGCTCTGGACGACGACCCGGCCCAGCACGTCGTTCGAACCACCGAAATACTCACCGACGATCGCCCCGATCAGGCTGAGGGTGGCGGCGATCTTGAGTGCCGTGAAGAAGTAGGGCAGCGCATTCGGGATGCGCAGGACGCGCAGGATCGTACTCTCCGACGCCGCATAGGAGCGCATGAGCTCCAGGGCGGCGGGCTCGACCTGCGTCAGGCCGCGGGTGACGTTGACGACGACGGGGAAGAACACCAGCACCGCCACGATCATCATCTTGGACAGCGGGTTGAGCACTCCGAACCAGTTGTTCATGAGGGGGGCGAAGGCGATGATCGGGACGGCGCTGGCGCCGACCGCGAGCGGGATGAGCAGTTCCCGCGCCGTGCCGAATCGTGCCGTCGCGAAGGCGACCGCGACGCCGGCGGCCGTGCCGATGAGCAGGCCTCCGACGGCCTCGAAGAGGGTCGCAGCGGCGGCGCGGCCGAGTGGCCAGCGACCGGAGGTCCAGTTGCCGGCCAGCGCCTCGACGATCTGGCTGGGTGCCGGCAATGGGAAGCTGCCGAGCGCCCCGGCCTTGACCGCCACCTCCCAGATCACGATCGCGAACACGAAGACGATCGCCGCAGGCAGGTACAAGCGGGCACGGCGTCCCCAGCGGCCGGAACGGCGCTGCCGCGTCGGCGCGCTGGGAGGGGCGGCTGTGACCGCACTCACCCGATCCCGCCCTCGGCCATGGTCCGCTCGACGGATGCGGCCGCTCCCGCGTCATCGGCCGGCGCACCGGGGTCGCTGTGGTCGGCGCCGCCGCGCCGAAGGGCCTCGCGCACCTCGGTGACGAGATGAAAGTAGCGATCCTGTTCGCGTGTCTCGACGTCCCGCGGACGCGGCAGGTCGACCTCGATCACATCGGTGATCCGTCCCGGTCGGGGGCTCATCACCACCACGCGCGAGCTGAGGAACACCGCCTCGGGAATCGAGTGTGTCACGAACACGACGGTGATCCCCGTCCGCTCCCAGATGCGCAATACCTCCTGGTTCATCCGCTCGCGGGTCATCTCGTCGAGGGCGCCGAATGGCTCGTCCATCAGCAGGATCGACGGCTCGAACGCGAGCGCCCGGGCGATCGCCACGCGCTGCTGCATGCCGCCCGACAGCTGGTACGGGCGGTGGTCCAGGAACTCCCCCAGCTCGACGAGGCCCAGCATCTCGCGCGCCCGCTCGTCGCGCCGGGCCTTGTCCCAGCCCATCAGCTCGAGTGGGAGCTTGACGTTGTCCTCGACGGTCCGCCAGTCGAACAGCACGGGCGCCTGGAAGACCATTCCGTAGTCCCGGTCGCGGCGCGCAACGGCGGACAGCTTGCCGTGGACGGTGACCGATCCGCTGGTCGGCTGGATCAGGTCACCGATGATCCGCAACAGTGTCGACTTGCCGCAGCCGGACGGGCCGATCAGCGAGACGAACTCGCCGCGGGCGATGTCGAGGCTGATGCCCTGCAGGGCGGTCGTGACCGCGCCGCCATCGGAACCGAACAGCTTGTCGACGCCGCTGATCCGGACGACGGTGTCGGCCGGCGCGGACGGAGCCGCATGCTCGGTCATCGCTGTGCCGCTCCCGGCCGGTTGCGCAGGGCGTAGCGCTCCGCAACCAGGATGAGGAGGAAGAACGCGACCCCGAGCAGCGAGGACACGAGGATCGTTCCCCACAGCTTCTCCGGGCCGCTGATGTACTGCGTGTTGAAGTTGATGATCGCGCGGCCCAGGCCATCGGGGATCCCACCGGGTCCCTCGCCGATGATGGCACCCACGATGCTCGCCGTCGCCGCGATCTTGAGCGCGGTGAACAGGTACGGCAGGGACGCCGGCAGGCGGACATGCCGGTAGATCTGCCAATTCGAGGCCGCGTAGGAGCGCATGAGCTCGAGGGCGCGCGGATCTGGAGAACGCAGGCCACGGATCATGGCGATCGTCACCGGGAAGAACGTCAGGTACGTCGCGATCACGACGACCGACGTGATTGACGGACCGAATGCGAACACCACCATCGGCGCAAGGGCGACGATCGGGATGGTCTGGCTCGCCACGACATATGGCACGAATGCCCGCTCGAGCAGCCCGTAGTGGACGAACAGCGTCGCGAGGAGCAGGCCGAGCAACGCGCCGAGGACGAACCCGAGCGCCGCCTCACGCCACGTGTAGAACGAGGCGCCGAGGAGGAACTGCAGCAGGGATTCGTCCTGGTTGCGCTGCACCGGCGCGACGAGGGCGCCCAGGATGCTCCACCAGTGCGGCAGGTTCAAATCCGTCGCGAATGGGAAGCGGAACGGCGGGTCGTGGAAGAAGTCGGTACCGGACCCGAACACGTTCTCGTAGCGCCAAGGGACGCCGCCCACCCACTTGGCGGCTTCCCACAGGAACAGGATCGCGGCCCCGAACACGACGAACAGCGTGACGCGACGGCGGCGCGACATCCGCCCCTGCTCGAGCGCCTCCGAGGACCGGAACCGCCTCGTCCCGGGCGGCGCGAGCGACTCCGGGACGCTCGTCGTCATGCGCTGGCTCGCACCCCCTGGTCGGTGATGTCGAGGCCCCGATCGATGATGTCGAAGCCGTGGCGCAGTTCCTCGTCGGTGACGATCAAGGGCGGGTTCGTGAAGAAGTTGTTCCAGCGCACGAAGGTGTACAGCCCTTCCGCGCGGAAATGCTTGCCGAGCGCGGCCATCTCGTCGCTCGTCGCGTTGTACGGCGCCATCGGCTCGTACGTCTCGCGGTTGCGGACGAGGTCGAAGATGCCGAACAGGCCGATGTTCCGGGCACTCCCCACCGACGGGTGCCTGGCGGTCATCTCGTCCATCAGCTGGCGCAGGACCGCGCCTTGCCGGGCGGCGCGCTCGACGAGGTTGTCCTCCTCCATGACGTCGATCGTGGCCAGCGCCGTGGCGCAGGCCAGCGGATGGCTGTTGTAGGTGAGGCCGCCGTAGAACACGTTGTCGCGGAAGTGCGCCGCGATGTCGTGGCGCATCCCGAGCGCACCGAGCTGGACGTACGCGCTCGTCAGGCCCTTTGCCATCGTGATGAGGTCGGGCTCGACGCCCCAGTGGTCGATGGCGAACCACTTCCCGGTTCGTCCGAAGCCGGCCATCACCTCGTCGGCGACGAGCAGGATCCCGTGGCGGTCGCAGATCTCGCGCAGCCCCTGCATGTAGCCGTCAGGCGGGATGAGGATGCCGTTGGTGCCGACAACCGTCTCGACGATGATCGCCGCGACCGTCCTGGGGCCCTCGTACATCAGGACGTCCTCGGTGGCCTGCAGGACCTCGCCGACCGGGTCCGGTTCCTTCTGGCCCCAGCGGTGGAAATCCGGGATCCGGATCACTCCCGGAATGCCGGGCTCAGCCGCCCAGCGACGGGGGTCGCCGGTCAGCGTGATGGCCCCGGCCGTTCCCCCGTGGTACGCCCGGTAGCGCACCGCGATCTTGTGGCGACCCGTGAACATCCGGGCGACCTTGATCGCGTTCTCGTTCGCCTCGGCGCCGCCGTTGGTGAAGAAGAACGTGTCGATGTCACCAGGCGTCAGCTCGGCCAGCTTGGCGCCGAGGCGGGCCCGCGGCTCGGTGGCCATGAACGGGTTCGCGTAGGCCAGCGTCGCCGCCTGGTCCGCGATCGCCTTGACGACACGTTCGTCGCCGTGGCCGATGTTGGTGCACATCAACTGGCTGTTGAAGTCGAGGTAGCGCTTGCCTTCGGGCGTCCAGAACCAGCAACCCTTCGCCCCGGCAACCGGAATCGGGTCCACCTTGGACTGGGCCGACCATTCGAAGATCGTGTGCCGCCTGGTCAGCTCGACGATCTCGTCGCCGGTCATCGCTCCGGGCGCGGTGCTGATACCCATGGATCACCTCGAATCGGAGGGCTGCCGGCCGGCGCTCTGGCAGCTCGCAGCGGGCCGCTGGGACCCCTCCATGTGAGGCGGTATTACACCACACCGGCAGGGTCGCAATCCCCGTGCGGACCGTGCCTGCGGTACCGTTGCACCATGGACCGGAACGGGTTCGAGGAGTGGCTGCAGCGCTATGTCGACGCGTGGCGCCTGAACGACGCGGCGGCCATCGGCGACCTCTTCTCCGCCGACGCGCGCTACGCCTACGATCCGTTCGACGAGGCGATCCTCGGGCGGCGCGCGATCGTCGCCTCGTGGCTCGCCGATCCTGACGCGCCGGGCTCGTGGCAGGCCGACTACGAGGTCCTGGCCGTCGATGGCGACACGTATGTCGCGCACGGCCGGACGCGCTACCTGACCGACGATCGCTCCGCGATCGACCGCGAGTTCGCCAACGTGTTCGTCTGCCGGTTCGACGACGACGGGCGCTGCCGCGAGTTCACCGAGTACTACATGCGAAAGCGCCCGGAGGCGGTCCCGGAATAGGCGCCCGATCGCCTGTGGTGCGCACCAAACAGCAAATCCGCGAAATCGGTGGCCGATATGGCCGAACGGTGCTCGGAGAACACCGTTCGGCGTGCGCAGCAGGGAGCTGAGGGTTAGGCGTTGCTCGTCTGGAGCTGCTCGACGGCGTCCGAGGCAGCCTCCTGGACCTTGTCGATCGCCGAGCCGGCCGGGCCGCCGAGCATGCTCCGCTCGACGTCCGTTTCGGGGAGTGCCATGCCGATCGCGGCGCCGACCGCGAAGGCCGCGGCACCGAGGGCGAGCGGGTTCTCCTGGACCACGCGCTCGGCATTCCAGCCGACCTCACGGGCCGTCGAGCCGACCTGGTCCGGCAACTGCCCGACGGTCGAGCCGACGGTCGAGCGGACGTCGTCGGCAACCTGGCCGGCCTTGCGGCCGACCTGGTCGATCGTCTCGCCGGCACGCTCCGTCATTCCCCGATCGCGGCCGGAGCTCGGATACCCGGCGTAGCCGTAGCGCTCGCTGTCACGCCAGCTGTCGTCCCAGCTGGCGCCCGACCGATACGATCCACGGCCGTCGCTGCGGTTCATCAACAGCCAGCCGATCCCGATCGCGGCCATCGCCGTGGGGATCGGATTGCGGCGCATCGTCTCGATGATGCCGCTGCCCGCGTCGGTCGCGGTGTCCATGGCGCTGCTTGTCATCTGTTCAACCTTTCCTACCGTCGCCTCGCGGACGGTGTCCTTGGCGTCCTGCACGATGTTGGCCGGGTCAAGCCGCTCGCCGATCGTCTGGACGGTGTCGGTCATCTCGTCGCGCGTCGCGGCGATGTCGTTTTCGAGGTTCTCGACGTCGGCCTGCGCGGCCGGGTCGAGGTCGCCATTTGGATTGATCTCGTCGGTCATTTGATCTGCTCCTTCGCCCACTCGGCGTCGTCCTTCAGCGTCTCGATCGTTCGCTCGGGCACGACGTTCGTGGTCCGCAGCCCTTCACGGCCGCGCCAGGCAAGCGCACCGCCGATGGCCAATGTCACTGCTCCAACGAGCAGCGCACTGAGCCACGCATCGAGGCCTGCCTGGATCAGCAACGCGACCAGCGCGGCAAGCAGGAACAGCAGCCCGGCATAGCCGAGCGCCGCTCCGGCGCCGATGAGCGCCGCGTCGCGGCTCACGGCGGTGACCCGTGCGGTGGTTTCGGTCCGGGCGAGATCGATCTCCTGCCGGACGAGTGTCGAGAGCTGGCGGCTCAGGTCACCGAGGAGCTGCCCGAGCGACCGGTCGTCTCTGCGGGCTTCCATCGCTCAGCGCTCCTCGTTCGGGGTGGTCGTGCTGGTCGCGGCGCCCGCGCCGCCGGTGTAGTCCTCGGACGCGCCATAGCCGCCCGTGGCCTCGTAGCTGCTGGAGGTGCCGTACGAGGTATCGCCGTACGAACCGGTGGCGGCGTAGCGCGGGGTCCGGCTCCACTGCCCCGCGGAGCGGTACTGCGCACGTTGGGAGCCGTTGGCGCTCTTGAGCGCGCGGCCGACCAGCAGTCCGACGGCGAGGCCGGCGCCGATCACGACCGCCGGCTGGCGGCGGGCGAAGTCCTGTGCCCCGTCGATCACCTCACGAGCGTCGTGCTCCCGGAGGAATTGCGCCGCGCGGTCCACCTGGTCGGCGGCAGTGTCGCCGAAGCCCGCCAGTTGCGGCTGCTCGGTACGAAGGGTGTCGCTCGCGCCGTGCACCGCCTGCGCCACCTGCTCGAGCGTCTCGCCGATCTGCGTCATCGTCGATGATGCGCGCTGCTCGGCCACTGAAGTCGCCTGCTGGGCGATGTCGCCGGCGGCATCCGCCAAGCGTTGCGCCCCGCCTTCCGCGGTCTCGGTGTAGTCCTGCGTGTTCGTAGCCATGGGGTCTCCTCGGCATCTCGTCCGCTACCGGCTGGGGGTCCCCGGCAAGCTCCTGGATGGAGCGTTGAGGAGATGGTCCGGTGGGCCGAGGTACACCCGTCCAACTCTGCTACCCGTCCGCGGCAACATCCCCCTAACAACCAGCCCATTGCCCGCCCACTGCGAGCGGCGGCTGGTGTTTGTAGCGCAACAAACGCGGCGAAGCGGCCGGCGAGGTGGCCGAACGGTGCGCGGTGACCACCATTCGCCCGGAATCGACGGCCCCGCGCCGAACTGGCGACCGGATTCAGGCGATCTGTTGTTCTGTGCGCACACCCGTCCTAAGGATGAGGTTCCTCCACGGGACGGATCCCGATCGTCTCGACCTGGCAATCGGTCCCGTCGACATGAAGGAGGACGTCCGTAACCCGGTTCTCCTGCACGTGAAATCGTCCCGCGCAGTCCGTGCCGTTCACAGAGAGGCCGCGAGGGCCTGTGAATCCAATACCGTCGAAGACAATTGTGGTGCCCGGGGCGAATGAGTCGTGCATCTGGGACTCGACGCCATCGGAGCCGAAGTGTCGCAGTACGATCACCTGCTGCTGGGCCTGAGGTGGATCTGCGGTCACATGGAAGTAACCAGGCCCGGGAATCGCCTCCGAGCCGGGGACGATGG